>NZ_DATCTF010000010.1:600000-753328 GCF_036568125.1 Magnetovibrio sp.
TGAATATGGGGACGAATTCTCGAAAGAAAAGGGCGGGGTGCCATATGCGGGCCGGAATTGCGCTACGCAAGTCCGTGCGGCTGTGGCATTAGGTCTCCGACGCGGACGGCGTTTTCGTATCGCCTTCGGTGTCGTCAGGGAGTTCGCTCTTGGCTTCTTTGGCTTGTTTCTTCGCGGCGGCGCGCTGGGCCTTTTTTTCGGCCTGCTGGCGTTCGCGCTCTCTGCGTTCAAAGTCGTAATTGGGCTTTCGAGCCATCGATCGTCCTTTGAACGAGAAAAGTAAAGCAAGAAAGGCCTGCGAAAGCAGGCCTTTCTCAAGTCGTACAGTCAGTCGGTCGATGAATTAATCGACGAGCGACAGGTTCTCGGCGGAAGATTTACCGTCGCGACCCGGCTGAAGTTCGTAGTTGACCTTCTGGCCTTCGTTCAGGGAGCTCAAACCGGCGCGTTCAACGGCGGAAATGTGCACAAAAGCGTCCTTGGAGCCGTCTTCCGGCTCGATGAAGCCAAAACCTTTAGCGGTGTTGAAAAACTTTACAGTACCAATCGTCATAGTCGTTTCCTCAAACAGGAGTATAAGTTGCATGCCCCACTGCATGTGGTGGCATGTCGGTGTAACGCTCACACTGTCAGGGGATAACTAAGCTAATCGGCGTACCGGTTATTCAAGTAACACAAGTCAAATGCAACACGTATGGATGATATGTAGAGGTTTTTACCGATAAGTCAATACGCTAGAATAGATTGCCCAAAAATGCCGAAACAAAAAAGTGCAGAGGAGGCTCAAAGTATTTGTGAGCTTTTTTCTTACAATCGTGAACGAATACAACAGACTGCACACGTCTTTTTTTGACGAAAAGAGCCGTAAAAACGGCTCTTTTCGGTCTTAAAACTTTTTCACGTATTCAGCGTATTTGACTTCAATCGGCCCCTTTGCCGCCGTGGGCGACAGACCAACCGATGGGATCTTTGAGAAAATCTTTAACCCCTTGGATGGCAGCGGGGGAGAAGGCTTGGCGTTCTTCGGCCACTTCCAGAACGTCCTGCCAGGTGGCGAGGTAGTGCATGGTGACGCCTTCTTTTTCCAACGTGTCCAGCGCGCCCGGGAACGCGCCGTAGAAAAACACCACGAATGCGTCGGAAACCGTAGCACCGGCTTTGCGCAAGGCATTGACGAAGTTGATTTTTGAGCCGCCATCGGTGGCCAAATCCTCGACCAGCAAAACATGGCTGCCTTCGGGCATGTGACCCTCGATTTGCGCGTTGCGTCCGAAACCCTTGGGCTTTTTACGCACATACAGCATCGGCTTGCCGGTCAGATGCGCGATCCAGGCCGAATAGGGGATGCCCGCGGTTTCACCGCCGGCCACCGCATCGACGGCCGCCAAGTTGGAATCGCGACGCAAGGTTTCCACCGCCATTTCCATCATCCGCGTGCGTTCGGTGGGAAACGAGATCAGCTTGCGGCAATCGATGTAAACCGGGCTGGCCCAACCGGCGGTCAAGATATACGGCTCTTCGGGGCGGAAATTCACGGCTTCGATGTCGAGAAGGATTTTGGCCGCTTCCAGGCCGGCGGGATTGCGTTTGACGCTCACGGGCACGTCTCCAGGCTTTGAGTGGAACAGTTTCGGCGTTTATGGCCGGGACGGTGGCTCTTGTAAAGAGGGGCTAGTGAACCTTGTGCGGGTGGCTGATGTAGACGCCCCCGGCCAAATTGTCGAAATAATCGATCACGTCGGGGTGGTCGATGGGGCCGCCTTCGAAGTCGAGTTCGAGGTTTTGTTCGGACACGTAGGCGCGGTTGGCGGTGCCGTCCACCAAAACGTGATACCACGGGCGGCTGTCGTCGGACCGAAACTTGGGACGTTGTTCCTGGGCTTTCATCTGCGCGCCGACGCGAAATTGTGGGTCGACGTCGACGATCACGCCGCGGTAATCGAACAGGGTGTGATGGATCACTTGGCCGACGGCGTATTTGGCGTAATCGCCTTTCGTCAGGCTGACTTTCGTCGGGTCGTTTTCTGACGAATTGTGCGACACGGGCATGCTCCAAAACGTGAAAGGCCGAGGACTTCTCTAGCTTCTCGCGATTTTTGCGCCCGGTCAACCTCAAGCGCGCAACCACGGCTATGCAGTGCGCTCCGATCGTGGCATTTTGTATGCCAAGGCACTGAAAACAGGGCTCATACACTCCCACTTTCGAGGTTTCCATGTCAGATCAAGATCCGCGCCACACGGACGACAACTCCATTATTCATACGGCCACGGGCGGACAGTTGATCGTCCAAGCGCTCGTGACCCATGATGTCGAAGCCGTATTCTGCGTGCCCGGCGAAAGCTATTTGAACGTGCTCGATGCGCTGTATGACGTTCAAGACCGCGTGCGTCTGGTCACCTGTCGCCACGAAAACGGCGCGTCGTTCATGGCCGAAGCCTATGCCAAGCTGACCGGGCGGGTCGGGGTGTGCATGGTCACGCGCGGACCGGGGGCGTGCAACGCGTCCATCGGCGTGCACACGGCGTTTCAGGATTCTTCGCCGATGGTGCTGCTGGTCGGCCATGTCCGGCGCGAGGACATCGGACGCGAAGCCTTTCAAGAGGTCGATTTCGCGCAAATGTTCGCGCCACTGGCCAAGGCCGTGCGGATGATCGACAAGGCCGAACAGGCCGCCGCCGACGTGGCGTGGGCGTTCGACGTCGCGGCCTCTGGCCGGCCCGGCCCGGTGGTGTTGGTGCTGCCCGAAGACATGCTGCGCGACACGGTCGAGGCCTGCGTGCCCGCACCGATTCCGCAAGCCCCGGTGCACATGGACGAAGGCGATCTGGAACGCATCCATCATCGCCTGTGCCAAGCGAAACGCCCGCTGTTGATGGTCGGCGGCAGCCGCTGGAGCGAGCAGGCGCGTGCCGACATTTTAGAATTCGCGGAAAAAATGGATTTACCTGTGTGCTGTTCGATGCGGCGCCTCGACATCATCGACAACATCCATCCGTGCTTCGTCGGCGAAATGGGCATCGCGCCCAATCCCAATTTGCTGCAACGCATCAAGGATGCCGATCTGTTGCTGGTGGTCGGCGCGCGCCTGGGGGAAATGACCACCCAAGGCTATACGCTGCTGAGCGCGGAGGATGCCGCGCATAAGCTGGTTCACGTCCACGTCGATGCGTCGGAGTTGGGCAAGGTCTTTTCTCCCGCCATCGGCGTGGCCTGCACACCCGAAGGATTTGCCAAGGCGGCCAAGAACTTGGCCCCGGCGGCCGATCACTGGGCCACATGGCGCGCCCAGGCGCGCGCCGATTACGACGCGTGGCGGCGTCCGCGATCTGTTCCAGGGTCTTTGGATCTGGCCCAGGCTATGCAGGAACTCGACGCGCTGCTGGACGACGACGCCGTGGTGGCGGTTGACGCCGGTAACTTCAGCGGCTGGGCGCAACGCTATCTGACCTATGGCAAGGCGCGCAAATTCATCGGTCCGACCAACGGTGCGATGGGCTTCGGCGTGCCGGGCGGGGTGGCGGCGAAAACCGCATATCCGGGCCGCCAAGTGGTGGTGTTCGTCGGCGACGGCGGGTTCGGCATGACCGGCCAAGAAATCGCCACTGCCCTGCAACAAAAGCAAAACCTGATCGTGCTGGTGTTCAACAACGGTGTTTACGGCACCATCCGCATGCACCAGGAACGCAACCATCCCACACGGGTCATCGCCACGGATTTGGTCGATCCCGACTATGCGGCCTTGGCGCGCGCCAACGGCGCATTCGGCGAGGTTGTCGAAACCACCGCGCAGTTCAAGCCGGCGTTGGAAAGCGCGATTGCAGCAAACACGGTCGCGGTGCTTGACGTGCGCTATGATGCCAATATCATCTCGACCAGCACCACGCTCGACGCCATCCGGCAGAAGGCTTTGGATACACAACAATCCTAAACGGGACACCAATCTTTATGGCCTTTCAAGGCGAACATGCACGCGTTTGGCTTCTGATCGACGATCGCGCCGGCAACCGGTCTCAAGTGTTGGGCGTGGCCCGCGCTTTGGGTTTGCCGTTCGAAATCAAGAACATCGAATACACCGCCGCGGCGGCGTTGCCCAATTACATGCTGATGGCGTCGTTTTCGATGCTGACCCAGTCGTGCCGGGTCAATCTGGCAGCCCCTTGGCCCGATATCGTCATCGCCGCCGGTCGGCGCACCGCGCCGGTGGCGCGGCGCATCAAGGAGCTGTCGAAAGGGCGGACCTATCTGGTGCAGGTCATGCACCCCGGATCGACCGGCGAGGATGATTTTTCGCTGATCTGCGTTCCCCGTCACGACGGTATGGGCGAGGCGGAAAACCGTTTCACCATGACCGGCGCACCGCACGGCGTGACGGCGGAAAGTTTGGCCGAGGCGATGCAGAAATGGGGCGGAACATTCGATCATTTGCCGAGCCCGCGCATCGCCCTGATCGTCGGCGGCGACACCAAGCGCAAGAAATTCACCCCCGACATGGCCCGTGAGTTGGGTGCGCAGGCGGCGAAACTGGCGCGCGACGCGGGCGGTTCGTTGTTGGTCACGACGTCGCGTCGTTCGACCCCCGAGGCCACGGCGGCGTTGATCGACGCCCTGGGCGACGTACCCGCCAACGTGTTCAAATGGGGCGACGATGGCGACAATCCGTACATGGCCTATCTGGCGCTGGCCGACCACATCATCGTCACCGGCGACAGCGTATCGATGTGTTCGGAAGCCTGCGCGACGGGACGGCCGGTCTATATCTTCGCGCCCAAAAAGATGATCGCCCACAAGCATGCCAAGCTGCACCAAGATCTTTACGCCCAGGGCTTTGCCCGGACTTTCGACGGTGTGGACAGTTTGCAAGATTGGAGCCACGCGCCGCTCAACGCCGCCTTTGAGGTCGCCGACGAGCTGCGCAAAAGATTGGGATTGGATGGCTGATGCGCAGGCTTGGTTTTGCCGTGTTGATGTTGTTTGCCGCACCTGTCGCGGCTGAAGACATGCGCGTCGACATGTCCCCCGCCGAGCTCAAAACCCAGTTGGAAAGCTGGGGCTACAAGGTGTTCGCCCACGAAGACGAGGAAGACCGCCCGCAACTGCTGGTCAGCAGCCCCACCGATCAGGGCGTGGAGGAACGCAAGGGCTTCGCCATGCGCATGAGCGGCTGTGCGCCCGAAGACGCCATGTTCATGCAAAAACGCTGCGACGGTTTCGAATTTCGCGCTTACATCAAGCCGGGTTTTCCGATCAAGGATAAGGTGTATGCCGACTGGAATCGGGATCTTGGACGGACACGCGCGTTCGTCGAAGACGATGTTCCCCGCCTGGCGTGGTTTGTAAACGTCAAGAATGGCGTGTCATGGGCCAACATTCGCGCCTCGGTCGATATATGGCGCAAGGACTTGGCGGCTTATATCGAGCATCTAGACGCCTCTGTGATGGATTAAAACGTTCCTCCAAGTTCAACGGATAGTCGTATTGCGCTCGTTTGCCTTTGATATTGAAAGGTCATTTGCGCGCGCCCATACTGAAGTATGGACCGATATCCGAATTCAGAATGAGGGGATGTGTCATGGGCGCGAAAAATCCCCCAGTGGGCACTGTTGCAAGGGACGGGCTGAAATTCCTGATTGTCGACGGCGATCGAGAGGGCGCGGATATGATGCGCCATATGATCTTCAAAGGCAGCGGACAGCGTACCGGCGTGCATGTGGCGGCGTCGATCGACGAAGCGCTGAAGAAACTCGCCGAGCAAACCTTCGATGTGTGCTTCTTGGATTACGCGTTGGCGGAAAGCTATGGCTTTCACAACGAAGCTTTGGCGCGGTTGAGCAAAATCCTGACGGCATTGGTGTTTGTCGCCGACACGGCGAGCAAGGCTGCGGCGTTGCGCGCGCTCAATTTCGGCGGCAAGGATTTCCTCGTCAAATCCCATATGACCAGTTTCGATATCGCCAAGAGCATCGCCTATGCACTGTATTGGAAGTACCGCGAGATCGAGCTGGAAGCCACCGCGGTGCGCGATCACGTCACCGGCTTGGGCAATGTGCCGCTGTTCGACGAGCACTTGCACCACGCCCTGGAAGTTGCCAAGCGGGGCAAGGAAAAGGTTGGCTTGTTGATGATCGGTCTGACCGGCATGGAGCCGGTGTTCGAAGATTACGGCGACGAAGTCAGCGATCAATTGCTCAAACAAGTGGGCGAACGCATCGCCGGCAAGGTCCGCTCCACCGACGTGGTGGCGCGCCTCAGCGATGATTCATTCGGCGTGGTGCTGGTGAAGGTTGCGTCCCCGTCGGTGGTCGACACCATCACTGGCACGCTCACCGGGGTGATCGCGGACAAGCCCTATAACGTCAACGGCTATACCTTGAAGATCGGCACCAACATCGGTTCATCCACCTATCCCGACGACGCAGACAGCCTCGACAGCCTGAAAGCCGTCGCGGTGAATACGCTGGAAACCAAGGCATCCAAGCAGAAGATCAAAACGAAAGATTCGTTCGTTTACTATCGCGCCTAGGCATCATAAACGGCCCCAGCCTAACAGCCTCAGCTTAAACCGCTTTCGAATGCCGCCCTTGGCCGGACTCCAGATAGGCGTCGAAGGCGCTGGCGACCAGCCGGATGAACGGGCGACCGTCTTCGCTGACGGTGATGCGATGCCCATCCACCGTGCAGATGCCATCGGCGCTCAATGGGGCGAGTTTCTCGACATCCTTGTCCAGCGTTGCGACGTCGATGCCATGTGCGGCGCAGGCTTCGCCCAGATCGACGGTCAGGTCGCACATGATGCGTTCGATGATGTCGCGGCGAAGCTTGTCGTCGGCGCTCAGCGCGATGCCTTTGGCGGCGGGTAAAATTCCCGAATAGATCGCTTGGCGGTAGGCCTTCAACGGCAGCTCGTTCTGCACGTAGCCTTGCGGCAGGTAACCGATCGCCGACGCGCCGAAGGCCAGCATGGCGGGCGCGGTGTCGGTGGTGTAGCCTTGGAAATTGCGATGCAACTCGCCGGTTTCCACGGCGTTGGCCATGGGGTCGTCGGGATGTGCGAAGTGATCGAAACCGATCTGCACGTAGCCGCGCTCCTTCAAACGTTCGACCGCCAGCGTGAACTGCTGCCAGCGTTCCGCCGCGTCGGGCAGGGTTTCTTCCTTGATCAGCTTTTGATGAGATTTCATCCACGGCACGTGGGCGTAGCCGAACAGGGCGATGCGATTGGGCTGCAACTCGACGGTCATGTCGATCATGCGCTCTATCTCGTCGGTGTCTTGGTAGGGCAGGCCGTACATCAAGTCCATGTTGATACGGGTGATGTTGTGCGCGCGCAGCCATTCGATCACCTGCTTGGTGGTTTCGTAGGGCTGGATGCGGTTGATGGCTTCTTGGACCTTGGGTTCATAGGACTGCACGCCGATCGACGCGCGGTTGACGCCGGCCAATTCCAGCTCGCGGACGTAATCCTCGGTCGCGGTGCGGGGATCCAGCTCGACCGCGATTTCGGCGTCGTCGGCGACGTCGAAGCGTTCGCGCAGCTTGGTCATGATCGCCAGCCAGTCCTCGCCCTTGAGCATGGTCGGCGAACCACCGCCCCAATGCAGGTGCTTGGCGGTGAAACGCCCGGGTAGCGCGTCGGCAACCAGATCGATTTCGGCCAGCAACGCGTCCAGGTATTCCTTCACCGGGTCGTAGCGTTTGACGATTTTGGTGTAACAGCCGCAAAACCAGCACATTTCGTCACAAAACGGGATGTGGAAATACAGCGAAAGCTCCGTATCCGGCGGCAATTCCGACAGCCAAGTCTTGTACACCTGGCCGTTCACCTGGTCGCTGAAATGCGGCGCGGTGGGATAGCTGGTGTAGCGCGGAACGCGCAGGTCGTACTTGTTGATCAGATCGGTGCTCATGCGCTGGTTCGGCTTTCCGTCACGGGATTTAGGCGGTGTGTTATCTTAGCCCCTAACCTAAGGTGCCCGTGGACCAAGTGCAAGCACGTGGCGTTATCCGATTTGATCTACAAATTGTTAATCGGTGTCGAGGATTTCGCCGCCAGCGAAATGTTGCCGATGGGCACGATGGGGATGAGAAACGAAAACGTGTAGCTAGCCGTGATGGTGCGGAAATTGATTCCGCCCGAGGCACTGGTGGTGGCGGAAAAAGTAATCCCGCCAACGGTGCTTTCCCCCTCAGCATAGCTTTCCAGGGTCGCGGTGCTGGCGCTGGGATTGACCATGGCGTAGCGGGCCGTTTGTTCGACGGCAAATTGCATGGTGCTTTTGATCCAGTACAAGCGGCCGAAATCGATCAAGCCCATGACAAAGATGAGAAACATCGGTGCGGCGATGGCGAACTCGACCGTGACGGCACCGTGCCGATTTTTGGCGGCTGTGCGGGTCGTTGTCCATCCATTCAATAGCCAGCGTGCGCTCATACTTGAAAGGGCTTTCCTACTGTGTGCGGATGATGCTTTCGCCCGTCAGCGTCATGGTGACGGGGATGAAAATCGGGTTATGGGTGTATGTCGCGGTGATCCGCATGAACGAGCGTACGCTGCCGGTCGCGCACGTGTCCGCGCACGTTATCGATGAACCGTCGATACATTCGCAAAACTCGGCGATATCCACCTCAAGAAAATCTGTGTCCAGGTTGGTCGAGTTTTTGACCGTTGTGGAAATCAAAGACGTGTCGCTGGAATCCAGCATGGCGTACTGCGCACCGGAGCGGGTCGCGCTTTCCAGTTCCATTTTGTGAAACGCCACAATGGCGTAATCCAGCAAGCCCAACAGCATCACCCCCATGACAGGGACCAGCAAGGCGAACTCGACCGCCACCGCGGCTTTTTGCGAGTGTTTAAATCGAATCAGCAAGGGGGCTGAGGTAGGGCTCATAGCACGATTACTCCACCAACCCCGGTACGCCGCCGTAGGTGATCGGATTGCCGCCGTAGATGTCGCAATCGTTGTCGATGTCGGCATTGCCGGTGAACGACACTTCTTGGGCGACAAGCAGCAAACAACCGTCGCTGCCGACTTCGGCACCACCAGTGAACGATAGGTTGTTTTCCGGCATGTAGATCGCACCGCCCAACTCGACATTGGAGTTGCCATTGATCGTTCCGTTGAGGCTGGATGATGATCCGGCTGCGCGGTCTTGATAAAACAGCATGCCCGTATAATCGCCCTGGATCGATCCGGAATTGTCGGAGGACGTCGGTGCCGTCAGATTGACCGTGCCGCCGCCGTTGATCGAAATGGTGCCGTAGCCTGATCCGTCCGACGCGGTCAGGATGATGGTGACACCGCTGCCGGTGATGGTGCCGCCGCCGTTCACCGTGAAATTACCCTCGTCCATGATATAGATGCCGGGGTTCATGAAAATGGTTTCGCCCGAAGAGATCGTAATCCCGCCGCAATAGACCCCTTCGCTGAGATCTGGATCGCTGGACGTCGGGGCGTATGCTTGGTTACCTGAAGGGTCCTGGTCACAGCCGGAATAGGCCGGCACGTCGATTGCGCTGTATGGGTCGTCAAGCGCCGCTTGACCGGTTTTGGTGCCGGCGCATGAGGTGGAAATGGTGCCGCCGACATTGATGCCGCCGACAGAAGCTATGCAATCGACTTCAAACGTACCGTTTTGAATGTTCACAGCCTTGCTGGCATGTGACGAGTTGGAGAACACCCCGCAACCGTTCATGTTCACGGTCGAGCCCGCGCCGTTCATGCTGATCGCGTCTTGCGCTGTGGGGGACAATGCCAAAACGCAGGCCTCGTCATTGCCGCCGGTAATGCCGGATACTGCACGTGCGTATGCCTTCGGCGCCGTGTCGAGGACGATTTGCGATAGCATGGTGGTGAGTTGGCGATTGATAATCACTTCGATAAAAGCGGTATCGTCGAGGTGTGGGCCCGATGTGGGGCCGATATTGACCGCGATGGTGTCCGTGGCGGCGCTATAACCGTTGCGCGTAGCGTCGGCGGTGGCCGCCGCGATGATTTCGGCATCTGTGCCACCGCCGTTTTTTTCGAACATGCCCGACAGCGCGGCAGCGTCAGCAGCGGTTTGAATGTCGCGGCGTTCCTTGTACCACATGCCGACTTCCACACCCAAACCGATGAAGCCGACGATGACCGGTAGCATCAAAGCAAACATGACGGCGATGGCGCCGTGTTCTTGGCGAAAAAAACGCTGGAGTGTGTTTCGCGGCAATGCTCATCCAGTCTCAGATTATCTGTTGAAAATGTCTTATGATATGAATGTAAAATATATTACAAATTATGGGGAGGGTGCAATATTTTAGCTATGACGCATACGGCCAATGCGCATGATTTTTTGTTATTTGCTCAGGTGAAGATTCTTCAATTCGGCGCCGATGGCGCGAAACGCCAGGGCCAAGGTCGCGCTGTCCGGTGAGTTGTAATATTTATTGGAATCCGTGGCGCAGTTTTGAAACAAGTTTTGGGTGCTGATCGAACTGACGTTAAAGGTGATGGTGTAAACCGTGATGCCGGCGTTTTTCATGCCGGTGCACACTTCCGTCAGGCGACTATTGAGTTCCGATGTCGTGCCCCAACTGCTGGTGGACCCCAACACCCCGTTGCTGCGGTACTTATACGCGGTGTAGACGGAATCGCTGGTGGTGTTGTCGCCATCGGTGAGGATGATGACGGCTTTGTTCCAGTCCGGATTACCATAGGCGCTGCCTTGGGTGAACGGTTCCGACGGTGAAATCAACCGCCAGCCCCACACCGCACCGAAGTTGATGTGGGTGTAGCCCGATGCCCATTGGGCGTTGATTTGGGATTCCAGCGTTGTGCGGTTGTTGGTCAGAGGCGTGACCTCACGCGGGCAGTATTTATTGGGGCCTTTGGTGCTGGGGGGCGATGTGTCGATGCTGTAGTACGTGTCGCGGTCCCAGTTGTTGTAGGAATTGTGGTCGGGCCAATAAAACGGATCCCAATAGCCGCCCGCCACGACAGTGCTGTCGCTGACATCTTCGGGATAGGCGCGCGCCATAACGCAGCCGTCCCACGATGTGGTGCCCCAATCGTATACGGAGGTGTCGTTGACGTACGCGGACATGCCGGTGCCGATGTTGACGCTGCCGGAAAACGGCACCAAGCCGACTTTGATGTTGGTCGGAGTTGTTTCCCCGGCAAAAATAATGTCGATCAAATCCAGCGCAGCCGTTTTCATCGATGCAAGCTTGCTGCCGCCCATCGAACCGGTGTTGTCGAGCACCATCACCAGTTCCAGGCCGCTGGTTTCGACGGTGATTTCGGCACTGGACGACACGGTGATGGTGTCGATACCGACGATCCTCATGAAAATGGTGTCGGCCGTGGCTTTGCCGGTCACGGTGAGAATCCCACCGGCGTCGCTAAATGTCAGGTCGTGGGTCGTGCCGATGTCCGATGCGGCATAGTTGGCGGTGAAGAAGCTGGTGAACTGGGCTTCCAGGTAAGTGGGGTCTGATGACGCGGTGCGCATGGTGCCGACCGCCAAACCCGCAGCGTCCAAGGCGTGGCTAAGGCGCGATTTAACCAGATAAGCGCGCGACAAATCGACAGCCAAGCCGCCGCCGATAACCAGCGGCACCACAGCCAAGGCGATAATGATCGCCACCGCGCCACGTTCCGCACGACAAAAACGGTCCACAAATTCATGGGCCAATTGAAAGGTATGTCGTCGTAACTGGTTGAATTTCGCCATGGCTTGGTTCCTGGCACTCAATACTTCAACACATATTGAACTTTGCGAGGACGCATATAGGAGATCTCTTCAAGGGTCAGGTTGCTGGGCATGACCAAGCTGATCAATGGTGTGTAGGTGTAGACACCACTGACGATGATGATGCTGGCGCCCGCCTCGCCGTGACCTGCCGCCAGGGTGGTCGGGTTGACCACCGCCCCACCGTTCCAGCCGCTGGACCAATCCAGGCTCGGTGCTCCGGTGGTGTCGTCGAAGCGCACGCTGGCGATCCCGATGGTCATCGGCGTGGTGCTGTATGGCGACATGGTCAGGCGCGCGGCGGTGTAAATTTCGGTAAGGTCCGCATCGCTGACATCAGTGTATTGACCGATCAGATCCGCCGCAGTTTGCATGGAATTGAGCAGTTTGCGTTCGACCGTCATGACATTGGAAAACTCAATGATGCCCATCAACAGCAACAGCAAAAAGGGCAGTATCAGTGCAAATTCGGTCGCCGCGATGGCGCGTTCATGGCGTACGAACCGTTTTATAACGGCGAGAAGGTTAAAACACGGGGCATGAATGCGCATCATCGGGGGCCTCACTCGTAGGGCTCGTTTTGGAACACCACGGTAGAGGTCAGCAAACGGCGGGATGATCCCGCATCGCTCAGGTACGTGCCGATGAAGGGGGTGATGAAGTCCCAGTAATACATTACCCGAACCACGACGATGTCGCCCGCCGAGCCACCGGAAAATCCGTAGGTTACGGGCTCCCCGGTATCAGGGTCGATTTCGGTGGTCAGACTGACGCTGGCGAAGGTGGAGACGGTGCGGGCATCGTAAAACAGATTGGCGCAGTTGATGATGGAACTGAGGTCGTCGCACAGCGCGGTGGAAAAATCGCTAACCGGATCGGCGCTGGATTGAATTTGGCCGGTGCGGATGAGCCTTGCCGCTTCGATCGCTGCGCCGTCGATGTTGGCGGTGGCAAAAAACATCACCGACACTTCCAATATCGCCATGAACAAAAAGACCAAAACCGGAGCGATCAGGGCAAATTCAACAGCGGCAGCCCCGCGGTCGTGGCAAGGGAAATGACGAATATTTTCGCGCGTTAAAGTCAAGTGGGCCCCGGATCGTCGAATTCAAAAGTAATATAATATTATTGCTTTATCGCAACTGTATCACTTTTGACGAGTATTGATGATCCGCGTTATTTACTCAAGTGAAGACTTTTCAGTTCTGCGCCGATGGCGCGAAAGGCCTGGGTCAAAGTGGTGCTGTCGGGCGAATTGAAATACTTGTCCGAACTGGTGGCGCAATTTTCAAACAGGGCCTGGGTAGTGGTCGAACTGACGTTGAAGGTGATGGTGTAGACCAAGATGTCTTTGTTCTTCATCGCGGTGCAAACTTCCGTCAAACGACTGTTCAGTTCAGCGGTGGTGCCCGAGCCGCTGGTCGAGCCCAGGTTGCCTTCCCACCGATAGCCGTAAGCGGTATCGACGTAATCGCTGGTTGTGTTCTCGCCGTCGGTCAAGATGATTACCGCCTTGGTCCAGTCGGGATCGCCATAAGCGCTGCCTTGGGTGAACGGTTCGCCTGGTGATATCAGTCGCCAGCCCCACGCTGCGCCGAAATTGATGTGCGTGTAACCCGACGCCCACTGGGCATTGATTTCCGATTCCAGCAGGGCACGGTTGTTGGTCAATGGCGTCACCGCGCGCGGGCAGTACTTGTTGGGACCTTTGTTGCTGGGTGGTGAACTGTCAATGGAGTAGCTGCCGCCGTCGATCCAATTGTTGTAAGAATTGTGGTCGGCCCAATAGTACGGCGTCCACAAACCACCCAGCGATGGCGTGGAATCGCGCACGTCTTCGGGGTACGCACGTGCTTCGACGCAGCCTTCCCACGATGTGGTGCCCCAGTCGAAAGCCGTCAGATCGGTGACATAGGCGGTGTTGGTGCTGCCGATGTTGACGCTGCCGGAAAACGGCACCAGACCGACTTTGACGAAGTCCGGCGTGGCTTCGCCGCCGAACACGATGTCGATCAGATCCAGTGACGCGCTTTTCATCGACGACAGTTTGCTGCCGGACATCGACCCGGTGTTGTCGAGCACCATGACCAGTTCAAGTCCCTTGGTCTCAACTTGGATTTCAGCTGTGGAAGACACGGTGATGGTGTCGATTCCGACGATGCTCATGAACACGGTGTTGACGGTGGTTTTGCCGCTGACGGTTAGAATGCCGCCGTTATCGACGAAGATCAGGTCATGAGGGGTTCCGACTTCGCCAGCCGCGTAGTTGGCGTTGAAAAAATTTTGAAATTGGGTTTCCAGGTATGTCGTCGAGGTTGAATTGGTGCGCATGGTGCCGACCGCCAGTCCTGCGGCGTCCAAGGCGTGGCTAAGACGTGACTTGACCAGATAGGCGCGTGACAAGTCCACAGCCAAACCACCTCCGATCATCAACGGGATCATGGACAACGCGACAATGGCCGCCACCGCACCGCGCTCAGCACGCCACGCGCGGATCATGAAAGTACGCAGATGTTGATGAACACCGGAAATGCTTGGCATGGTTCGCATGAGACGTCTCCTCGACATCAATACTTCAACACCGACATAACCTTGCGGGGGCGCATGTAGGAAATTTCCTGAAGCGTCAGCGCATTGGGCAAGATCAGGTCGATCAGTGGCGTATATGTATAGACGCCGCTGACGATGATGATGCTGGCGCCTGGCTCACCGTGACCAACGGCCAGCGTGGTTGGGTTGAGCACTTCGCCGCCGTTCAAGCCGCTGGACCAACCCACACTGGGTGCGCCGGTGGTTTCGTCGAACACGACGCTGGCGATTCCCACGGTTAACGGCGCGGTGTTGAACGGCGACATGGTCAGTTCGGCGGCGGTGAAGATGTCGTTGAGTTCGGCGTCCGTGACATCCGTCTGCTGGCCGATCAAATCAGCCGCCGTTTGCATGGAATTGAGCAGCTTGCGTTCCACCGTCATGACGTTCGACAGTTCGATGACGCCCATCAACAGCAGCAGCAAAAACGGCAGCACCAGAGCGAATTCGGTTGCGGCAATGCCGCGGTCGCTGGCATTGAAACGCTTTGATATGTTGTGGATTTTATGGCGAATGCGGGTCATGTCGGACCTCACTTGTACGGTTCGTTTTGAAACACAACGGTAGAGGCCAGCAAGCGGCGGTTCGAGCCGGCGTCGCTGAGGAACCTGCCGATGAACGGGGTGACGAAATCCCAGTAATACATCACCCGCACGACAACGATGTCGCTGGCGGAGCCGCTGCTGTATCCGTATGTGATGGGTTCGCCGGTCACGGGATCGATCTCGGTTGAGAGATCGATCGTGGCGAACGAGGTCACGGTGCGTACGTCATGAAACAAGCTGCCGCAGTTGATCGCGGAACTGAGCGAACCGCATAGCGCGGTGGAAAAATCGCTGGCAGGATCGGCGCTGCTTTGGTTCTGGCCGGTGCGGATGCGTCGTGCGGCATCGATCGCCGCGCCGTCGATGTTGGCGGATGCGAAAAACATCACCGACACTTCCATGATGGCCATGAAGACGAAGACAAGCACCGGCGATATTAGCGCGAATTCAACGGCGGCCGCACCGTCGGACGCGCGGAAAAAACGGTTCAAAAAGCGTTTGAAGGGGCGGGGCAAGTCGATCATGCTTAATCTCTCGCGGTGATCTGTGAGGTGATCTTTAAAGTGTTTCTGAGGCCTATCATTGTTTAGGTTTGTGACCGCGATAGCAGTGACGCCCATCACGCGACGTGCGGTCGACAGCTTCTATGATCGGGGGACCGCGTCGGATGGCGAGGATGGGTGCTGAATAACAATGTTGATTGCTGTAAGGTGAAATATTAATGAGTGTTTTCGGTTTGGATGGGGCTTACTTTTAGGATGCTTAAGCTGAATAGCCGTGCTGGTGTCAGCCAGATTTTACGCGTAGCGATTGTTGGCGGCGCGCTGATGTTGGCGGCCGGGTGCGAGACCGTCGGTGATACGACTGCGGGACCGCAAACCGCTCAAGCCCAGATGGATAACGTGCAGTTGACGCTGTACGAGGCCGCGCGTGAAGCCGAAGCCTCTAACAAATATGAAATGGCGGCAGGCGTGTACGGCCGTTTGTTCGAACGCCGTCCTGACGATCCGACGATCTTGAGCGCGTTTGTACGTAACATGCGCTATAGCGGACGGGCGCCCGAAATCGTTGATTACGTCCAGGCCAAGACTCCACATATGTTGACCGATCCCGGGGTGAAATTCGAATACGCCAAAGCCTTGTTGGCTGCTGGGCGTAAGGCGGAAGCCGTCGTGGCGTTGAACGAGTCGCTGGCGATATTGCCCAACGATTGGCAAGTCTATTCGGCGCTGGGCATCGCGTACGATTCGATGGGGCGTTTTGACGAGGCGATTGCGGTCTATACGGCAGCGCTGAACCGTTCGCCCAACAATGTCGTGGTGATGAACAATATGGCTATGTCGCTGGCGATGTCGGGCAAGCTGGCCGATGCCATCGCCGTTTTGGAACGGGCCGCAGGCATCAACCGCAGCAACGCCCATGTACGTCAAAACTTGGCGTTACTCTACGCCATCAACGGCGATGTCGAACGGGCCCGCGCCTTGACGGCCATGGATCTCGACGTCAGTGACGTGGAGACGAACCTGTCGTTCTATCGCCGTTTCGAAGGACTGAACCAATGACCGACGATGCGCCTTCCGAGACCCCGCAAAAGCCTGCACAAAACCCAACGGCGGAAGATTTAGCCGAACTGGCCAAGCGCCGTCAAAGCGTGCGTTTGACCACCGTTTATGGCGGCCGCATCAGCCAATTCGGCAAGGCCTATCCCTGCACGATTTCCGATATTTCCGTGGGTGGGGCGAAAGTGAAGCTGAAGGATCCGCGCGATTTCGGGGTTTTGGTGAAAGATCAAAGCGTACAGTTGGTGTTCGATCGTCTATCCGACTACAAGGCCCTGAACGGCGAATTGGCATGGATGAGGCCAAGCGAATTCGTGGTGGGAATGACTTTTTCGGACCCAGAGTTGCGCCGCCGCATGGTTTTAAAACGATTGATGCCCAATCGCTGGCGTATCGCAAACGAACACGCGGCGCGCCATGACACGGAAGGCGTTCCGTCTGAGGACATTTAATAAACTGTAAGTGGGCGTCAAACTCGTTGAAACGGCGGGATTTTATTGCCAAGATGATGAATGATTACCGCGCCAGACAAAGCCTAGGTTCATGAGCGAAGAGCAAGACCAGATAGTCGCACCGCAAGATCGAAAGTTGGACGGCATCGAACTTCTCGTTGAGGCGCCGCCTGCGATGAAGCGCGAGCTGGAAGAACGTTGCCGGTGGGTGCACTACCAGCCCAACCAGGTCATCGTCGACCGCGACGACGAATCCACCGAGGTGTTTTTTATCGTCAAGGGCAGCGTCAAGGTCATGGACTTTCTCGCCAACGACCAGGAAATCGCTTTGGCGGAGCTTGGTAGCGGCAGCAGTTTCGGTGAAATGTCCGCCATCGACGCATCCAGGCGTTCAGCGCGCGTCACGGCGGTTGAAGAAACCACCCTGGCGGCCTTGCCCAGCAAGGATTTTCGCCGCCTACTGATCGATTGCCCCGGCATCGCGATGATGTTGCTCAAGCGATTTGCTGGGTTGATCCGTACCTTGAACAACCGCGTGACGTCGTTGAGCACCTTGAGCCCTCATCAACGCGTCTATTACGAGTTGCTGCGGATGTCCGAACCCAATGCCCAGGGGGATGGCACGTGGATGATCCATTTCCTGCCCAAGCATGAAGAAATCGCCAGTTGGAGCGGCACCTCGCGCGAAGACGTGGCCATGGCCATCGGCCATCTGGCGCGCGAAGGCATTGTCGGGCGCAAGCACAAATCCTTGGTCATCAAGGACCACGGCCGCTTGCAAATGTTGCTCAATTTATAACGCTTCCCGCGCCGCGCAGTTGTGAGGCGTCTGCCGAAATGCAAAACCGCTTATCCCGCGCCCTAATCTCGGGGCCGTATTCCAAGGCTCTCGCTGGGTTGCGCGCGCGTCCCACGTTGCTGTTCATTTGCGTCGCGTTGCTGATCCCCAACGCGGTGTTTTTAGCCGCCATCGCCGTGGGTATCGGCACGCCGCAACGGTTCGCCGCCATCGTCGCCTATCTGGTTGTAGGGCTATTGGCACGTAATGTGCCGCCGCCCGTTGTCGTCGGGACTTATTTGACGGTGCTGATCTACGATCTCGCCAGCACCGTTGCGCTGTTGTTCGGCCTGTCGTTCGTGGAAATGTTCGCAGTGCTGAAATTCGCCCTCGAGGTGAAGCTGTTCGCCTCAATAATGTATGTGGCGATCGGCTTGGGCATCGCGTTCAGCGCCGTCGCCGCGCTGAAGATGTTGGTGCGCGAACGGGCGGTCTTGCGCCGTGCGCGCCTGATGCCGCCGGTGTTGGCGGCATTCGCCTTGATCGTCCTGGATGTATCGGTCAACAGCTTGCCGCATTATCACTTCGCCAGCGCCTTTGCCGCGGGCCAGCCGTTCGAATCCGGGCTTCGTTCGTCCGGTCTTGAAGCCAAATTGGACCGGGGGCAGGGGCGGCGCACTGTTATGGTGGTGATGGTCGAAGGTTTGGGTGTGTTTGAAGATCCCGTACGACAAAGGATCGTCGATGGCCCGCTTCAAACCCCAGCAGTACGTGCGCGCTATGACGTGCGCAGCGGCCAAACGGCGTATTTCGGTTCGACCACGGCGGCGGAAATGCGAGAGTTGTGCGCCAGCAGAAGTCCGTATCAAAGTGTCATGAACGGCCCTCAGTCTGCATGCCTGCCGGCGAATCTGAAGGCACAAGGTTATCGCACCGTGGCCGTGCACGGATTTTCGGCAACCATGTTCGAGCGCGAAAGATGGTATCCGAACATCGGATTTGAACAGAGCCTGTTCGCCCGTGATTTTGCCGCATCGGGCATCGCCCAGTGTGGGGCCGTGTTCAAAGGTGCGTGCGATTCGGCGTTGGTCGGGCGGCTGCAAGACGTCATCGAGACGTCGCACGAGCCGCTGTTTCTCTATTGGTTGACGCTTAACACCCACATTCCCATTGCGCCGGGTGAGCATAGCGCGCGTGTCGATTGTCAATCCGGCGGCGCGTTCGGCGATGTCGAGGTTTGCGACATGGCGGGCATGTGGGTCGATCTGTTGAGCGGGGTGGCGCAGTTGGCGATGAGCGAGGCTGACATGGATATCTTGATCGTTGGCGATCATGCACCGCCACTGTGGTCGCGCACGCAGCGTGCACAGTTCAAACCCGGCGTCGTGCCATGGGTATTGTTGTCGCCCAAGGGGCCAACATCATAAAATACGATTTTATGCGTGTGTGATGAGCGTCATACGGGGGAACTCAAAAAGCACCTAGGCTGAATGAGCCAATCCAGTGGAGGAGACAAAGAAAACGAAAGCAATCCGATGCGAAAAACCCCTAAACCCTGCAATTAATATGGTTAATGATGGGACGCCTTCCACGCATGCCCCAGCATGTAGACCGGGCCTTCGTTTAGCTAATATTAACGGCTTGGTTTATAAGGGGAATTGGATACGGAAGCTTGACTTCCCGGTTTCGTTGGGCCAATCTTAGTTCACTTGATTGGAGTGTCCGGTCTTTTTTTTTTGGCCTTGAGCAAGACGTAGGAGTTGTGACAATGGCTAAGTTTTCTAAGCTTATGACCCGTTTTACGCGTGATGAAAATGGCGCGACCGCTATCGAATATGGTCTGATCGCCGCGTTGATCGCCGTGGTCATCATCGGTGCGCTGACCCTCTTGGGCACCACCCTGGAGACGAAGTTCAACGAAGTAAGCAATAGCTTGAACAACTAAGGCTTACGGAAGCGCATCGCGCTTGCGAATGGAACCGCCTTCAGCCGATCGGTTGAGGGCGGTTCTTTTTTTCTCTATTTGTTATGTCGGACGGGATGTGGGATCTACTATCATTCCGTCTATTGATCTGAATTCATTGAATTATTTTAAAGCAAAGACAGGGGCGTCATCGTGACGGTTTTGCATTCGGCATTGATGGTGAGCTACATCGCATTGGTGCTTTATGGCGCATGGTCCGACGCGCGTTCGCTGCGTATTCCCAATTCGGTGTCGCTGGCGTTGTTGGCGACGTTCGTGCCCACAGCACTGGTCGCCGGTCTGCCGCTGGAAAGCATTGCGTGGCATTTGGTATGCGGTGTGGCGGTGTTGGTGGTGGGCATCGTTTTGTTCGCATTTGGCCTGTTCGGTGGCGGTGATGCCAAATTGTTGGCTGGATGCGCACTTTGGGTCGGTTGGCCAGAGGTGACCTGGCTGGTCGGTGCAGTGATTTTGGTCGGTGGAGCGTTGTCCATCTTGGTGATTTTGCTGCGTAAAGGCTTGGGACTGTGGCCGGACTGGCTGGTGAACGCCGCCAAGGGGCTGTTCGAGCCCGGTAAGGCGGTGCCGTACGGTATCGCCATTTCGGCGGGCGCGTTGCTGATGCTTCCGCGCATGGACGTGTTGCCTCCTGCGTGGCCCGACATCTTCGCCTTTATCGTGGGGTAGAGGATGGGCAGGCTCATCAGTGGCGACTGGCTGACGATTGAGCGTTTGCGCGTCTATAGCTGGATCCTGATCGTTTTGTGGTCGGTCGCCTTCGCCGCCTTGATCCTCACCGCCGATGGTAATCTCGATGTTTTTGGCCGCCCTTTGGGCACCGATTTCGCCAACACTTGGTCTTCGGGTCTGCAAGCCTTGGCTGGCGAGCACTTGGCGGTCTATGACTTAGATGCCCAGCGCGCCGCGCAGCATGCGGCCTTTGCCACCGCCGAGATTTCGCAGTTCGACTGGCACTATCCGTGGCTCTATCCGCCGACGTTTTTGCTCATCGCGACGCCGTTGGCGCTGTTGCCGTACGGGGGGGCTTTGTTTGTGTGGTTGGCGTTGACGCTACCGATGTACGTGGTGGCAATCAGGGCCATCGTGGCGCAGCGTTTGGCGGTTCTGGCGGCGCTGGCGTTTCCCGCCGTGGCGATCAATATCGGCCACGGCCAAAACGCCTTTCTCAGCGCCGGTCTCCTGGGTGCCGGGTTGGTGTGGTTGGACCGCCGTCCTGTGCTGTCGGGCATCACCTTTGGTCTGCTGTCCTACAAACCGCAATTCGGTTTGTTGATCCCGTTGGTCTTGATCGCCACCGCGCGGTGGAAAGTGTTCGTTTGTGCGGCGGTGACTGTGGTGGCGATGATCGGCGTATCCGCCTTGGCGTTCGGCGTCGAGATGTGGCCGGCGTTTTTCGCCCACACCAGCTTCACCCGCGCAGTGGTGCTGGAAAGTGGTGCCATGGCGTGGGAACAAAAGCAAAGTCTGTTCGCCGCCGTGCGCGCGGTGGGCGGCGGCGTGTCGTTGGCATATGCGTTTCAGGCGGTTTTAGGCGTCGGTGTCGCGGCGGTCACCGTATGGCTGTGGCGCTTACAGGTCGACTTTTCGCTCAAGGCCGCCGGTTTGGTTACCGCCACCTTGCTGGTGACGCCGTATATGGTCGATTACGACTTTGTGATTTTGGGGTTGGCCCTGGCGTGGTTGGCGGGCTTGGGACTGCAGCAGGGGTTTTTGCCGGGGGAAAAAAGCGCCTTGGCGGTTGCCTGGGCGGTGCCGTTGGTGGCGCGGCCGTTTGCGCTGCTCACCCATGTGCCGCTGGGCCTGATCGCCATGGCGGTGGTGTTCGCCCTGATCGTGCGCCGCGCGCTTTATGAGCGTAGCGCTAGTTTACATGCCTGAAATGCGGATCGCCGCCGGGCCGATCACGACCATGAACAAAGGCGGTAGGAAGAACAAGATCATCGGCACAGTCAGCTTGGCGGGCAGCGACGCGCCTTTCTTTTCCGCGGCCGACATGCGTTCTTCACGTCGTTCTTGGGACAGCACCTTCAACGCTTGGCCGACCGGGGTACCGTACTTTTCCGACTGCACCAAGGTGGTGGCGAGGGACTTGATCGCGGGCAGGCCGGTGCGGTCGGCGAAGTTGGCATAGGCCTTGTGGCGGTTGCCTAAATACGCCAGTTCCGCTGAGGTGAGGCCGAATTCCTGGGCCAGGGCGGGGGACTTGTCACCGATTTCGTTGGTCACGCGATCGAATGCGGCCTCAACCGACAAGCCGCCTTCCACGCAAATGACCATTAAATCGAGCGCGTCGGCGAAGCCTTTATTCAGTTCGACCTGACGTTTTTGCGCGGCATTGGTGACGAAAATCTTCGGCAGATAAAAGCCCACCGCCGCAGCGCCAGCCATCATCAATGCCTTGACCGGCAAGGGGTAGGGAAAGTCTTTCCAGGCCGAAATGATCACCACGGCGACGATGAACATACCGATCGCCAGAGCGAAGCGCATGAAGGTGAACATGACCAAGGCGTTTTGATTGCGATAGCCGGCCTGCGCCAGACTTTCCTTGAGCTCTTTCGACGACAAGGCCTCGTCAAGCTTCAAGGCATGGAGCACTTTTTTCATCAAATCGGTGCGGCTTTGGGCCTTGCGCTGACGGATGGACGAGCCTTTGCTTGCCAAGCCTTCCATCTGTTGGCGAGACAACTCTTGGCGTCGGTTGGCAACCATCTTGACGCGTTTAGACGAACCGTCGGTGAAGATGAACGGCAGGGCCAGCGCCACCACAGTGATGATGGCGGCCAACGACGCCATCCACACGATCAGGGTAGGAGTTGGGATACCGAACATGCTTCAAACCTCGAAGTTGATCATTTGCGACATCACGAAAATGCCGATGCCCATCATGCCGAGGCCGATGAACACCAAGTGAATGCCGTCGGTAAACAGGGTCGCCACATAGGCCGGATTGACCAACGACAGCATGCCGAGCACGAAAAATGGCAAGCTGGCGATGATGCCGGCGGATGCTTTGGCTTCAGAGCTCAGGGCCTTGATCTTGTCCTTGATGCGCTTGCGGCTGCGCAGCACTTCCGACAGATTTTCCAAGGTGTCGGCCAAATTGCCGCCGGTCTGCTTTTGGATCTGCAAGACGATGGCGAAGAACTTGAATTCCGCCGTGGGGATGCGTTTGAGCGCGCGCGACATTATGTCTTCCAACGTCATGCCGAGGCGCTGGCCTTCGACCACCATGGTGAATTCTTCGCCCACCGGGCCCTCGAATTCGCGGGCGATGACGTTTAGGCATTCCCCCACCGGCAGGCCCGAGCGGATACCGCGGGTGATGACGTCGATGGCTTCGGCGAAATGCTTGGTAAATTCGTTTTGACGACGTTGCGCCATGCGCCCAAGGACGAATTTCGGCAAACCCGCCCCGGCGATGATGCCCGCTGCGGGGATCGCCAGCGGCGGCGCATTGACCACAATCGCACCCACCACGCCGGCGATGCCCAACGCGATGCAAATCAACACCAGGACTTTGACTTCGATTTGCAAACCGGCCTGGAGCAAGGCTGCTGCGATTTTGTCGCCGATGCCCTCTTTTTTCTGGGTTTCGCCGACACCCTTGAGCTTGTCTTGAATACGTTTTTGACGACGGCTTTCGGCCTTGGCCGAAACGCTGCCGCTGCTGGCGATGGAGCCAATAGAATCGATGCGCTTTTTCAGCCGCATTTTCGGTTTCATGGCGAGGGAAGCCATCGCGCCGATCATCAGCATGAGGAATATGCCAATGGCGCCGACGATCACCAGCAGAACGGGAAGGTCGATGTTGTTCATGACCGGTCCATCCCTTAGTTCATCGTGAACTGCATGGCGTCGGCGAGCTTCGCTTCGAGCCCATAGTAACGGGCTTTATCCCAAAACGAAGGACGCATGCCCGTGAACTTATGCCGCCCGACCAACTTGCCGTTGGCGTCTTCACCCTCGATCTCGTAGACGCAGATGTCTTGCAGCGTGACGACATCGCCTTCCATGCCGACCACTTCTGTCAGATGGGTGATTTTGCGCGAACCGTCGCGCAAGCGGGCGGCCTGAACGATGATGTGCACTGCGCCGGAGATCTGTTCGCGCATGGCTTTCGACGGCAGGTTATAGCCGCCCATCATGATCATGTTTTCGATACGGCTGATGGCTTCGCGCGGGTTGTTGGCGTGAACCGTGCCCATGGAGCCGTCGTGGCCGGTGTTCATCGCTTGCAGCAAGTCAAAGGCCTCGGGCCCACGAACTTCGCCGACGATGATGCGTTCAGGGCGCATGCGCAGGCAGTTCTTAACCAGATCGCGCATGGAAATTTCGCCTTTGCCTTCCAAGTTGGGGGGGCGGGTTTCCAGGCGCACCACGTGCGGCTGTTGCAGTTGCAGTTCGGCCGAATCCTCGCACGTGATGATGCGTTCGGCGCTGTCGATGTGGCCGGTCATACAGTTGAGCAAGGTGGTTTTGCCCGAACCCGTGCCGCCGGAAATCAGGGTGTTCAAGCGGATCGCCGAAATGACTTCGAGCACCGTTTTCAGTTCCGGCGTGATAGAGCCGAACTTGAGCAGGTCTTCCAGCGTCAGCTTGTCCTTCTTGAACTTACGAATGGTCAGCGCGGTGCCGTCGATCGCCAGTGGCGGGGCAATGACGTTGACACGCGAACCGTCGGCCAAACGGGCGTCGCAAATGGGGCTGGCTTCGTCGACGCGACGGCCCACGGCGGACACGATGCGTTGGCAGATGTTCATCAACTGCGCCTGATCGCGGAATTTAACGTCCGTCATCTCCATCTTGCCGTTGACTTCGATGTAGGTGACGTTGGGACCGTTGACCATCAAGTCGGCGATGTCGTCGCGCACCAGCAACGGCTCCAGGGGGCCGAGGCCGAGAATGTCGTTGCAGATGTCCTGAATGACGGTTTGCTGCTCTTGGATGGACAGCACCAATCCCCGCATGGAGATGATTTCGCTGACCATGTCGTTGATTTCTTCGCGGACCTGCTCAGGTGTCAGAGAGCTCAATTCACCGAGGTCGACGGCTTCCATCAGGTCATTGAAGACGTTGACTTTTACTTCGTCCAGCTTTTGCTTCGCCTCGGCGCTGAGCGGCGCGTTCGACTTGGCCGTGGGGTCCGGCTGAGGGGCGGGCTTGGCTGCAGGCTTTGGGGCGGGCTTGGCTGCGGCGGCTGGTTTGTCCGCCTTTGGCGGTTCCGCGGCCGGGGCTGCAGGGGCCGGAGAAGCAGGCGGTGTGGTGGGTGTGGTCTTGGCTGCACCGCCGCCAAAAGGCTTCGGTGGTGTTGATCCTGGTCCTGCTGTTCCGCGTCGTCCAAACATATCCGTTGTAAATATCCGCTTTGTCGTGAGCCTCAGAGCGAGGCGAAGATATTATTTTAAGCCCATTAGGCTCATTTCTTGAAGAGAGAACCCAAAAGTCCGCCACCGCTTTTTTTCGTCAATTTGCTGAGGCTCTCTTTGCCGCTGACCATCTTCGCCAAGGTTTCGACCTCTTGGGTCGCCTTTGATTTCGGTGCAACCTTGCGCAGCATCTCGCCGTTGTTCATGGCGCCGGCGAAAGCGTCTGAATCGAACGGGATGCTCAAGGACGGTTTGGTGCCGAGCACTTCCTTGAACTCTTTCTCGGTCAGCTCGCCTTTTCTAAGCTCACCGACCTTGTTCAACACGAGGCGGGTGGGGGCTTCCATGCCGCGATTGGGCGAAAGGAACTCGAACACGTTCTTGCCGTCACGCAGATTGTACAGATCCGGTGCGCCAACGATGACGGTGTCGTCGGCGTCGACGACGACGTCTTGCACCCAGGCGTTCCACATATGCGGCACGTCGAGGATCACATAGCTGGCCATCTGCTTGACGATGTTGAGCACCGCTTCAAGCGCATTGGGGGTGATTTCGATGCCGCTGTTCAGGTTGCCCGGCGCGCACAGCAACGAAACGTTCTTGCCGCCCGTTTCCAGGTAGCGCATCAGCATCGTTTCGTCCAAGGAACCCGCTTGCGCAATGGCGTCAGCGATGGTTTGCGACGGTTGCAGGTTGTAGCTCAGCGCCGCGGTGCCGTAGGGAATGTCCAGGTCGACGATGATGACGTCTTCGTCGTAGAGCCGCGCCAGTTCAGACGCGACGTTGTGCGCCAGCACCGAGCTGCCGACTCCGCCGCGCAAGCCGGCAAAGGCGATGGTGCGGCTTTTGGCGTTGAGGGTTTTATCGGCGAAGGCGTCGACGATGGCGGTTTTCAATTCTTCGGCCGTGACCGTTTCCAGGAAGTACTGGCTGATGCCTTGGTCGATCAGGGTTTTGAACAGGTTGATGTCGTTTTCCGCGCCGATGATGATGACCTTGGTGCCGGGTTGGCATACCTCGGCCAAGGCGTTCAACTCGTTGAACAGCTCTTCGTCCATGGCGGTGGTTTCGACCACCAGCAGTTCCGGCGTGGAACGTTGCGACAGGTAATCGAGCGCCGCAGCCATGCCGCCTTCTTGCACGGCGACGGTTGAACGCAAAAACAGCCGGTCCTCGTTCAGGGCGCTGACCGCGTCGCGCACGGCATCCGTCAACACGAATGCGCCAATGTTGATTCTGAGAATCAAGAGGACCTCCCTAAGTCATGTTCTTTGCGGCCGTGGTTGCGGCTGAAAATATTCATCGTCATTGACCCGTAATCGCAGCACCGCTGCCATCCAAAAGGCGTGTTTTCGGCGCACCGGATTGATGGGTAAATATATCAGCGTCGGTACGGCTAGCGCTGCCCCCAGCGGTAGGTTTCGCTTGTATGAAGTCGCCTGGATCGGCAACCATTTTGCTGGTGTTGCGTTGTATCGAGCAGCCGAAATTGCTGTGCGGTTTGTTGTCCCATATGAGCGACGGCGAACTGCTCCAATCGCCGCATTCGGGCGATATGGCTTTGTTAGCGGTGAAACTCAGAAGGGCGTTGGGTGCTTTCACGGTTGCTGCCGGAGCAAGGAAAATCTCGTTGTCGCGCAAACCGAGACTCAGCAGCACATCGCGCGCCACCGTCGGCTGGACCGTTTCGACCGTCACTGCCGTGCGGCCGCGTTGCACATAATCGCGCAAAAAGCGTTTGAAGCGGGAAGCATCAGCGGGGCTGAGTTCCGTGCCGCTTTGTGGCAGGGCGATGGAAATCGACACCTGCTCATTGGTGACTTGTACCTTGTGGTTTTGGCGGAAATCGTGACCTTCAGGCTTGGGTTGGTCTGCGCAACCGGAAAGGGCGGCGGCGACAAAACCGGCAAGCACGAGACGGCTGATAGGGGATGTAAAAAAGTTGCTCATGACCACTTACTCCATGATGTAGCCGTAAGGGCCAGCCAGTGGGGTGGCGTAGGGCGGAAGCTCGGTCTTGGCGTACTGCTTGTGCAGATGACCAAGTAGATAAAGATCTAAATCGCTCGAGGAGATAAAACCATCTGTAGGCATAGAGAGACGTGCGTCATGGCCGACCGGTTCGGCTAAATAAGCGGTCACAGTAATGATCAATTCAGTCTCTTCGTTTTTGAACGCCTCACTACGGAATAGCGCGCCGAGGATGGGAATGTCTTTTAGGCCCGGAACTCCATCAATTGTATTGCTGGCATCGTTTTGAATCAGTCCGGAAATCATCATCGAGCCACCAGATGGTAAATCAATGATCGTTTCTGTGCGTTTTACCGTTAAGCCATCGAAACCACCCACAGCTACGGAAGCATCTCGGTCTGAAATTTCAGTGGCGAGGTGCAGGCTAATCTGTCCGTTGCTCATTACGGTTGGGGTAAAGTTCAGGCGCACGCCATAGGGCTGCTGTTCATACGTCACGGTGCCATTATTGTCGATGGCAGTGGGCATCGGGAATGAACCGCCCGCGAGGAACGAAGCGGTTTCACCGGAAATAGCTGTCAACGTCGGTTCAGCCAAGGTTTTTGCATAGCCATTTTGTTCCAGAGCACGATAAGTTATGCTTCCAAAACCTGTAACTGCGGGCAAAATTGAGCCCGTAGCGAAGGCTGTGACATCTGTAGGAATTGGTGATGTACCTTGGATGCTTCCAGACCCATGCCCTAAGTCGAATGAATAATTAGTGTTGATGCCAAGGTACTTGGTCGCAGAGCGCTTCATTTCCGAAACGCGCACCTGCATGATCACTTGGCGGCTGCCGAGAATTTCCAGGTTGTTGACGATGTCCAGGTTGTCGGGCACGAAGCGTCGCGCGATGTTGACCGCTTGCGCAGACGTTCCGGCATCGCGCACGAAGCCCTTGAGGAACACGCCGTTGCGCTGCGATGAAATTACGATCTTTTCATCGCCCATGACTTCTTTGAGTGCAGCCTGGATGCCCGATACATCGACATCGACTTGAACATCGCCTTGGAACAGGATGTTGCCGTCGATGTCTTCGAAAATCACCGAAGTCGACCCCACCGCGCGGGCCAGGATGTAGACGTGGGTTCGCGCACCATCCTGGGGAAGGATGATGTCGGCGACGTCGGGATTGGCAACCACCACGTTACGCACTTCGCCGGGCAAACGCACCGACACAACTTTGCTCAGCGGTACACGCACCAGTTCGGCGTCTTCGCTCATCAGCCACTCGGCCTTGGTGCGCGCTGCGATCGGTTCTTGGCTAACGGCGACCGTTGGCAGCGGTTCGCTAATGGTCGCGTTTCGTCCGGGAACCTGTTGCGCCATGGTGGAAGACGCAAAGACGCACAGCACACTGGAGGCGATGAGAAATTTGGTCATGCTCGCTGTCATTGGATAATGTCCCCTGCGTCACTGGGTAGGGCCACGGCTTGCGCAGGCGTGCCGGCGCCGCGGTAAATGGTGATGTCGCGTTTGGCTTTGGGCTTTGGCGCGGCCCTGGGCTGGGGAGCCGGAGCGGGCTTCACCTCGGGTGCTGGGGACTTTGCAACCGGGATTGGTTTTCCGCCGCCGTCCGCCATTTCGTCCGCGGTAGCGCCGAGATTCCCGTCAAGGCGGGGGTCGGTGCCCGACATGAAGGATTTGAAGCTGCTCAGCAGCGGGCTGACTTCAACGTCGGTGGTGAAGCTGGTGACATGTTCCGTTTCGCCGGTTTCGGCCGAGCGCAGCACCAGATAAAGAGTACCCATGACCTTGGCGGTGTTGAGTTTTTCCGCTTGCTTGGGTGTCACTTCCAACAACACCGTTTTGCCCAGCACGGCACCGCCCTGGAATTCGCTAACGTTTTGGTCGATGGCCAGGACACGCAGGTTTTCCATGATGGTTTCACTGGTGTATTCCAGCGCGACGAAGTCGTCGCTGGTCGAACCGGTGCGTTCCATCGCGCGGCGCAGCAGGTTGTGGGTCAGCATGACGTCGACGTTGTCGCCGGGCAGGATGAAACCACCGGATGCGCTGTCGGCGCTGGCTTTGACCGCTATGGCGCGCATCCCCGGGCGCAAGGAACCGCGCATGAAGCCCGCGTTGTCGGCCTTGTAGAGTTTCACCATGGTGATCGGATCGCCCTTGCTGATGGCGCGCCGCGTGACATGCTTGTCCTTGATGATTTCGCTCATCGGGTTGCTGTCGCGGGTTTTGACCAGATAGGCTTCCTGCACGGCGTCTTCCGGCCACGGCACCCATTGGGTGTTGCTGTCGTTGACCACGGTCCCCGTGGGCAAGTCGGCCTTGGCGACCAAGACCTGAGTGGTTGGCGCTTTCGGCGCCTTCGAAGCGATCTCGGCCTCTTGCGAGGACAAATAGGTATTGAGGAGGTAGGCCGTTCCACCCGCCAAGATAATTGCGGCGAACACGAGGCCGATGATGACTATTCTCATGACGTAACCTGGTCCTCGCAATTAGAGGCGACGTGGCAAACACCGACCGAACGCGCAAGACCGCGCACATTCGAAGCCGGACGTTCCCAATATGGACTTACCTGTGAAGCGTACAAATAGACCCCCTCATGATCAGCACCACCGCCTGTGTAAGCCAAGCTGCTGTTTTGATGAGCGCAAACGCCAAAAGTTCTTTTTCTTTCAGAGTATAACACCGCGAACACCCACACAACTGCAACTTCCTGGTCAGACCATTTTCAAGACAACGTTCAAACACCGGTTTATGATCCCAGGGCATCGTAAAATTGCCGTTAAAGTCATATCATATACCCATCGGGACGGAGCAAGAAACTGTGACAACGTACAAAGGTATTCGCACCACGGAAGTGATCAGCGTCACTGTTGACGACGTTCCGCTGCAGCCGCGCCTGGATCTGCGCGCACTGTCCAGCGACGGATATGAGTGGGGCTATGTCGGAAGCGGGCCGTATCAATTGGCTTTGGATATCCTCGCTCATGAGGTCGGGGACCGCCGTGCCCTGGGCAATTATCGGTCGTTTTGCGAAAACACCATCGCGCGGTTGAGGACCGATGTGTGGGTGTTGGAAGGTGACCAGATCGAGATGTCGCTGCAAGGCGTGGTGGAGGTCAATATGACCCTTGAAGAGTTGCTCAATAAGGTGAGAGGTGTTTAGAAAAATATAAAAATATTAATAATAATCAGATAATTGCATCGATTAATTTATCTAAAAATTTAACTTAAATTCTGTGACGCCTATCACTGAAACATGTCTCTCAACGCGCTATTTTGATCTCAACGTTAAAGCAGCCGTCGCCATCCCTGATCGTTCTTGGGCGATGTGCATTTGAGAAAAGGTCGCGTGTCATGAACACCTTTATGGCCATCTGGGCAATGTGGGCACATTTGTTTTCGCCGCTTCCTTACGGCGATCCTTATATCGCGTCTTTCGGCGCAGTGACGCTTTCGATCATGTTCGCCAAGACCTTGAAGTCGGCCCTGAGGCATATGTGAGCCGCGTTCGCCCCCAGCCAAATCTTCACTCTGCGTGTCGGGGGCGATCATGGTCCGGACAGCAAAACGCGATAGATGCGAAAGGCGTCATCCAAACCGTCCGCCAAGGACACTTTTTCGAGCCACCTGGGCGCGCTTTGGGTAACGATTTTGCGCACCAGGGTGTCGCCTTCGACCTTCAAAACGTGTTTTTCCTCTGCCGAATCGACGCACAACACCACATAATCGACGTTACGCCGCGTCATGATGGCGTGGGCTTCGGCTTCATCGGTTGTGGTCAACGCGGTGTAGGCATCAAGAATGCCGTCGGTGTTGCGATGGTAGGGGGTGCCGATCACCCGGTGACCGCTGAGATAGGTGCGATAGAGAATCTCCGGCCCTTGATGGATATGGCTGAGCAGCACCAAAGGCCTGCCGCCGCTGAACGCTTCGCTGTTCAGCACCGGGGCGAGATCGCGCCATTTACAGGCCTTGGGCTCGTCTTTCACGTCATCCGGGGCGGCCAGCGAAATCGCGGCGCTGAGCGCCAAGTGCGCGACCACCAAACCGATCACCGCCGGAACCCGCAAGATCGGCGTGCCGGGGGCGGGGCCGACCAACGGTCCGCCGCGCCAGTCCACCAGACGTTGGAACAACGCCGCCCAGGCGATGCTCACGGTGACGCCGAAATAAGCCCCCCAACGCAGTTGGAACATACTCAGCGGCAGATACAAAAGCCCAGCCACCACCAAAATCAGCATGGTTTCATCGAACGGTGTGCCGGTGCGGCGCTCGCGTTGGCGCAGCACCGCCCACACCGCCAGCCATATCACGGGGCTGAGCACCTGCGCCGCACCGACGGCGGATTGCCAATCGGCGCCTATCAACGGCTGAAGTTCTTGGATCTTGCCCAGCCACATGGCGTCCAGGCGCGGGTCCATCGCCGCGCCAAACGGGCCTTTGAAAAAATCGGGAAACAGCGCCGCCATCAATATACCTGCGCCCAACGCGGCCAGGGCTGCGTGGGCGATGCGGTTGGTCCATCCCAGACCTACGCGGCGACGCCACATGAATTCTATACCCAGCGCGATCAGGGCGAACAGCACCACCTGAACGCTGCTCAGGCGGTCGTACTCTTCGCTGCCGAGCCATTCTCCAGGCGGGCGCTCGACGGCCAGCATCGCCGCCAGCGCCAGTGCACCGGCGACGGCGAAGCGGCGCAAACCTTGCAGCCAGCGTACATCGCCGGTGATCAGCCAAGCCAAGCCCAATGCGGCGAGGGCGAACAGCTCGGTGGTCAGCGATTCGACGCTCACCCACATGCCGAACGCCACCGCCACGCCGGCCCACGCAGGGGCATTGCGGCGCGTATCGGGATCGAAGGCGTAACGCAGCAGCAACGCCAGCACCATGCAAAACGCCAGCAAAATCAGGGCATGATGATCCGGTCGTGCGGCCAGGAAGTAAGCCCGCGTGATGGGCTGGAAGGCGAACAACACCAGCAACATGGCTTGTCCACGCAGGTCCAGAAGATCGCGGGTGCCGCGCATCAATACCCACATCGACACCATTGCCATCACCGGGCTGACGATCACACCGGCGTAAAACAAAGCCTTGTGGAGGCCGATGAACGGCCACATCGGAGCAGCCAGTGTAACCAGCGCCACATCGAGCGGCCGGGTCCAGTGCAAAACTTCGCCGTCCGGCCAGTTGGAGCGCGCGGACACGGTGTCGTACCACGAGCCGCCCGACGACATGGCTTGCAGCCAGTCCCACACCCGCACCATGCGCATGTAAGAATCTGGGCCGACAAACCATTCCCCCATCAGCGGATCGACGTCGCTGCCGACGTAAACGCGCAGCGCAATGATCGCCAAAGCGAACAGACCCGTACCGCCGAGAACCAGCCGGGTCGTGGTTTTGGAGAAGGTCGGGGCGGGAATCGATGTGTGCATGTGGTGAGCATGGCCGAAAATAAGGCTCACTTGAAGCCGGATTTGGTTGCGTCGAGACAGGACGACTATAGACTTAAGCTCAAAGCTGAAAAATCAGCAGGGAAGGGCCCACTACATACTTTTGTGAAACGACCGACGTAAGGGGCGCCCGAGACGTGAAAAAAGACTATTTGGAATTGACCCGCTTGATCGAGCGCTTGCATCGGCGCTTCTTGGATGTACTGCGTGCCGAGTTGGGGCGCATGGGGGTGAAGGAACTGAACGCGGTTCAGGCGCTGCTGCTGTCGAATATCGGCAGCGAGGAAATCGCCATCCGCGATTTGATCGAACGGGGCTACTATCAGGGCTCCAACGTGTCCTACAACATCAAAAAGCTCACCGACATGGGCTATTTGGAACAAGAACGTTCTCAGCACGATCGCCGTTCCGTCACGGTGCGGCTGACCGCCAAAGCTCTGGAGGTTGTGGAAAACGTGCGCAAATTGGAAGACGCCAACGCCGACGCGGTAGAAAAGTCGGGGTTGCAATCGGAAGACATGATCCAGGCCGGGGAATGTCTGCGGAAAATCGAGCGCACATGGGCCGATTACATTCGTTATGGCGGAGATTGAGGACTGACGGCGTCGCCGGTCGCCGATTCAATAAATTCATCAGCAAAAATAAATAACTAGAAACTTGAACGCGATGAGCTCTCGCACAATCTGTTTAACAGAATGCGGGAGATATTCGCATTTGGACAAAACTGTAAAATCTCTGATATTGTCGTATGATAGATGAGAGCGGATTTTTTTATTTGTGGCGGGACCGTTAGGGACGGGTATGAGTAACGGCAAGCTCAACAAAATTCTCTATGTCGAAGATGATCTCGACATTCAAGTCGTGGCTCAAATGGCCCTGGAAACGGTTGGCGGTTTGACACTTTCAGTGTGCAGTTCTGGCCAGGAGGCCATTGACAAAGCTGCCGATTTCGAACCGGATATTATATTGCTCGACGTCATGATGCCGGACATGGATGGGCCGACGACGCTGGCCAACTTGCGCACCATCGAACACCTACAGAGCACGCCTGCGGTGTTTATGACCGCCAAGGTGATGCCGTCGGATGTTGAGCGCTACAAACAGCTCGGGGCGGTTGATGTTATCTCAAAACCGTTCGATCCGATGACGCTGGCTGCCCGCATCCAGACGATCTGGAGCGAATGCCATGGCTAATGAACCTGCGACCATGGAAGAAAAACTCGCCGAACTGCGGGCCCAATACGCTTTGAAAATTGCCGACCGCGTCGATGAATTACAGGTTCATGTTGATGATTTGAAACGCACTGAGGACAACGCGCACAATGATCGCCTCAAGAAGTTGCGCGATGGCGCGCATAAGCTGGCGGGATCGGGGGCGACGTTCGGCTTTCCCGGTGTGACGCACTATGCGCGCAAGATTGAACAGATGTGTGTGAAGACGTTGGAACAGGGGCTTCCGGTTTCTGTTGAACTGATCGCAAAGTTAAACGTTTTGTGCGAACAACTGCGTCAATCGGCCCAGGAAGACGAGCAACAGGATGTGGATCCAAAACCTGCGTCCTATCGCCCGGAAATTCCCGATTTACACAACAGCTCGCGTCAAAAAGTTTTGTTCATCATGGAGTACGACGGTCCTACCGCGATGCAGATACTGCTCGAGATGGACCACTTCGGTTTCGATGCGCGGATTATCGATCACCCGGCAAAACTGCTTGACGATTTGCGCAGCAACGGCGCCGTCGATGTGATCGTGACCGGGCTGGCCTTCGACGGCGATGACGAGGCGGCGCTCAAGGTGCTGGCCGAGCTGCGCCAACAAGCCGATTACAAAGCGACGCCTGTCGTTGTGCACACCACCGTGGACACCATGTCGGCAAGACTTGGTGCGGTTCGTGTGGGGGTTAAGGCTTACTTGATCAAGCCCATCGACATGGCGGATCTCGTCGATATTTTGGACCACGTCACCATGCGCCACGAGGACGAGCCGTTTCGCGTGTTGGTCGTCGACGACGATGAAAGCCTGGCGACACATACCGAGTTGGTGTTGCAAGGCGCAGGCATGGACGCGCAAAAGACCACCGACCCGCAAAAAATTTTCGAGATTTTGGATGATTTTTCGCCAGAGTTGATTTTGCTGGACCTTTATATGCCCGGCTGTGACGGTCAAGATATCGCAGCCGTCATTCGTCAACGCGAAGAGTATGCGGGCATTCCGATCGTGTTTTTGTCCGGTGAAGCCGATAAAACCAAGCAGTTGTCGGCGATGGAGATGGGCGGCGACGATTTCCTCACCAAGCCGATCAAGGCCTCGCATTTGATATCGTCGGTGCGCATTCGCGCCGGACGATTTCGCCAATTGCGCTCGTTCATGGTGCGCGACAGCATGACGGGCCTATTCAATCACACCACCACCAAACAGATGCTGGACACCGAAATCGCCCGCGTTCGGCGCAGCGGTGCGGAATTGGCGTTGGCGTCGCTCGACATCGATCATTTCAAAAACGTCAACGATACTTATGGCCATGCGGTGGGCGATCGGGTGATCAAGTCCTTGGCCCGCATGCTGCGTCAGCGTCTGCGCAGTGCGGACGTGATCGGCCGCATGGGTGGCGAGGAATTCGCGGCGATCTTGCCTGAAAGCGGCCTAGAAGAGGCAGCGCGCGTTTTCGATCAAATCCGCAAGGCGTTTTCAGAGATCGTTTTTCATACGGATGGCACGCAGTTCAACGTCACCATCAGTTGCGGTGTTGCCTCGTTTGCGGACCATAACACCGCCACGTCGCTGTCGGATGCGGCGGATAAGGCGCTTTATGCCGCGAAGCACGGCGGGCGCAATCAGGTTGTGAAAGCCGACTAAGCCAAAATCGGAATCAGTGCACGCGCCTCGCCCAAGTTGGTGGCGGGGGTGACGGTGAAGGTGTCGTCTGCGACAGCCAGAGCGGCCTCGCGTTCTCCCTCTTTGGTGCCGTGGCCGGTCAGCACGTGAACCGCGCCGCTTAGTCCGGCATTCTTGCCCGCCATGACGTCGAGCGAACGGTCGCCGACAATCCATGATTTTTGCAAATCGACGCCCAAGATGTCTTTGGCAAGCAGCAGCATGCCGGGATTGGGTTTGCGCGCCGGGTGGTCGTCATGGATGTAAACGCTTTTGGCTTTGGCGTGAAAGGGGCACGCGAACACGCCGTCCACACGCGCGCCGTCTTGCGCCAAGTCGCTCAAAATCCGTTCCTGCACGGCGACGAAGTCGTCCCAGCCGAAGTAGCCGTAACCCACACCGGCTTGGTTGGTCACCAAAATCACCGGAATGTTACGGTCGTTGGCCGTCTTGATGGTTTTCGCGGCGTTTGGCGTCAGCTGCACATCTTCGACATTGTGCAGGTAATGGGCTTCTTCGACTACAACGCCGTCGCGGTCGAGAAACAGCGCCGGGCGGTTCTCGGTCGCGGCGCGGGCGCTCAACGCCTGGGTCCACACGCCGTCGGTGAACTGTGCGCCAATGGGAAAGGCTTTGGGTTCGGGATAGGTGGTCATGCGTTGTCTTCGTCGTCCGTGATTGCGTCTTGGGCGGTGATCAGCGAGCCGGTGGCAAAGCGACCGGGATCGATGGCGAGGCGGGTGATGGCTTCGGATAGCCGGTTGGCGTCGATGTTGCGCTCGGTGCAAAGGCCCAGAATGCGCACCCCCTGGGCCAGGTCCTGGCTAAGGCCTTCGACGATGGTTTTCAACACCGCACCGGATGCGCTGGCGCAGATGTCGTCGGACACGGTTTTTGCCGGGGCGTCGATGACCAATACGATCAGGCCGCGGCCTTCGTCGGTCATGTGGCCGATCATTTCGCGCACCATGTTGAGCGGCGCGAACACCGCCGCTTCCCAACTTTTGCGCCAGGCTTCGTCTTCGATGTCTTCCAGTGCGCCGCTGGGCAGGTTGCCGGTGCAGTTGATGTAGATTTCCGCGTCGGCGCAGGCCATGGCGATGGCTTCGGCATCGACCGAGATGGCAAGGTTGCCGGTGTGGGCTTCGGCGTTGACGCCGAAATCGCTGCGAATGTCGCTGGCGGCTTGTTCGATGGGCATGAACTTCTGACCGACCATATGCAAGCTGCATCCGGTCTGGGCCAAGGCGCGAGCCGCCATCAAGCCGATCCCGCCTGCCGCACCGGTGACCAGGGCGGTTTTATTTGAGAGGGGACCGCGCATGGTTACGATGCCTCGTTCGTCGCCGGAAAGCGTTTCGGCATCAAGGTGGTCGGGGTCGGCGTATGGCTGTCGTCCAGATCCGGGTAATCCAAGGTGAAGTGCAAGCCGCGGCTTTCCTTGCGCGCCTGGGCGGAACGGATGATCAGCTCGGCGCACACCGCCAAGTTACGCAGTTCCAGCAAATCGCTGGTGACATGGGTGTTGCCGTAATATTCGACGATTTCCGCCTGTAGCATGTCGATGCGGGTGCGCGCGCGGGCCAAGCGTTTGTCGGTGCGCACGATGCCGACGTAATCCCACATGAAACGGCGCAGTTCTTCCCAGTTGTGCGAAATCACCACCTGTTCGTCGGATCCGGTGACGTTGCTTTCGTCCCACGGCGGGGTCTGCGGCGGCAAGGTCTCGGCTTCGAGCTTGGCACGGTGCAGGCGCGCGCGGATGTCTTCGGCGGCGGCGGTGGAATAGACCAGGCATTCCAAAAGCGAGTTGCTGGCCATGCGGTTGGCGCCGTGCAGCCCGGTGTAGGTGACCTCGCCGATGGCGTACAAGCCCTTCACGTCGGTGCGCCCGTGCATGTCGACCATCACGCCGCCGCAGGTGTAGTGCGCGGCGGGCACCACCGGCAGCGGTTCCTTGGCCATGTCGAAACCGTATTTTTTGGTGTTGGCGTAGATCATCGGGAAGTGTTCCTCGATGAAGGCCTGGCCCTTGTGGCTGATGTCCAGATACATGCAATCCGCGCCCAGGCGCTTCATTTCATGGTCAATGGCGCGCGCCACGATGTCACGTGGGGCCAGTTCGCCGCGCGGATCGAAATCGTCCATGAACCGGGTGCCGTCGGGACGCTTGAGCAAGCCGCCTTCGCCGCGCACCGCTTCGGACACCAAAAACGACTTGGCTTGGGGATGGAACAGGCAGGTCGGATGGAACTGGGTGAATTCCATGTTCGCCACCCGGCACCCCGCGCGCCACGCCATGGCGATGCCGTCGCCGGTGCAGATGTCGGGGTTTGAGGTATAGAGATAGACCTTGCTCACCCCGCCGGTCGCCAGCACCACGAACGGCGCGGAAAAGGCCCGCACTTCGCCCGTTTGGGTGTTCAGCGCGTGCAGACCGGTGACGCGCTTGGAACGCCCTTGGGCGTCGCGGTCGCACCATAAATCGACTGCGTTGTGATGTTCGAATACGGTGACGTTTTGGGCTTCGCGGATGCGGTCCTCCAGGGTCGTTTCGATGGCTTGTCCGGTGGCGTCGGCGGCGTGCACCACGCGGCGATGGCTGTGCCCGCCTTCGCGCGTCAGGTGGTATTCGGCGTTGCCCGACGCGTCTGTCTGGGTGGTGAATTCGACCCCGTAACCGGCCAGTTTTTCAATTGCCTCGCGGCCATGTTCGACGATGAAACGGACCACGTCCTCGTCGCACAGGCCCGCGCCGGCATTCAAGGTGTCGGCGATGTGCGACTGCACGCTGTCGTGCTCGTCCAGCACCGCGGCGATGCCGCCTTGGGCGTAGTAGGTGTTGCTTTCGTGCAGTTCGGACTTGGTGATCACCGCGACGCGCGCGAACGCCGCAAGCTCCAAGGCCAAATTCAGCCCCGAAGCGCCACTGCCGACAACCAGCACGTCGAATTGGTTTTGCGGACTCACGGACGTCACCTCGTAATGGATTTGGACTAGGTTATAAGGTGTTAAGCTACAGAACGCCAGTCCGTAGCCTAATCCGTCGTCCAGTCCAGACCGATATCGACCGCCGGGGCGGATTGGGTGATGCGCCCGATGGAGATGCTGTCGACCCCGGTTTCGGCGATCGAACGCACGGTTTCCAAGGTTACGCCGCCCGACGCTTCGGTGCGGGCTTGGCCGCCGATGATGGCGACGGCCTCGCGCAGTTGCTCGTTGCTCATGTTGTCGAGCAAGATCGCGTCCACGCCGACGCTCAAGGCTTCGTGCACCTGTTCCAGAGTGTCGCATTCGACCTCGATGGGGCTGTGCCCGGCATCCTTCGCCCCTTGGATGGCGGCGGTGATGGAGCCCGCGACCGCGATGTGGTTGTCCTTGATCAGCACCGCGTCGTCCAGGCGCATGCGGTGGTTGGTCACACCGCCCATGCGCGCGGCGTATTTGGCCAGTTCGCGATACCCCGGCAAGGTCTTGCGGGTGTCCAAAATGGTCGCGCCGGTGCCCGCGACGGCGTCGACGTAGGTTCGGCCCAAGGTGGCGATGCCGCTGAGGTGCTGCAACAAATTCAGCGCGGTGCGCTCCGCCGTCAACAACGCGCGGCCGGGGCCGGACACGCGGGCGAGCACGTCGCCGGCTTTGACCGTATCGCCGTCCTGCACGTCGCTGCGCCATTCGATTCTGGGATCGACGGTCTTGAACACCAAGCCCGCCAGCCCCAACCCGGCGACCACCATGTCGTGGCGCGCGGCCATGACGCCGTGAAAGCGCAGGTCGGCGGGGATGGTGGAGGCTGAGGTGATGTCACCACCGGTGCCGAGGTCTTCGGCCAGGGCGTCACGGATCAAGCGTTCGACGACAGCGGCGCTGACGCCTTCAGGACAGGTCGGGTTCATGATCAGGCCGCGGATTTGGAGGGCGAAGAGGCGGGGGCCAGCTCAAGCATGCGTTCCAGCGGCTTCAAGGCGCGCACGCGCAAGTCTTCGGGCATGGTGATGGCCGGGGCCTCGTTGAGCATGGCCAGGTAGATTTTTTCCATGGTGTTGAGCGCCATGTACGGGCAGCTCGAACAGCTGCACCCGCCGTCGGCACCGGGTGCGGCGTAAAAAGTCTTGTCCGGCGAAGCTTTTTCCATCTGGTGGATGATGTGCTGTTCGGTCGCGACGATGAATTCCGTGGCCGGATTGTCGTGCACGAAGCTCAAAATCTGGCTGGTCGATCCGACGTGGTCGGAAACCTCGATGATGCTTTCGGGGCATTCGGGGTGCGCGGCGACCAAGGCGCCCGGATGCTGGCTTTTCAAACGGGTGATTTCGCGCGCCGAAAACTGTTCGTGCACGATGCAGGTGCCCGGCCACAGGACCATTTCACGCCCGGTCTTGCGTTGCAGGTACGCGCCCAGGTGGCGGTCCGGGGCGAACAGGATCGGCTGATCCTTAGGCAGGTTGTTGATGATGTGCTCGGCGCTCGACGACGTCACGATCACGTCGGACAACGCTTTAACCTCGGCCGAGCAGTTGATGTAGGTGAGCGAGATGTGATCGGGGTGCGCATCGCGCCACGCCTTGAAGGCCTCGGCCTGACAGCTGTCTTCCAACGAGCAGCCGGCGTCGGCGTCGGGGATCACCACGGTCTTTTGCGGGCTGAGAATTTTCGCCACTTCGGCCATGAAGCGCACGCCGGAAAACACGATCATGTCCGCGTCTGTCGCGGCGGCCTTGCGCGACAGGTCCAGGCTGTCGCCGACGAAATCCGCCAAATCCTGAATTTCGCCGTCTTGGTAGTAGTGGGCCAAGATGATGGCGTTCTTTTCACGGCGCAGGCGTTCGATCTCCGCCTCCAGGTCGAGGTGCGGGTCGATGTCGGTTAAGGTTTTCGCCGTGTCAGCGGGCATGATTACGGTATCGGTCATGGTGGGTCCGGCCGGGGCCGTCATCTTTCATTACGGGGAATCTGCAAGGCTCTATCTTAACGGCCTAGATGTGGTTGGGAAAGAGCCTGAGAACAAGCTGTGAAATGCCCTTGAAACAGAAAACGAGGACCTGGGCAAGGTCCTCGTTTCTCTGGCGTGGCGCCCCGACTGGCCCCTAGGGGTCGTGAACGGGATTGTGAAATCAGTCGTGGGTTTCGAAACTGTACGTTGGGCCGTGAGCGGTCAAACCGCTGAGCGACGGGTAGTGATGGCCGACCCACAGGGCGCACAGCATCAATTTGCGCATGTTGCCGCTGTGGGCGCTGTCGAGCATCATTTGGCCAACCAAATCCAACGGCTGGGGCCGCAGAGCCGGTTCGTTGGCCGGGGTGAGGTGGTCGCTGATGGTCATCAAGCACTCGTCCATGGCTTCCAAACCTTGCAGCTCGAATTCCATTTGGGCTTTGCGGGTCAAGACCAAAGGCACGGTTGCGTCATCCAGCGACAAGCTGAAAATCTTGTCCGGCAGTGACGCGTTTTTTTGTAAGGCGGGGGTCATATTGCGGCTCCATTGGCGGCGCTCATTTTGTATGACCAACATCGCGCGGTTTGAGCCAAAGCTCAACCGCGCGAAAGGTTATCCGCCCTGTATTAAGTATGGGAGCCCTATACGAAGGTATCAGGTTTTGAAAGTTCAGACGCCAAACGCCGCCAGACCCGTCTGCGCACGACCCAAGATCAAGGCATGAATATCGTGGGTGCCTTCATAGGTATTCACGGCTTCCAGGTTCATGACGTGGCGGATGACGTGGAATTCATCCGCGACGCCGTTGCCGCCATGCATGTCGCGCGCGACCCGGGCGATGTCCAAGGCCTTGCCGCACGAGTTGCGCTTGAGCATGGATATCGCTTCCGGCGCGCCTGTGCCTTCGTCCATCATTTGGCCCAGGCGCAGGCAGGCGTGCAGCCCCAGCGTGATTTCGGTCTGCATGTCGGCGAGCTTTTTTTGCACCAACTGTGTCGCCGCCAGGGGGCGGCCGAACTGTTGGCGTTCCAAGGTGTATTCCCGTGCCGCCATCCAGCAGAATTCGGCGGCGCCCAGCGCGCCCCAGGCAATGCCGAAGCGCGCCTTGTTGAGGCAGCCGAACGGACCTTTGAGGCCGCGCACGTCGGCGAACATATTGTCTTCGGGCACGAACACCCGGTCCATGACGATTTCGCCGGTGATCGAGGCGCGCAACGAGAACTTGCCTTCGATTTTCGGTGTGCTCAAACCCTCCGCGCCGCGTTCGACGATGAAGCCGCGGATCTCGCCGTCCAGCTTTGCCCACACGATGCAGATGTCGGCGATGGGCGAGTTGGTGATCCACATCTTCGATCCCGTCAGCACATAGCCGCCATCGACCTTTTCGGCGCGGGTGCGCATCGACGACGGATCGGAACCGGCGTCGGGTTCGGTCAGGCCGAAACAACCGACCAGTTCGCCGCTGGCCAGTTTGGGCAGGTATTTCTGCTTTTGCGCTTCGCTGGCATAAGCGTAGATCGGGTGCATCACCAAAGACGACTGCACGCTCATGGCGGAGCGGTAGCCGCTGTCGACGCGTTCGACTTCGCGCGCCACCAGCCCGTAGGCGACATGCGAAACGCCAGCGCAGCCGTACTCTTCGGGGATGGTCGGGCCCAGCAGACCCAATGCGCCCATTTCGGTTATGATTTCACGGTGAAAGATTTCTTCGCGGTTGGCTTCGATGATGCGCGGCATCAAACGGTCTTGGGCGTAGTCGCGCGCTGTGTCGCGCACCAGACGTTCTTCTTCGCTCAACTGCGCGTCGAGCAACAGCGGGTCTTCCCATTGAAAATGCGGCTTGCTGGATGGGGAGGTCATATCGGGCTCCAAGATTGAAAAATCAGAACCCACGATACCTAACAGGTCGCATTTCATCTGTCATGAAATTGGTGTAGGGAAAGTTCAGCCGTTGGCCCGGCGCAACGGCATCGAGACCAGCTTCGACGTTTTCAAGGTGTTGGTCGCAATGGTCGTCAGCAACACGTAGCTTTGCCCGTTGGCGTCGATCTTGCGTTTCATGATGGCGACCAGTTCGATGCCGTCGCCGCCCCACCAACGATAGGTGCAGCGTGGCGTGTCGCCCAATTGGTTGCGATTGCAGTTCGCATCGATGGGGCGCCCGTACACGCGGGCGTAGTTGTCGATCAGGGTTTGTTCGCTGAGATCTGCGTACGCTTCGTCCAAACGCAAACGGTAGATGCGCGCAGGTTTGACAGCGAAGGGTTTGTCGTTCACCTCGATGACTTCATTGTTATTAAACAACCACGCCACCATCAGCCCGCGGGGCGTGGAGACGGTCAACACGGGTTCGCCGTCGCGGCCTGCGGCGTTCTTTGTGGACGGGTGCAATTGACGCACCATCTCCGGCGTCATGCCCAGACGCACGCCGTTCATGGTGAAGTGTTTGTTGATATGGCGATCCGAAAGGACTCCTTCGACCATCGGCATGGAGCCGGGTTTGAGGGCGAATTTAAACGGCGATCCGAAAATGTGCCAATAGCCGCCAAACATCATCAGGACGAACACGCTGAAAACGACCAAAATGTTCGGCAGTTTGGTGTGGTGGCCGGGCAGGTGGCGTGCGCTGTTCATAATTGACCTCGGGTTAATGCCGTTACGCGCTTGTTTTTAGAGGGAGTTTCAAGCTTCCGTTAGGCCTTTATTATAACAAGTTAACATATTGTTATCGAAAGGTTATTTTGCTCTCAAGTTGTCCGCAAACTAACGAAAATTTGGATAAAATTTTAGCAATTTACCGGCACCGGTTCGAAGCCGAAAAAAAAGCTTCGCCGGTGAAGCGAAGCCTAATTTCTTAGTTCAGGAAGAAGCAATAAGCGTTTAGTTCGGGCCTTGCACGGTCGTGGTCATTTGACCACGCAGGATGCGGCTTTCCAGGCGGGTGTCGGTGGTGATCAAGGTGACCTCCAGACGCGGCGTGGGCTGGCTGGTGTCTTGGCGGCTGATCAAATCCAAGCGGACTTCGCCGGGCATCCACCAGCTGAAGCGGCAATCGCGCAGGCCGTCGGACATGCGTTTGGAGCACGTGGACACGGACGGCGCACCGTAGCGTTTGGCGATGGTGCCGATGTATTCGTCTTCGCTCATGCCCGTGATGGTGCGGTTCTGACGCACTTTGTAAGCGGTGTGGTAGGGACCGTCTTCGCCGTACCAGACGACGTACTGGGCGTCTTCGTCGGTGAACGACATCAAGATCGCGCCGTTGGACGCCATGGACTTTTGCGCGCCGGGCTGGCTGGTGCGCAATACGTCCATGGTGGTGCCCAGTTTGACGTTGCCCAACTGATAGCCGGAAGAACCTTCGCCGCTGATCATGGTGAAGAACGAGCCCAGCTTGAATTCCATGCCGGGCGTGACTTTGATCATCACATAGGTGCCCAACACCAAAAACGTGAACACACACATGGCGAACAAGATGGCGACGTCGTTGTCGCGCCGCTTGCGTTTCGGTTTCGGCTTGTCTTGTTTGTACAGCACGTCGTCGCCGAAATCGTAATCGGGGATGGTGTAGTTTCGCGATGAGGTGTTGGTGTGTGCCATGGTTCTTTCCTGCTGAGCATGTCGGTTGGGAATCGACGTTTTTTAAAAGATACCCAAACGTCGCGAGCAGGGCTGTGTCGGACGTCACAGCGTGGGGGTCAGAGCGGTTGCGCCACAATCAAGCCGCGCACCGAATTGCCCAGGAAAATGCGCTCGGCACGCTTCAGATCGTCGCGTTTCAGCACCGCTTCGACGGCCCGTCCACTGTCGAGCAGTTCTTGGCGCAAGGTGCCCGCCAACAGCCCGCACGAGGCCGATGGGGTGAGCAATCGGCCGTCGAGCTCGACAAACAGATTGGTGAACGAGCCCTCCGTAAGCTCACCGGCGTCGTTGAGGAAAAGGACTTCGTCGCACCCCGTCAGAGCCTGTTGGCGTGCGCGTTCGTCGTCGTAAAACGCCCGATTGGTGGTTTTGTGGTAAACGAAGCGGTTGTCGCGGTCGATGCGTCGGTCGGAAACGACGAACCGTAGTCGTTCCATTGCAGCCAAGGGGACCGTTTCTACCGCAATCTTTCCGGCGGCATCGACCAGCAATCGCGCTCGTAATGGGGCTTGTGCGTCGTCGGGGATGGCGCGGTGCAAGGCGGCGCGCACCGCCGCTTCGTCGAACGGGTAGCCGAAGTACGCCGCGCTCGCCGCCAACCGTGCCATGTGGCGATCGAGCAGAGCGAAGCCTTCGCTCGGATGCCACGACAGGGTTTCCAGCAGATCAAACGGCTGGTGAGGCGCGGTTACAAACTGCGCCTTGAGGTGACATTCATGCCATTCCTGGACGGGGTCGGAATCGTAGACGATGCCGCTGCCGATGCCCATTTGACCCTGGTCGCGGTTGATTTCGATGGTGCGGATGGCAACGTTGAAGCGCAGCCCCTGGGGTGAGGCGTAACCCACCGCGCCGGTGTAAACGCCGCGCGGCTCAGATTCCAGGGTGCGAATGATTTCCATGGCCTTGACCTTGGGCGCGCCGGTTACGGAGCCGCATGGAAACAGCGCGTCGATGACATGTGAAAAGCGTGTTCCCGGGCGCATCTTGGCTTCGATCCCGGATGTCATTTGATGCAGGGTCGGATAGGTCTCGACGCTGAACAAATCGGTGACGTTGACCGAGCCCACCAACGCGATGCGGCCCAGATCGTTGCGCAGCAAATCCACGATCATCAGGTTTTCGGCTTTGGATTTCTCGTCATGACAAAGCCAGTGCTTGCGCGCTTCGTCGTCTTGCAATGTGGCGGCGCGCGCGGCGGTGCCTTTCATCGGTCGGGTACGCATCAGGTTGGCGTGGCTTTCGACGAACAGTTCCGGCGAAAGCGACAGGATATGGCGTTCACCCGTTGCGATCACCGCGCCGTAGCGGGCGCGTTGCTTATGGCGCAGATGCGCATACAGCGCCAGCGGATCGCCGCAAAAGTCGAAGCGTTGCTTGAAGGTGTGGTTGATCTGATAGACGTCACCGGCGCGGATATGCTCGCGGATGCGCTCGACTTGTTCGATGTAGTCTTCGCGGCTCAAGTCCATGCGCATGGGGCCGATGCCATGGGGGTGCTGCGCCCACGAATCGAACACGTCTGCGAGCAGGGGCTCTGGCGCGTCGAATACCCCCATCCAGATCAAAGGTCCGTCGAGCGGTTGCGGCAACAGCGGAACGAGTTTCGGTTCCAGCACGTAACCCAGCTCATATGCCAAGTATCCCGCGACATGATGGCCGTCCGCCAGCGCTTGGTCGATCTCTGCCAGTGCGGCAGGGGCGTCCTCGGGCCGTGTGCAGGTGATCACGCGTGACGGATTGGCGAACAGCCGTGCGCCGAGCCTGCCATCGTTTGGCAAGCGGGCGTCATCAATCAGGACATAGGGCGGTTGGGGCGTCATAGGCACAGTTTAGCTTAAGATCACGCGGTGTCGCGTTTGCGGTGCACGCGGGCGGTGAACGCGTCGCGGTCGATGACGAAGCGTTCGTGGCGGCCGCGGCTGATGGTGTCGACGTCGTCGTGGGCTTCGACCTCGAACACCAGCCGTTTGCCGTCCACTTCAATCAATTTTACGGTGGCGGTGACGGTCAAGCCCGGCGGGGTCGCGGCTTCGTGGCTGACGTCGACATGGGTGCCGACGGTCATTTCCCGGGGCCAGTCCAAGTGCGGTTCGATGGCCTTGATGCATGCCCATTCCAAAAATCCGACCATGAAGCCGGTGGCGAACACTTCGGGCATTTCTTGAAATTCAGGCGCGTCGGGGTACAGCGACGGCACGGTTTTGCTGTCGGGGACGTGGTAGGCGTGCTCGTACACGATGCCGGGTCGCAGGGTGTCTTTCATCGATACGTCCTCACTCGGGCCTTTTAAGCAATGACCGTGCGGTCGCGGCCTTTTTCCTTGGCCGCGTACATGGCTTGGTCGGCGCGGCCGATCATGACGACCTCGTCGTCGCCAGGGCGTACTTCGCAAACGCCGACGCTGCCGGTGACGGTTCTGTCCGGCATGGTGGGGAAGAACCGGGCCGAGCGTAACGCTTCGCGGATTGCGTCGCTGAGACGCTGGGCGTCAGTGGCGGTGCAGTCGCTTGCCAAGATGATGAATTCCTCGCCGCCCCAACGGCAGATCAGGTCGCTTTCACGAGCCTGGGCGCGGATGATGTCGGCGGTGCGGCGAATGACGTCATCGCCGGCCAGATGGCCCAGCTCATCGTTGATGGGTTTGAAGTGGTCGATGTCCAGCATCAACAGGGAAAAGGGCCGTCCGTCACGTTTGTAGCGTTTGATGGCCTGGGTCAGCGACAGATCGAAATGCTCGCGGTTGTAAAGGCCCGTGAGCTTGTCGGTGATGGCCATGTCTTCCAATCGGCGTTGGAAGATGTTGATGGTGTAGGCGATCAGCAAGATGGTGATCAAAATCACCATCGGACCGATCAGCAAGTTGCGAATGAACCCGCGTTTCATCATCTTCAGCGCTTCGGATTCGGGCAATTCGATGAACAGGTGCCATTTCAGTTCCGGGATGAAGCGCGTGGTAAGAAGGATGCGTTCGTCTTGGGTGATGTAACTGTAAGAGCCACGATCGTGCGACAACACATCTGCGGCAATTGCGTCGAGCCCGTCGATGTCATGAATATTTCGAGAGCCGACGACATCGGCCTCGGCGTGCACCTGGATCAATCCGGCGTCGTCGACGAAATAGACATTGCGGCGAAATTCTTCTTGGTAGGTCTTGACCAGATCGGAAACCGATTTCAGACCCAGGCCGACGCCGGTCACGCCGATGAAGTCGCCGTTTTCATCGGTGACGCGGTAATTGATGAAAATCGTGATGTTGCCATCGATCTGGTAGTTGAAATCGACGTTGACGACATAAGGTTCCTTCATGTCGCGGGCAGCGAAGAACCAACTGTCATCGGGGTTGGATTCGCTCAAGATCTGGCCTGCGCCTTCATAGTGATAATAACGCTGGGTTTTGCCGGAAATGAAATAGGCCGTCGTGGTGTTGTAGGTCGTGCGGATTTGCGACAAATACCGTTTCATGCGGATCGGGGCGATCTCGCCGTCGAGCACCCATTCGTGCACGAAGGTGTCGTTGGCCATCATCGACGATATGAAAATCGGGCGCAGCAAGTCCGCCTGGATCGCGGAATAGACGTTGTTGCTGGAAAGCGGCAACTCGTTTTCCAAGATGGTGGTGCGCAGCGCACCCTTGGAAACTTCATAGTTCAGCACGTTGGTGGCGACGAATCCGGCCACCAAGATCAGTGTGACGAGTGCAATCAGTTTGGTGCGCAGGGATAACACGCTCATAACGAACGCCATAATTTAACGAATGTCACGATTTCCCCCCAATCTTCTTTGTTCTTATTTTAAAACTGACCATAGAATAAACCCCTATGTGGTGTCACGCTACGTTTGTGGCCCGCGTGCTAACATCGCCGAACACCAAGCAAGAGGATCTGATGAGCGAAAAACTTTCCACCCGCGACGTCGAACTGCGTCTGGGCCAAATCAAGCTGCTGTCTTTGGATGTCGATGGCGTGATGACCGACGGCGGACTGTATTACACCGACGACGGCACCCAGTTTCGCAAATTCAACGTCAAAGATGGCCTGGGCATCAAGCGCGCCATCAAGTCGGGTGTGGCGATGTGTATCATTTCCGCCAGCAAGGCTACCTCGACCATCAAGCGCGCCGAGCACTTAGGCATACAGCATGTGCGCATAGGTGCGGAAGACAAGCTCACACACTTGCGCGAAATCGCCGCACAGGTCGGCGCCGACTTGCACGAAGTCGCGCATATTGGCGACGATCTCACCGACGTGCCATTGATGGAAGCCATCGGCTTGCCGTTGACGGTGGCCGACGCCGTCCCCGAAGCCATCCACGCGGCGCGTTACGTCACCTCAAAGGCGGGCGGCAAGGGCGCTGTGCGTGAAATCTGCGATTTGATCGTCAAGGCCCGCAGCTCCTAAAAACGCCGGTAGGGCGGGAAAGGACATGATGCCGTGAACCTGCACAACCTCATGCAATCGGCCGCGATGCTGGCGACGATGACGGCGTTGTTGGCGGTGATCGGCTTCATCTTGGCAGGACGCGACGGGTTGCTCATCACGGCCGTGTTCGTGTTCGCCTTTTTGATGTTCGGGCGCAGGGCGTCGAAGTCCTGGATGCTGATGGCCATCGGCGCGGTCAAGTTGCGCCCCGACCAAGCCCCGGCGATCCATGCCATTTTGGCGGAATTGTCGCGCCGCGCGGGCCTGGATCGCGTCCCCGATGTCTATCTGATGGATGCGGAACAAATGCTCGGTTTTTCCACCGGCACGTCGCAAGACGACGCCGCCGTGGTGCTCAGCGGGCCGTTGGTGCAAGGCTTGAACGCACGGGAATTGGCCGGGGTGCTGGCCCACGAAGTCAGCCACATCGCGTCCGGCGATTTGGCGGTGATGGGACTGGCGGACATGATCACGCGCATGACCCGCACCTTATCGATGATCGGTTTGATCTTGATCGTGTTCAACATTCCCCTGTCGAGCACGGCCGGCGGCTATATCCCGTGGGGCGCGCTGCTTTTGTTGATGATGGCGCCGCTGCTGAGCTTTTTGTTGCAGATGGGCCTGTCCAGGGTGCGCGAGTTCGAGGCCGATCACGGCGCGGTCGACATTTGCGGAGACCCGGAAGCTTTGGCGGTGGCGTTGGAGAAACTGGAAATCCAGGGCCGCAGTTTGCTGCAACACGCGTACTTTCCTCATCGCCCCGGGACCGAGCCGTCTTTGCTGCGTTCTCATCCCGTTACACAGGAACGCGTCAGTCGCATTTTGCGCCAATCGCCCGCCATGGGACCGCTGCCCATCGAACTGATCGGCGAGCAACACGGCTACCCACGCGAGTGGAGCCGACCGTTCGGGCTGCCGATCCGGTGGCTGCTCAGGTGGTGGCGATGACGCATCGACAGTCCCACGCCCTGGTCGTTTTCGCAGCGCTGGCGGGCGGGTTGATCCTGTCCATCAATATGGGGGTGCGCCAAAGCCTGGGGCTTTACCTCGAACCGATGGTCGTCGCCAACAGTTGGAGCCGCGCCGACTTTGCCATGGGGCTGGCGGTGCAAAATCTGGTGTGGGGCGTATTCACGCCGTTCGCCGGTGCGCTGGCGGACCGCTTCGGTTCGCTCAAGGTCTTGGTGGTCGGCGCGGTCCTGTTCAGCGTCGGACTGGTGGTGATGGCTTTGGCGGTGACGCCGTTGGGTTATATCGGTGGGGTCGGCGCGTTGATCGGGCTCGGCACCGGGGCGACCGGCTTTCCGTTGGTTCTGGCTGTAGTGGGGCGGATCGTTTCTGACCGTCGCCGGTCCCTGGCGCTGGGCATGGTGGCGGCGGGCGGCTCGGTCGGCCAGTTTCTGTTGCCGCCGTTCATCGTGTGGGTGATGGACGGCAACGATTGGGCCGGGTCGCTGTACGCCATCGCGGCGGTGTCGGTAGCGATGATCCCGGCGGCGTTGATCCTGGTGCGTCCCGATGTCGATGCGCCGCACACAAGCATCAATAGGCCCATCGACCTATCGCTCGGCGCAGCGTTGAACGAGGCGTCTAGGGCGCCGGGGTTTTGGTTACTCAACGCGGGCTTTTTTGTGTGCGGTTTTCATGTTGCGTTCATCGCCACGCACTTTCCGGCCTACCTCAGCTTTTGCGGATTGCAGCCGAGCGTCGGCGCCTGGGCGCTGTCGGTGATCGGGCTGTTCAATATTGGCGGCACGCTGCTGGCTGGATGGCTGGGCGGGCGGTTCGTCAAAAAGGGCCTGTTGGCGGGCATCTACGCGCTGCGTTCCGTCGCCATCATCGTGTTCATCAACTTGCCGGTCACTGAAACCTCGGTGTTGATGTTCGCCGCCGCGTTCGGAATGTTGTGGTTGAGCACGGTGCCGTTGACCAGCGGGTTGGTGGCGCATCTGTTCGGGCCGCGTTATGTGGCGACGCTGTTCGGCATCGTGATGATGAGCCACCAGGTGGGGGCGTTCTTCGGCTCGTGGATCGGCGGTTATCTGTTCGATCTGATGGGCGATTACGGCGGGTCGTGGAACATCGCCATAGCGTTGGGGATCGTCGCCGCGCTGATCCATCTGCCCATTCGCGAACGCGCCTTAGCGGCGGCTTAAGTCAGCCCGACAAAACTTCTTCGGAGATCACGTCGATTATATCGGCCAGATTCTTGCGTTGCTCGGCCAGAATATCGCCGAGTTGCGCTGCTGACATTTGCGGCGGGCATTTGGATTTGTCCGCCATGGTCAAGATCTCACCCAACACAAAATCAACTCAAAGTCGTATTGGCATATCTTAAGGTGATGTGAGGCCTGTCTTAGCCGGTTAGTGTTTCGAAATGTGGGATCTAATTATGACAACCTTCGGGAAGGTCAGGTTTCACCCATTTGACGAGCGAACATGGCGGTGGCGGTGTCCATGCTGTCGAGATGATTGAGAAACCAGTCGGGCACGGTCTGTTCGACATAGGTGCGCACCGCATCGATGTCACCGGCGTCGAGCTTGTCTTGGAATTCCTGCATTTCCGCCAGGACGCGGGCATGTTCGCCCTTGTGTACTGCTGCGGCGAAGAAACCGATGCGATCCATCAATTCGTCTTCGCGTGCCAGATGGGCTTTCGTGTGGTCGAACAGTTTTTTGAAAAGTGGCGCCAGGTCGGCTTCGGCGCAGCCATGCAGAGCGTTCATCACCGCGACGGCTTCTTCATGGTCTTGGTCTTGAAAGGCAATGCCGCGTTTGAGCTCGTCGGTCCAATTGATGAGAGTCATGATGATTTGTGTATCCCACAGTGTGTTTGCGCCATGATTGTGCGCGAACATTCGCGGGGCCTTGACCGTGGTCAGGTGAGATCAGAAAAAGTTCAGCCTTGGCCGGTCCAGCGCTCGACCCGTTCGTGCTCGATGCCGATCAGGTCCAGGGCGCGGCCAACCGTGTGACGGACCAGATCCTCGATGCTTTGCGGCTTGGCGTAAAACGCCGGCATCGGCGGCATGATGTGGCAGCCCAAATCGGCGGCGCGGCTCATCAGGTCGAGGTGACCTTTGTGCAGCGGCGTTTCGCGCACCATCAAGACCACCGGGCGGCGTTCTTTGAGGCACACGTCGGCGGCGCGGATCATCAGGTTGTGCGAGAACGAACCCGCGATGCCCGAGAGCGTCTTGATCGAGCACGGCGCAACGATCATGCCCCGGGCTTTGAACGATCCGCTCGCCACTGCCGCGCCGACGTCCTTGTTGGGATAGGTCTCGGTGGCGATGGCCTTGACGTCCTCAAGGCTCAAATCGGTTTCCAGATTGAGCGCGCGCACCCCCGTTTCGGTGATGATCAGATGTGCGGGCACGCCCAAGTCGCGGCACGCGCGCAAGGTTTCGACGCCCAGCGCCGCGCCGGTGGCGCCGGTTATGCCGACGATCAGGGGGGCTTTATTGGTTTCGCTGTTCATGGCGCGGATCATGGCCTTTTCGTCGGGGCGTGTCCACACTTAGCGGCGAAATCGTGCAACCGCGCCATCATGCGCTTGGCATGGCTGCCGGGCCAGTAACCGCGCCCGCATTTGGGGCATGCCTTGAACGGGCCGGGCAGGGTGCGGGAATCTTCCGGCATGCGTGACAGGGTATCGGCGTCTGCGTCTATCAGTTCGACGTTGCACACCAAACAGCGCGACAGCGGCCGTTCAAGCCAGTTCAGATCGTGCTCGTGGGCAAGCTCATACGCCCATGCGTTCAGGTTTTCGCCGTGCAACAAGATGGTCGAACGCGCGGCGTCTTTGATTTGCAACAGGGCGCGGTCGCGGGTTAGCAACCTACGGCCTTCGTCCAGGGCGCGTTGCAACACGGTGCGGTCCGCGTCGCCCGTCGCCGCCATCGCCGCGTCATGGCCGGCAGCACGCAGCCACCGCGCCAACCCCGCCAACATTTCATCGCAGAGAAACTTCATGGCTTGTGTTATAGCCTATGTTGTCAAAGAGGTGCAGATGGACAAAGGTTTGAAATCGACCATGATCAGCGTTTTCGTCACCGCCGGGGTGATCTATTTGGCGGTTGTGGTGTTCATGTACGCCTATCAACGCAGTCTGCTCTATTACCCGAACAGTCCCAAGCCGACCCGCGCCGAAAGTGGCGTGGCGGAAATGGAAGAGCTTGGCTTCACCACCGAAGACGGTCTCGAACTGTTCGCCTGGTACGCACCGCCTCAAGACCCGGCCAAGCCCACCGTGGTCATATTCCACGGCAATGCGGGGACTTTGGGCGATCGCGGCCACAAGGCGCGGTTGCTTCTGGATGCGGGCTACGGCGCGATGTTGGTGGAATACCGCGCATATGCCGGAAATCCCGGCACGCCCACTGAACAAGGGCTTTACGCCGATGCGCGCGCGGCGCTGGCGCGCTTACGTGATCGGGCGGGCGGCGACGTCTTGGTAGTGCTGTACGGTGAATCGCTTGGCACCGGCGTGGCGACCGCGATGGCCTTGGAAGCGCAGCAAAACGCCAAACCGGTCGCGGCGTTGATCTTGGAGGCGCCGTTCACGTCCACCGTCGACGTGGGGGCCGGCCATTATCCCTTTTTGCCGGTGCGCGTGCTGATGAAGGACCGCTATGAGTCCCTTGCACGCATTCGCGATATTCACACGTCGCTGTTGATCGTACACGGCGAAAGAGACCGTGTCGTGCCGGCGAAATTCGGTAAACGATTGTTCGCTGCCGCCAATCCGCCCAAGGAACACATGTGGATCGCGGATGCCGGTCACAATGATCTGTACGATTTTGGAATGGGGGAGCGCGTGCTGGAGTTTCTCGCCAGCCACACCGGACAGAGTGCAGAGCGGCACTAAATGTCGCGTCGCGAATAAACAGTGGCACAACCCACTGATATTTTAGTACAATATTAAGCATAATCAGCGGGCTTGCGCAGAAGCGACTTGTTTTCGTTGATCCAAGAAATGGAAGTTCCCGGTCTTGAGCCCAGAATGGGTCGGTCATGACCGAGGGTTTTTTTGCGTCCAAGATCTTGTTTTTGCAGGATTTGTCGGGCGTAGAAAATCCGTGAACTTTATAAACGCGCCGGTCGCGTTCGATGCTGCGTTCGCCTGTTTGGCGTGCGGGTGTCGGCAAAGACACGGCGCCGGGGATTGATGAGGAACGGTCATGGCACTATCCGCCAGACCCTTGAGCGCGCCTTCAGGGCCCAACGTTTCTTCCGCGCATATGCCAGCGGGAGGGCGAAACGTTGCGTCCGTCACCTACGCGCAAATTGACGAGATCAGCCCCAAGGCTGAGGTCTTCGCCGATCCCAACTATAATTTCCAAGGTTTTACCGAGTGGATGCAGAACCGTAGGCCGGAGCCTCCTCGGCTGCCTGCCAGCACGGCCAGCAATTTTGAAACCTCATCGACGACCTTTTTGCATTTGTTGAGTCAGCAGCAGCGCGATTCCGATCTCAACGCTCCCGGCGGCATCAAGGATGGGCCGGGTCTACAACGTATTGTAAACAAAGCCATTCGTGCGTATGAAGGCACCGCCGATGTGATCGGTGGGGCGATGCACAAGCGCGGCGCGAGCATTTCCTTTTCTTTATAAGACAATCACTCCTGTGACGGATGTCACTGCGCTTATGGTGGGCGTGTGACATCATCATCCTAAGCCCCCGTGTGCTTACAGCGCGACGAGAGGGTAAAAGGAGGGACATGTGGTTTCTGGCATTCTCAACGCCGCGGTTTCGGGACTGAGCCTCAACGCTCAGCATATCGGCGCGGCTGCGGACAACATCGTCAACGTCAGCACCACCGGATACAAGCGCACCGACCTCAACGCCAAGAGCATTGCGACGCGCCAAACCACCACGGCTTATGCGCCGGGTGGTGTGCAGACGGTCGCGCGTCCGCAAAACGGCGTCCAGGGCTTGCTGGCATCCAGTACCTCGAACACCGATCTGGCCCTGTCGGGGGCCGGGTATTTCGCCGTTTCCACATCTGTTTCAACGGTCTCACCCCAGGGCGCCTCTGGCGATGAGAGCCTGTTCACGCGCGACGGTTCGTTCGCTGCCGACAATCGCGGTTATCTGGTCAACAATTCCGGACACTATCTGTTGGCCAACCGACCCGACGGCAGCGGCGGACTGTCGCCCGTGAACGTCCACACCATCGGCGGCACCGCCGCCGCGACCACATCCATTGAGGTCGGTGCCAATCTGCCCGCCACGGCCAATGTGGGCGAACGTTTTACGGTCAACGCGCGGGCCACGGATTCTTTGGGTGCGCAGTTGGACATTCCCTTGACGTTTGAGGCCCAGGCGGGCGGGGCGTATCGCCTGAGCATCGGTGTGATCACCGAAACCGCCACCGGCGCGACAGTGGCCGTTGCACGAGAAGGCAGCAACGCCGGTCCGGCTTATGACGTCACCGTGCAATTTTCGGCTGACGGCACCGTTGCCGGCTTCGACGGTGGGACGCAGCCGCCGGTGCTCAACATTGCCGGCCTGTCCAGTGGGGCGCAGGATCTCAACATTCAGATCGATTTGGGCACGGTGGGCGAGGCCAACGGCCTGACCCGTTATGGCACCGCATTTCAACTAGGTTCGGTGCAATCCGACGGCGCGCGTTTCGGGGCGGTCTCAAACGTCACCATCTCCACCGATGGGCAGGTGACGGCGGTGTTCGACAATGGCGAAACGCGCGATATTGCGCGTATTCCGGTCGCCACCTTCACCAATCCATCGGGTTTGCTAACTGAGAGCGGCGGCGTCTATCGTGCCACCGACGCCTCCGGCGCGCCGACCTATTTGGCGGCGGGTTCTGGCGGCGCAGGGCAGGTGCAAAGTGGTGCGTTGGAGTTGTCGACCACCGATCTGGGCACCGAGTTTGCGAATTTGCTCGTTGCCAAAACCTCGTACCGTGCCAGCCTCGAGGTTCTCAAAGCCGCCGATCAGCTGTCGAAAAGCCTGCTCGACGAAATCGCTTAAGCCGGTACGGGGCGAGCCTGGCAAAGGCGTTAACGATTTTGATCTTCACTCGTGATAAAATCCCGTTGCCGTAAAGGACGAATCCGCCCGAGTATTGGGCCACGAAACCCTGCGCCGCCAAAGGGGCGCGAAAGATACACGATATGACTTTTGCCGTTAACTCCACGTTCGATGTCGCCATCTGGTTCGCCGATCAAGCGCTGAACGAGAACGAGTACCTGCAACCGCAAAAAATGCATCGACTTTTGTATCTGGCCCAGGCGTTCTACGCGATTGCTTACGGTGGACGCAAGTTGATGCCCGCGGTGTTCGTCGCTGACGAGCAAGGCCCGCTGGAACCGACGGTCTATCACGCCTTTTCGCGCGGCCGTCCCGATGTCGATGTCGAGCTGTTTCTGCCTACCGACGTGGAGATGTTTCTGTCCAGTATATGGCGGCGTTTCGGCCATCTCAAACCTGACCAGTTGGCACGCCTGACCACGTCGAACACGGCCTACTCGATCGCGTTGCGCAAGGGCAACCGCACCGAAATCCTGCTCGACAGCATGGTCACCGCGTTCAAGGCCGAAAGCGAGAAAAAGGATTCCAAGGTCGCGCGGCACTTTCGCGATGCCGATGGTCATCGCGTCATGGTCACGCAAAGCGGTGCGCCGGTGAAGGTGAAGTCCTGGATGCCGGGCAGCAAAACCTAACGATTGAAATCTACGACGCGCTCAGGCTCCAGCCCAACGCGGCAAGCCAGCCGACAAAAGTCCAACCGGTCAACGTGTTGATGCTGAAAATCATTTTGGCGCGCCCATGGTCGCGCTGCAGCGCAATCAGCGTCGGCGCGAAATAGGCGGCGATGAAAACGATGAGCGCCGCGATGAACATCACCACGACAATCAATGACAAGAGCATAGCTTCCCCTCACATAGAAATGCTGACATCTTTTTTAGCATTTTCGCACCCTCATGAGAAGCCTGGGGTCGGTCATTCGTGGTGGTCGTAGGGGCGGCCTTTGTCGTTTTCGATCACGCCTTCGATGTGTTCGCGATACAGCACATACAGTCCACACACCAAGATCAAGCCCGCGCCCAGCCACACGCTCAAGGCTGGCAGCTCATTCCAAAACAGATAACCGAACAGCACGGCCCAGATCAGCGCGGTGTAATCGAACGGCGCCACCGTGGCCACCGGCGCGCATTTGTAGGCGCGGGTGAACGCGAAAATGCCCAACGTGATGACCAAGCCCAACGCCGCCATGTGTAAGGCGTCGAACGCCGACATCGGGGTCCAGTAAAAGGGGCTCAGCAGGCCCATCACGACGGTTTCGGAAATCACCGCATAGAGCACCATCGAAGTGGTGCTTTCGGTCGCGCCCATGATCCGGTTGACGATCATCAGTCCCGCATAAAGGGCCATGCCCGCAGTGATGTAAATGGTGCCGAGCTCTAAGCCCAGGCCATTGCCGGGCTGTACGATGATGAGCATGCCGATGAAGCCGATCACCACCGCGCCCCAGCGTTGCACGCTGACCCGTTCGCCGAGCAACACCACCGACAGCGCGGTGGCGATCAGCGGTGCGGCGTAATAGACCGCCGTGACATCGGCCAACGGGATGGTGCGCAGCGCCAACAGAAAGCACGCCATTTCCGCCAGACCGAACGTGGCGCGCATGGCATGCATCCACGGACGCTTGGTTTTCAGGCGGGCACGGGTGTTGGCACGTGCGATCCACGGCAACAACACGATCAGCGTCGCCAGCGATTTGACGAAGGCGATCTGCGGCACGCTGTAATTAGCGACCAACGATTTCGACAACGCGTCGCCGATGACGAACAGCAACACCCCGGCGCACAGGTACGCAATGCCGAGCATCGGGGCATGCTTAGGCGGGGATGAAATCATACGAACAGGTACATGACCAGATACGCAAACAGCACGATCACCACCCAAAACATCATCACCCCGGCAGGCGTGGTGCGGGCCAAGATGCCCTTGGGATTATGGTGGTGCGATGCCAGATCGATCACTGCGTTGACCAGATTGTCGCGGATCCACACGCACCCGCCGAGCAGTTTGGAAATGGTCGTTGCGATGCTTGCCGCGCTGTCCACCGCCAGCTTGCGATAGAACCAATCGAAGTCCAAGGTGATGGTCAGCTTGCGTTTCATCAACGGCAACAGCACGAAGAACGCCAAGCCCGCGTAGAGCAGCAATTGCAGCATCTCGTACACGTGTGCGGTGGTGTAGGGCTCGTACGCGGTCGGATAGGGCAGCAGGGCGTATAGCGGGCCCGGTTGCACGCCCAGCCAGATGCACAGGAACGCGAACAACACCATCGCCGCCTTCATGTTCCACGGCGGGTCCTTGGGCCGCAGGCCGCTGTCTTTTTGGAAGAACACGAACCACGGGAACTTGATGCCCGCGTGCAAGAACACACCCGCGCTGGCCGCCAACAGGCAAAACCACACCACCATCATGTCGCCGTCGAATGCCGCTTGGTTGGTCATCGATTTGGACACGAAACCGCTGGTCCACGGGAAGCTGGAAATCGCCAGCGCACCGACGATGCCCGCGATCGTGGTCAACGGCATGGATTGGAACAAGCCGCCCAAGTCGGTGCACTTGCGCTTGCCGCCGGTCATGTACATGACCGAACCGGCGCTCATCAAAAGCAGCGCCTTGTAGATGATGTGGGTGAAGGCGTGCGACGCCGCGCCGTTGATCGCCATCTCGGTGCCGATGCCCGCGCCGACTACCATGAAGCCGACCTGGTTGATGATCGAATATGACAAGATGCGGCGCATGTCGTTTTCCAACAACGCATAAACGATGCCGTAAAAGATCATGTAGACGCCGATCCAAATGAGGACCTGCTCCCCGGCGAACCCGACCAGCAGCACATACACGGCGGTCTTGGTGGTGAACGCCGACAAGAACACGGTGCCCGACCAGCTCGCTTCGGGATAAGCGTCGGGCAGCCACGCCGACAGCGGCGGTGCGCCGGTGTTGATGAGGAAGCCGATCAAGATCATCCAAGTGGCGAAGCTGTGCGCGCCCATCAAGGTGAAGTCGATGGAGCCGGTCTCTTGAATGTAGGCGATCACGCCGACCATCAACACCACGCCGCCGAACAGGTGCACCAGCGCATAACGCATCGCCGCGCGGCCCGCTTCCGGTGTGCGACCCGACCACACCACCATGGTGGAGCCGACGGCCATCAATTCCCAGTACATGAACACCGTGATGATGTCGCCCGCCAACGCCACGCCGATGGCGCTGCCGGCGTAGGCAAAGGCGGCGCTGAGTTCGATCACCCGTGTTTGGTTGAGCGCGAACAAGCCACCCGCGAACGCCATGATGGCGAAGATGGTGGCGAACAGGCGCGACAGGTTGGATCCGTCGACCAGTTCCAATTCGTATTCGAGGAACGGCACCGTCATCTGCACGCCGTCGCCGACCTGCCAGATCGCGCCCAGCGTCAGCAGCGGCAGCGCTAAAATCAATGTGCTACGCGCCCAGCCGCGCACCATCGGCAGCAAAAACGCGCCGATGATCAGAATGAACGAAGGCGAGATGAGAAAGTCACTTGTCATAGTAAGTGTCCTTCTTGCTCAACCCCACGCCCAACAGCTTGGCGAAGATCACCATGGCGACACAGGTCGCGAAGCCGTACCACGAATAAAAACCGAGCGTGCCTTCGATGCCGAACTTGACGTGCGGATGCACCGTGGTGCCGAGCCAGGTGACGAACGCCAGCAACGCGATGCCACCCAACCACAACAGTTTGATGGTGGTGGGGCGCACCAGCCAGTGCATCGGCTCGCCGTTGACGTCGAGCAGGGGCGTCTTGTCCGTTTTCGTTTCAGCGGGCTTTGGGGCTTCGCTCATCGTCAACCTCCCACCAGGGCGCGGCCGAGCGCCAGGGGCACATCGGGATAGAAGAACAGCACCACGGTGCCCAGCGCGGTGAAGCAGAGCGCCATCACCACCGCCACCGGCGCTTCGCCGTGGTCATCGTATTTATGGTACGGATCGCTTTCATCACGGGGTTGTTCGTCCTTGAAGAACGCCGCGTAGACGATCGGCAGGAAGTAACCCGCGTTGAGCAGCGTCGAGGCGACGATCACCAAGATGGCGAACGCTTCGCCGGTTTCCAGTGCGCCGCTGAGAATGTACCACTTCGAGATAAAACCCGCCGTGGGTGGCACGCCGATCATCGACAGCGCGCCGATGGCGAACGCCGCCATGGTGAACGGCATGCGCTTGCCGATGCCGTCGAGCTGGCTGATCTCGGTCTTGTGCGCGGCGGTGTAGATGGACCCGGCGGCGAAGAACAGCGTGATCTTGCCGAACGCGTGGGCGGCGATATGCATCACCGCACCGGCCACCGAAATCGGCGCCAAGATGGTGGTAGCGAGAATCACATAGCTCAACTGACTGACGGTCGAATACGCAAGGCGGCGTTTGAGGTTGTCTTGGCGCAGCGCAATGATCGACGCGGAAATGATCGTGAAGCCGGCGATGAACAGCAGCCAGTCGTCGCTTTGCGCTTCGGTCAGCAGGTCGAGGCCGAAGATATAGACGATCACCTTGACCACCGAGAACACGCCCGCCTTGACCACCGCCACGGCGTGCAGCAAGGCGCTGACCGGGGTCGGCGCGACCATTGCGGCGGGCAGCCAGCGGTGCACCGGCATCAATGCCGCTTTACCGATGCCGAACATGTACAGGAACATCAGCACCGCAAGCTCGGGGCCGTGAACCTTGTCGGCCAGGATGCCGCCTTCGACGAAATCCAAGGTGCCGGTGATGTTGTAGGTCCACAGCATGGCGAGGAACAAAAAGCCGATGCTGGTGGCCATCAAGATGCCCAGATAAACGCGTCCGCCGCGGATCGCTTCGGCCTTGCCCGAATGGGTGACCAGCGGATAGGTCGAAATGGTCAGCACTTCGTAGAACAGGAACAGGGTCAACAGATTGCCGGCGTAGGCAATGCCCACGGCGGCGGAAATGGCGATGGTGAAGCAGACGTAAAAGCGCGTCTGGTTGGCCTCGCCGTTGCCGCGCATGTAGCCGATGGAATAGACCGTGTTGACGATCCACAGACCCGACGCGATCAACGCGAACAGCTGACCCAACGGCTCAACCGTCAAGGTGATGGTCAGGCCCGGCAGCATTTCGAACAGATCGACCGAAGGTCGCGCACCCTCCAACACTTCCGGCGTCAGCGACGCGACCACGGCGAATTCCAACACCGCTGTGATCAGCGATGCGGCTTCGCGCAGGTTGCGGTTGCGCTCGCCCATCCACATGACGATGAGGCCGCCCAACAGCGGGATCGCCACGGCCAATTGAATGGCTTGGGCTTCGGTGATGAAGGACAACAACATTTACAGCCCTCCCATCAAATGACGCGCCGCAGTGTGGGCCAAATCCAGCGTGAAGCTGGCGTTGGATCCGAAATACAGTGCCGCCAGCGCCAAACCCCAGGTGGGGATGAGCATGCTTAGCGGCACGTCTTGGGGTTTATGGATGCCGATGACGGGCTCGCGCAGGTAGGCGACTTCGAAGACTCGCCACACGTATATCACGGCCAGCAGGCTCGACAGCAAGATCAGCGCCGCCAGCGGCCACATATCCAGTTCCAGGGCCGCCGTGACCAACTGCCATTTGCTGATGAAACCCGGCGTCAGCGGAATGCCGACCAGTCCCAGACCGGCGACCACGAACGCGGCCATGGTGAACGGCATGCGTTTGCCGATGCCTTCCAGCTGTTGCAACGTCACCGCCCCGGTGGCGAACACGATCGCGCCGATGGACATGAACGCAGCACCTTTCATCAGCGCGTGGTTGAACATGTGCACGATGCCACCGGTGAGGCCGGTTTCTGTGGCCAAGGCGATGCCGAGCACGATGTAGCCGATCTGCGCGATCGATGAATAGGCCATCATGCGCTTGATGTTTTCTTGCCAAATGGCGCTGAGGCTGGCGAGGAACATCGCCGCCAGCGCCATCGCGATCAGAATCTCTTGCAGCGGAAACGCAGCGAACAGATCGACGTCGCCGAACAGGGTGAAGAGGATGCGCAATAACACATATGCCGAAACCTTGGTCGCGGTCGCGGCCAAGAACGCAGTCACTGCGCTGGGTGCGAAGGTGTAGGCGTTGGGCAGCCACAAATGCAGCGGAAACAGCGCCAGCTTCAAGCTGATGCCGACGGTTAGAAACGCCAGCGCGGCATGCACGGTGCGGGTATCGACCACGGCGGGCATGATGCTCTTGAGGTCGGCGATGTTGAGCGTGCCGGTCATTTGATACAGCAACCCGATGCCGATGATGTAAAAGGTCGCGCCGATGGTGCCCATGATCAAGTAACGAAAGGCTGCCGTCAGGGCGCGGCGATCTTGGCCCAGGGAAATCAGCACGTAGCTCGACAGGCTGGAAATTTCCAAGAACACAAACAGGTTGAACGCGTCGCCGGTGACCGTGATGCCGAGCAAGCCCGACAGACACAACAGCAGCATGGCGTAAAACAGATAGATGCGGTCGCGGCGGATTTCTTTTTCCACGCTGCGTTTGGCGTAAGGCAGAACCAGCGCACCGATGGCGGCGACGATCAGCACCACGAACACGCCCACCGGATCGAGGCGATATTCGATCCCCCACGGGGCATCCCAACCGCCGATGCGATAGACCACTTGGCCATGGTCCAGCACCGTGATCAACAGCTTGATGGCGATGGCGAGAACCGCCCACGACACCGCGGTCGCGACCGACCACGCGCCACCCGCGCTGCGCAGCATGACGCACACCGGCGCCGCAAGCAACGGCACCACCACCAGCAAGATCAGCCAGGGGTCCGAGGTGAATTCAGCGGGGCTCATGCGATATCCTCCTCACCGTGCTCGATGACTTGGATTTCGTCTTCTTCGATGGTGCCGTAACTGTGATGAATGCGCACGACCAACGCCAAGGCCAGTGCAGTGGTCGCCACGCCGACCACGATGGCGGTGAGAATCAGCACATGGGGCAGGGGGTTGGAATAGATCTCGACGCCGTCTTTCAAGATCGGCGCGGAGCCATCTTCGATCTTGCCCATGGAGATGTAGAACACGAACACGGCGACCTGGAAAATGTTCAGTCCGACGACCTTCTTGGTCAGATTGTGTTGGGCGATGACGGTGTAAAAACCGACCATCATCAACACGATGGCGATCCAGTCGTTGAATAGGCCAAGCCAGTCGATCAAGGTGTTGAAATCGATCATCTCAGCGCCCACCCTTGCGGAACGGCAGTTCGTCGTTCACGTGTCCGGCGAAGGTATAGAAAATGGTGATCATCGCGCCCGCCACCGTCATGCCGACGCCGAATTCCACCACGAAAATGCCCAGGTGCTGGCCGCCGTGAACCGTCGAGGCCAAGACGTTGTAGTCGAGAAACTCGCCGCCCAGAAGCAACGTCGCCACACCGGTGCCGCCGTAAATCAACACGCCCAACGCCAAAAGATTGCGGCTGACGGCAGCCGGGATCACGCGGCGCGCCACCCTAACGCCGAAGATCAAGGCGTAGAGGATGAACGCCACGGCCAAAATCACCCCGGCTTGGAAGCCGCCGCCGGGGCCGAAATCGCCATGGAACTGCACATAAAAAGCAAACAGCATGATCAGCGGAATCAGAAGTTTGGCAATAACCCGCAACAGCGGCTTTTCGACCATCATGACGGGGTCTCCTCATCGGTCGATTTGGCAACCTGGGGGTGCACGCCGTCGGGGGCTTGATCCTGGTCTTCGCGCCGACGCCGCGCCGCGCGCGATCCCGGCATGGATCCACCCTTGGACCGTCCGATGATCACCAGCACGCCGACCGCAGCGGTAAACACCACTGCCGTCTCGCCGAGGGTGTCATAGCCCCGATAGCTGGCCAAAACAGATGTCACGATGTTGGGGGGGCCGACCTCTTCGCCGGATTTTTCAACGTAGCGGTTGGCCACGTGCTGGTTGATCGGGGCGTTGGCATCGCCGTAGCGCGGCATGTCGAAGGTGCCGTAAATCAACACCCCGCCGGTCGCGAACACCAGCAACAAAGCCAATGGCGACGGGCCCTTGTGGACCTTTTCTTGATCGGTGGTCATGGACAGGGTGCCGAGCATCAGCACCGTGGATATGCCCGCGCCGACGGCGGCTTCGGTGAACGCCACGTCGACGGCGTCCATCACCACGTAAAGCGCGGCGGCGAACAGCGAATAAATGCCCGTCAGCATCACGACGGCGAACAGGTTGCGCAGCCACACCAGCCAAAACGCGGTGACGACCATGAACAGCAGCAAGGCGATGTCGATTAGGTGTTCGATGATGCCGCCTCCTTGTTCTTATTGTCTTTGGCGCTGGCTTTGGCTTTTTGAGATTCTGCCATTTCTTCGGCGGTCGGGCCGGGGGTGACGCCGCCGTGGATCGCTGCGCGCGCCAGGGCAAAGGTGGTGGTCGGCGAGGTGAAGAAGATGAACAACAAGATCAACGCCAATTTGATCACCACGATGGCTTCGTCGGCCTGAAACATCAGCCCGGTCAGGATCATCATGATGCCCAAAGTGTCGATGATGCCCGCGCCATGCATGCGCGAAAACACGTCCGGCAAGCGCACGATGCCCAACGCACCGACAATGGCAAAAAACGATCCGGTGACGATGCAGAACCAGCTCAGCCAATCGGCCAACACCAGCGGTCCGATCATGGTGTTCAAGATGTCGGGCATTACACGTCACCCTCGTCGGGGCCATCCATGGGATGGCCGAGGTCACGGAACTTGACGTATTTACTCACCGCGATGGTGCCGATGAAATTGATCAACGCATACAACAGGCCAATGTCCAGAAAGTCGGGCCGTCCGTCCAAGAAGCCATACACCGCGATCAAAACCACCGTAAGCGTGCCGGTAACGTTGACGGCAAGGATGCGGTCGAACACCGTCGGTCCGACCAGTGCGCGGATCATGCTCAGGGCCATGGCCACCAATACGGCGATCGAGGCGACGGAGAACATGGTCACGGTCATGATTTCGTCTCCCCATCCGCATCGGGCTTGCGCATGGCTTCCATGGCGGTGCAGCGGCGATCCATTTCCAAGCTTTCGACGCCTTCGCGCGCGGCAACGGTGAGGGCGTGGACTTCGAACGTGGCGTCGTCTTCCATGGTGATGGTGACGGTGCCGGGCGTCAGGGTGATGGAGTTGGCATAGGCGGTCAGGCCGACGTCGCTGAGTTGCGATGCCTTGGTTTTGAATATGTGCGGCTGAATGTTCATTTTCGGGCTGAGAATGATACGAGTGACATCCAAGTTGGCCTTAACGATTTCAATGGCCAGCCACGGAAAATAGAATATTCCGCGAACCCCCAAATGGATGGGGTGACCTTCATGATCGACGACGTCCATTTGGTGCGCGATCCACACGGTCAGCACCACTGATGCGATGCCCAAGCCCAGCAGCAAGGGTTCGAACATGCCCGACAGCAACATCCACAGGATGGCCAGGGCTGTGCCCAGTGATATGGCGTGCAACACGTAGAGTGGCTCCCCAGACGCGATTCATGACTGTTCGCGAGAATAGGAGCCGCGCCCCGGTGAAGCAAGCGCGATCGGCCTAGAAATCGCCACATTCCCACAGAATGGGATATTCGATGCTATGGGGTGGCGCGGGTGGCGCGTCCGGCGTTATGATCCGTCTCTATGAGCTCTTTTTTTGTAAGATTTGTCCTGTTGTTCGTCGCTGTGTTTGCGGCGTTGTTCATGTTGGTGTGGTTTTATTTGTCCGCGACCACCCCAGCGCAGGCTGGCGACACCCAGCAGGGTGCGCAACGCGAATCGGCGATGATGGCGACGACGCCGATCACCATCGTCTCGCAATCGGGCCAAAGCCACACCTTTCAGGTCGAATGGGCGAAAACGATGGCGGAACAGCGGCGCGGCTTGATGTTTCGTAAAAACCTCGCGGCCGATCACGGCATGCTGTTCGATTACAATCCTCCGCGCGCCATCACGATGTGGATGAAGAACACGTTTTTGTCGCTGGATATGCTGTTTTTCGATTCCGCTTTCCGCATCGCGCACATCGCCGCGCACACGGAACCTTTTTCCCAAAAGTTCATCGTTGCGCCGGGATTGACCCGCTACGTCTTGGAAGTTCCTGCGGGCACGGCCGAGAGGCTGGGCTTAAGCCTTGGCGACCGATTGGAGCTGCGTTAACGGAACCGCAGCGTCGGCCTCGATCTGTTTGTCGTTGTACATGGATCGATCCGCCATGCAGACCAGCTTGTCCATGTTGACCGAATGATCGGGATACACGGCCGCCCCGATACTGACGCCGACGGAAATCGTCTTGGATTCGAAGACGGTCTCGGCGGCGATTTCCGCTTTCAGCTTTTGCACCACGGCGTCGACCTTGGCGGCATCCTTGACGTCGGTGAGAATGGCGACGAATTCGTCGCCACCAAACCGCGCGACGGTGTCCGAATCACGCAACGCGCCGACCAGCCGCTTGGCCGTGGTCTTCAAAATATGATCGCCTGCGTCATGGCCCAGTCGGTCGTTGACGGCCTTGAAGCCGTCCAGATCGATGAACAGAACGGCGAGTTTTTCACGATGGCGGTTGGCGCTGGCCATTGCCAGTTCAAGACGGTCGAAGAACAGGTTGCGGTTTGGGACGTTGGTCAGGGTGTCGTGGGTGGCCATGTGTTTGATTTGCGCTTCGGCCAAATCGCGGCGGATGATGTAACGATACAAGGTGTAAGTGGGGGCGATCAGGGCTAAAAACGCGAATGAGGTGATGATGAGCACAAAACTCATATGCGCACGAAAGGTTTCAGGGGGAATGCTGGTGGCGGAAAATGCCCGCCAATTGTCGGAGATACCGAATTGCCACACGAACGCCAGCGCCGCGACGACGATGATGACCTTCAGCGAGAAAGCTATGGCCTGCAATATTGGATGGTTAGTCGAATTAAAATCCTGAAACATCAACTTTCTGAATGCACCGCTGGCGCATTATTGCCCAATATAAAACAAACCCCCAAGCAGAACTCATAAGTAGTATTTATTAATTATAGGTTCCGTATAAAATGTGACCTGCAGATGCGTAAATGGCAATACGTAGTTTTGACAGGTGTGGGGATAAATAGTTTCTGCGTTGAAGGCTTGCTCCCGATGAATAAAACGCATACTTTGCGTCCCAGTCGGGGAGTGGCGCAGCCTGGTAGCGCATCTGGTTTGGGACCAGAGGGTCGCAGGTTCGAATCCTGTCTCCCCGACCATTCACCTAAAGTCGGCTCTTGCATGTCGGCGACGGTGATTGGAAAGTAACTGTTCGATTGGGTTGAGAGTTAAGACTGGGGGTGCCAAGCAATGGCCAATGCGCGCATTTATCGTCCCGCTAAGAACGCGATGCAATCTGGCAAGGCCCGCATGAAGAAGTGGGTGTTGGAGTTTGAACCCGGTGAGGCGAAAACCCTCGACCCGCTGATGGGGTGGACCGGATCCGGCGATACCCGCGGTCAGGTCAAACTGCGCTTTGATACCCAGCAAGAGGCCGAAGCTTATGCCGAGCGCGTCGGTCTCGACGCCCAGGTGATCGCCCCACACGAACCCAAAAGAATTCTCAAATCCTACGCGGACCGTTTCGCTTACGACAGAGTGCGTTGAGCGCAACGTCGCAGCGACTAGGTGAACGCCATGAATTGCGCTTATGTATAACAGTGGTTGTGTAGGCGCTTCGCTCCCGTAGCTCAACTGGATAGAGCAGCGGACTTTGATTGAGGAGTGCGCGGTGGGAAACCACCGACGTAGATCCGGCCAAATTCGGGGAAACCTCTGTGCGCCGAGCGCAACGTGGCAATCCCGAGCCAAGCCTCCAAGGGGAGTCGCCCACGGGGGAAGGTGTAGAGGCCAGACGGTCGGGGCCTAAGTCGCCGTGTGAAGGCGGTACGGCCAAGGGATGGTCCAGACCCCAAACGCTTATGCGGCGGCGAAAGTCGTGGTGGGTATGCTAATCCGCAGGTTGCGCGTTCGAGTCGCGCCGGGAGCACCAACGCCAAAGCCCTCTGACTGTGGTCAGGGGGCTTTTTGTTTCAGCATAATAGGGGCAAGGCATCATCAAGCGCTGGTATGAGTGCGAATTGTCCGTAGTTTACGCTGTGAACAGACCGCTTATATGTCTCATCCATTAGGATGATTCCCGTAATCGTTGAAAGTTGATATGTTTTTTGACATGGGTCGGGAGTGATGACGATGTATGGCGAGGAAAAATGAGCCGTATTCTGGTTATTGACGACGACAAGTTCGTTCGCACATCCATTCGCGCCGTATTGGAGAGTGCCGGGCACGAAGTGTCGGATGCCGGCGATGCCGATAGCGGCATCGATAAACAGCGTGCGACGCCTTTTGACATCGCCATCGTCGATTTGGTGATGCCTCAAAAAGAAGGCCTGGAAACCATCCGTGAATTGAGGATGGACTTTCCCGATCTGGCCATCATTGCGATTTCCGGCGGTGGCGCGATCGTCAAAAAGAACTTCGTCGAAGCGGCGGAACTGTTCGGCGCCAGCACCACCTTGGAAAAACCGTTCGGCGGTGAAGAGTTGTTGAACGCGGTCATCAACGTGATGAGCGTATCCCGCCATGTCTCCAATCAGCGCCTAAACGTCGCCCGTGCTTAAATGGGCCCGGCGCTTGCGTTGAAGTAAGTATTCGCGTCAAAGGTGACGTCCGGAAATTCCCGACTTAAGCGTTCAATGGCTTGAAAAACGCTCGTGTTTGGCGGTGTCGATACGCGCAACATGCGGATTCCCAACCCTTCCATTTTCACGCTTTCTATAACATGAAAGCCAAGGGCGGCGAGGCGGGGTTCCAGTCCCTCAGGTGGATCGAGAACCAAGACTTCGCCAGGCTCGTTTTGTGTTGGTGGCTGCGGTCCGCGGACCTCACCTTCGGGAGCATTCCGCGGGGAGATTCCGGTTTCGTCGGGAACGATGTTCGATTGCGCCAGGGACGAGGAGGACACGGAAAGCTGAAACGCAATCACGAGCGCACAACGTGCCAGGAACGCAATGTGCGCAATCTGCGGCAACCTTTTGGAAGAAGCATTCACAACATTACATTTTCGTAACAAGGCGGGGCCGCAGTGGCACTATGCGGCGTGATGGCGCGAAAAATCAACCCCGCTGTTGCGAATTCAAGGTTTTGCAATAAGCCCCAAGCGGTTATTTGCAGGCCGGGCGGGCTTTGACGTAGCCATAACCGAACACTTCATCCTTGCCGGGTTTGCCGAGATCGGTGGTCGCGGTGCTGAGCAAGCGGCGCAAATCCGTGGCCGTGGGGGTTTTGCCCGCTTTGTTGAGGATCGCGGCCATGGCCGTGATGTACGGCGTGGCGAACGAGGTGCCGGTTTGCGGTTTGCCGCCGCCACCGGCCAGCGCGGTGTAGATGCCGACGCCGGGTGCGGCGAAATCGACGTATTTGCCTTGATTGGCGTGGCTGTAAATCAGTTCCGCGCCCTTTGTTGCGGTCACCGCCACCACATAGTCATAAGCGGCAGGGTAGGCCGGTTTGTCGGATCGACCCCAATTCCCGACCGCGGCGATCAGCAGCAAGTTGGCGTTTTTGGCAAGGTCGAAAGCTTTGCGCACGACCTTGTTGTCGCCACCGGCAATGGACAGGTTGACGGCATGAACCTTTTGGGTCGCCAGCCAGTCGACGGCCTTCATCAGACCGATGGCCGAGCCCACCTTCTGGCCCTTTTCATTAATTTCAAACATATTGGCGGCGTAAAGCTGTGCGCCGGGCAACAGGCCACCCCAATCGACGCTGCCCACCAACATGGCGGCGACGGCGGTGCCGTGGTCAGGCGGGCCGGGTTCGCGTCCTGATTTGGTAAAGGCCTGATATTGAATGTGTTGTCCCTTCAGCGCCGGATGCGTCATGTCTACGCCGCTGTCGATCTGCCCCAGTACAAGGCCCGAGCCGCAGTTTGGCGACAAATTGTCCCATCCGGCCATCGCGCGCGGGTTCGATCCGGCTGTGGCCGCGCCAGAGGAACTGTCTTCGAATTGGTTGTTGGCGTCCATGGTCACGCCGGGCAACAAAATCGCGAGCTTTTTCAAAGCGTCGGGAACGCTCATGCCGGTGGGCGTGGCGACCCGCACGACCTTCAGGCCCAAACGGCCCAAATTGACGTGTTCCAAGACATGAAAGCCGGCGGGGCGGATCTTGTCCTCGAAACCCGCAGGCGGCGCAGCGAGGATGACTTCGCCCGGTTCATAGGCGTGTTCCGGCGAAAACGTCGAGCGCATGCCTTCAAAGGCCTTGAAGGCCTCCAATTGCGATGCCGTCATGGTCGTTGCGCTAGGTAAGTTTTGGGCTGCGGTTGCATCAGGTGCATCGACGTTGACGGTTGCAACGTTCTGGGGTTTCTCGGTCTGAGAGAGATAATTATACAACCCCAAACCGCCGAGAATGAGCACCAAAATGCCGCCCAAGCCACCCACAATGCTGAGGATGGTCTTGGTATCTGAATCCATACCCTTCTTTTTCGGAGCGGATTTGCTCTTCGGCTTAGGTCCCGCCTTGCCGGTAGGTTTTATGGAATTCGGTGTTGCCATGATATTTGCCCGGAAATTTATGTATAAATGATAATTGTATCATATTAAAGGACTAGCATGCCGATCCTACAATAGTACAAATGTACGTAGGCAATGATTGTGATGTTAAGAGCGTCGATTGGTGCCTGGGCCATGTCCGCCGAGGCTGTGGCGGTCGATGGCGACGGCCTTGATCAGGGCGTACACCGATTTACCCGGTTCCAATCCCATGTCTTTCAACGATTTTTGCGTAATTCGCGCCAGGACCGTTTGCGGGGTGCCGTGTTCATCCGACGTGTCATGTGGCGTGACGCGCAAAGCGATTTCGACATGAGAACCCGCGCCGGCTTGGATTTCATGGACCGTGCACGGCAAGATGTTGAGGATCGAGGTGCCCTCGGGCCGCGCAAGGGCGAGCGAGACGTCGCGTGCACGCACCCGCAAGCGCACCTGTGCGCCAACGGATATGTCGACCGACGGCACGTACATGTCGTGGCCGAGCAACGTCAACTTGGTGAGGTGGTGTTCCGCGATGGGCGCCGCGACGGTCGGCGTCAGCACCGCGCCTGCTTCGTAGCGTCCGGTCAGCGGGCCCAAGTCGATGCGCCCCATGATGTCTTCGACCGCGCCTTGCGCGGCCACGCGTCCGTGCGAAATCAGCACCAAGGTGTCCGACAACCGCACCACTTCCTCCACCGCGTGCGATACGTACACCACCGGCAGGTCGAATTCGCTCGCCAGACGTTCGATGTAAGGCAGGATTTCACTTTTGCGCGCCGCATCCAAGGACGCCAACGGCTCATCCATCAGTAAAATACGCGGGTTGCTCAGCAACGCCCGACCGATGGCGACGCGCTGCTTTTCACCGCCGGATAAATTGGCGGGGCGGCGTTCCAGCAGGCCTTCCAGTCCCAACAGCGCCACCACCCGATCGAAGCTTTCTGCGCGGTTGGGGGCTGGCAGGCGACTTTGGCCGTAACGCAAGTTCTTCGCCACGTTCATGTGTGGGAACAGCCGTGCGTCTTGAAAGACGTAACCGACCTGGCGGTGTTCGGGTGCAATGTCGATGCTTTGGGTGCTGTCAAACAGGGTTTGTCCACCCACCCGGATGTGACCGCTGTCGGGTTTGAGCAAGCCCGCCAACATGCCGACGACGGTGCTTTTGCCAGCGCCCGATTTACCGAACAAGGTGGTGATTCCGGATCCAGCCTCGATCTGGACGTCGATGGAAAAATCGCCGCTGCGCCGTTGCACATCGACGGACAGCAATGTGGGGGAGGAGGCGTTGGGCTCAGTCACGATCCCCTCCTTGCGTCACGTGTCGCACTCGGCGCGCCAAGGCCTCGCTGGCGATCAGCGCGATCAGCGCTACCACCACGGCCAACACCGCAAGGCGCAGCGCGCTGGTTTCGCCGCCCGGCACCTGGGTGAAGGTATACAGCGCCAGCGGCAAGGTGCGGGTTTCGCCGGGAATGTTGGACACGAACGTGATGGTCGCGCCGAACTCGCCCAACGCCCGGGCGAACGCCAGCACCGCCCCGGTGATCACGCCGGGCAGCATCAGCGGTAGCGTCACGGTGGTGAACGTCCGAAGCGGTGATGCCCCCAACGTGCGCGCGGCTTGTTCCAAGCCGGGATCAACGGCTTCGAGGCTCAGGCGCATAGCGCGCACCATCAGCGGAAACGCCATCACCGCCGCAGCCACCGCAGCACCTTTCCAGGTGAATGCCAGGCTTACGCCAAAGGTCTCATACAACCATCCGCCGACAAGGCCGCCGCGCCCCAACAAGATCAACAACGCATACCCGATCACCACCGGCGGAAGCACCAAGGGCAAGTGCACGATGCCGTTCAAAATGCCGTGTCCGACGAAGCGGCGACGGGCCAGCAGCCAGGCGATGAAAATACCGACCGGAAGGCTCGCCGCCGTGGCCCAGGCTGCGACCTTGAGGCTCAGGCGCAGGGCTTCCCATTCCAGCGGCGACAGGTTCCAGCTCACGGCGCCCCCTCGAAACCGGCGGCCTTGAATGCCGCTTGCCCTTCCGGACTGATAAACAGGTTCATCACCGTGCGCACAGCGTCGCGATCCTGGCCGCGCACGATCGCGGCGGGGTAGGTGATGGGACTGTGGCTCGACGGGGGGAACGCTGCGAACTGCGACACGCGGTCCGATCTTTTGACGTCGGACGCATATACCACCCCCAGGCGCGCCTCGCCACGCGCCACCAGCATCAACGCTGAGGTGACGTCGCTGGTGCGCGCCAAATTGCTCTGCACCTTGGTCCACATCCGCAAGGTGCCCAGGGCTTCGCGGCCATAAATGCCGGCTGGTACGTGGTCGGGGTCGGCAATCGCCAGACGTTCGCCCTGCAGCACCGCGTCAAGCGGGTATCCGGGACCGAACGCCAACTTCGGCGCGGTAAAGGATTTGGGGCCTGCTATCAAGACCAGTTGATTGGTGGCGACGGTGCGCTTGCTGTCGTAAATGATTAAGCCGAGGTCGGTGAGGTAATCCATCCACCGCACGTTTGCAGATAGGAAAATATCGGCTGGTGCGCCATGTTCGATTTGGCGCGCTAAGGCCGAGCTTCCGCCATGGACCGCCTTGAGCGTGATGCCGCGCCGTTCGAGCACGGGCACGAGCGCGTTTAAGGCCGGTTGAGTGCTGGCGGCGGCGAATACCGTCACGGTTTTTTGCGCCCGTTCTTGCGCCAGAGAGCCGCTGGCTAAGGCGAGGCCTAGTCCCACAATGATCAACGCCGACAAACGTCTCAGCTTCATATGCGTCCCCATTGAAAGCGTTATATTATTAAATGAATAACGGCAGCTTTTGTTGCTCAATGTCAAGGCGTTGGCTGAAAAATAGCCAACTGTGACGTTCGTCACACCCATCTTGTCATATTTGCGTAAACTCTTCATCGGGGCTAATGTGGCTGGTGATCTGAAATGACGCAGGTCTCATGGCCACACGAACAGAGAATTGAGACATGGAACTGCATCTGAATGAAGACCGTCGCAAGCATCCACGCGCTGGGCGCATGGGTCTTGTCGTGCGTTTGGATGGCCAGACCTATGAGGTCACGAACTGGAGCATGGGCGGCTTTTTGCTCGACGATTACCAAGGCCGCCTGACACCCGGTGCACTGGTGACGGTGGCGGGACTGGGCTGTCGCAAAGGCGACATGCACGATGTCCAACTGCCCGCCCGCGTGGTGCGCACCGATGATGGCGTCATCGCGGTGAACTATTTGGGCCTCGATGCGAAAGCTTATGACTTCCTGACCGACGCACTGAACCAATGCGGTGAAATGCGCAATCTGGTTTAATCCATCACCGGATAGACACCTTCGTCATCGTGTACCTCCAACCCGGTGAGCGGTGGGTTGAAGGTGCAGATCATGCGCATTTCTTTTTCCGCTCGCAGCAGATGTTTCTCATTACCGTTCAGGGCATAGAGCGTACCCGGTTCGATCGGATAGGTCGGGCCGTCCGGCAACACTTCGATCTCGCCCTTGCCTTCGATGCAGTAGACCGCTTCGAGATGGTTTTTGTACCAAATTAAGGTTTCCGTTCCGGCATGGATCAACGTGTCGTGCATGGAAAAGCCCATGCCCGCATCTTTGAGGATCAAGCGCCGACTGGTCCAATTGCCGCCTTTGACTTCGTGCTCGGTGCCCAAAACATCGTCGAGCTTCTTCACAATCATATTTACATCTCTCCTTAGGCAGCGTCCGAGAGGCGCTTTTGGATCACCTGGGTGGCGACCTGATTGAAAATTTCCAGGCCTTTTTCCAGGGTCAGTTCATCAATGGTCAACGGCGGCATGATTTTCGCGACCTGATCGTTCGCCCCGGCCGTTTCCATGATCAAGCCACGCTTGAACGCCGCGGCGCAAATGTCGACGGCGAGATTGTCATCGTCGGTCACCAGGCCTTGGATCATGCCGCGTCCGCGGATCTTCAAGTTGGCTTGCGGATTGGCCCGCACGACGTCCGACAAACGTTCGCGGATGCGGCGGCCCTTGATGGCGACGTTTTCTTCCAGCCTAGCATCGCGCCAATAGTCCAACGCTTCGGTCGCCGACACGAACGCCAGGTTGTTGCCGCGAAATGTGCCGTTGTGTTCGCCGGGATTCCAGATGTCCAAGTCGGGACGGATCAGCACCAACGCCATCGGCAGCCCCAAGCCGCTGATGGCTTTGGACAGGCAGATCAGGTCGGGTTTGATGGCGGCCGGTTCGAAGCTGAAGAACGGACCGGTGCGCCCACAGCCCATCTGGATGTCGTCGACGATCATCAAGATATCGTACTGGGTGCAGATGCTGCGCAGGCGGCGCAGCCATTTCCACCCAGCGACGTTGATGCCGCCTTCGCCTTGGATGGTTTCGACAATCACAGCTGCGGGTTTGTCGATGCCGCTGCCGGAATCGCACAAGGTCTTCTCGAAGTATGCGAGCGTGTCGACATCTTGGCCCATGTAGCCGTCGAACGGCATGGTCGAGACGTTGTTGAGTGGTATGCCCGCGCCGGCGCGTTTGGCGGCGTTGCCGGTCAGCGCCAGTGAGCCCGCCGTCATGCCGTGAAAGGCGTTGGTGAAGCTGACCACGTTGGTACGCCCGGTGACCTTGCGCGCCAATTTCAAGGCGCTTTCCACGGCGTTGGTGCCGGTGGGGCCGGGGAACTGAACCTTGTAGTCCATGCCGCGGGGTTTCAAGATTACCTCGTAAAAGGTTTCGAGGAATGTTTCCTTGGCGGCGGTGCCCATGTCGAGTCCGTGCATGATGCCGTCATCGGCCATGTAACTCATCACCGCGTCTTTAAGTTTGGCATTGTTATGGCCGTAATTCAGGACGCCTGCGCCCGCGAAAAAATCGATGTATTTGGTGCCGTCCTGATCGACGAGATGCGCGTCCTTGGCCGTGGTGAATACGGTGGGGAAGCTGCGGATGTAACCTCGAACGTTGGATTCGTGCGTTTCAAAAGTGTTCATCGTCTTGTCCTTTCGTTCTCTGGTTTCAAGCAATCGAGGTGATCGGCGAGATCACGTAAAGGTCTTCGGCTTCGTGCCCTTGACCTTCTGGGAAGTCGTCCGCACCAAAACACGAACGAATGTCGAGGTGCGCATCACGGCCCTTGGCGAAGGCGGAAAACAGCGCCGCCGATGACGTGTTGGACGGCGTCACCGTGGCTTCGATGGTGCGCACGCCGGCGTTGACGTCACGCTCCACGATGCTGTCGAACATGCGCTTGGCGATGCCGAGACCGCGAAATTCGGGCAATACCGCTACCTGCCAGATGAACAGCACGTCGTTGCGCGCCGGTATGCGGTGCGCCATGACGAACCCGGCGGGTTGGCCGTAGATTTCGGCGATGGCGCAGCTGTTGGGGAAATGACGGCATGCCATCATGTAGGCGTAGGGGGAATTCAAATCCAAACCACCCGCGTCGCGGGCCAGTTCCCACATCAAGGCGCCTTCGTTGTGCGATGGGGCGCGGATGCCCACCCCGTCCGTGTCGAGGATGGCTTCTGCGGCAATGCCTTCGACCCTGCTCGGTGCAGGGGCGGCATTGCCGCTGGTAGTTGAAGGGTCGATAGATTCGTTCGATGCGATAAGGTCGGGCATAGGATGTCCTATTGCTGTGTTCTGAGATGGGGATGAGCGGAAGGGCGCGTCCACGAATGCGAACGCGCATGTCAATTGCCGGCACTGAAACCAGCTGGGAAGAACCTTAGGTTCTAAAGGGGATCAGATGTTCCGACAGCGGCATGGAATATTTGCCGGTGAAGATCCACGTAACCGCTACGCTTTTGCGCAGGCACGCATGCACCTCGTTGACTTTGTCGCGCAAGGTTGCGACCTCATCTTCAGCGATGAGGTTTTCGACTTGTTCGGTGCTGGGATCATTTTCAAACATCGGGGCATACCCTACGGATTTCGTCGGGAATGTCAAATGACGCTCCCTTGACGGGCATATGACGCCCTGTCGTGGGTGCGCGATCAGTCGTCTAGCAGTTGCCCCGGCATGTGCGCAGCGAAGGTGTCGCGCACCGCCTGTTCGCCCAAGCCCCGGGTGATGAACACGAGGCGAGAGCGCTTTTCGATGCCGTCCCACGACGGCAACGCGGCGGGCGGATGGAAGACGTGTTGCACGCCGTGAATCGCGACCGGGCGGTCGACGCCCTTGACGTCCAAAATGCCTTTCACGCGCAGCACGTTCGCCCCTTGGGTGGCGAGCAGCATTTCCAGCCATTCCTGAAACGCCATGAAATCGATCGGGCCGTCGGCGCGCAGAACGAAGGTGCGGATGCTTTGGTCGTGGCGGTGACCGTGGTCATGGTGGTCATGGTAGTCGTGGATGGCGGCGTCGCCCAGCCAGCGTTGCGCATGAGGCACGAAGTTTTTGTCGAACAATCCCGCATCGATCAGATCGCGCGCCGCCACCCGGCCGTGTTCGGCTTTGATCAATGGGGCGGCGGGGTTGAGGTTCTTGAGGCGGTGTTCGAGCGGTTCGAGATCGGTGGCGATGTCGCATTTGGTGATGATGATGCGATCGGCGATGGCGGCCTGTTTGACGGCTTCCGAATGTTCGTCCAAGGTCGTGAAGCCGAGCACCCCGTCCACCGTCGTCACCAATCCGTCGAGGCGAAACTGACCGGCGATGATCGGATCGCTCATCAAGGTGTGCACGATCGGCGCAGGATCGGCGAGGCCGGTGGTTTCGATCACCAGCCGTTCGAACGCAGGCACGCGCCCGTCGGCGCGCTTGGCGATCAGGCCGCGCATGGCTTCGACCAGATCGGAACGCACAGAACAACACACGCAACCGCTTTCCAGCAGCACCGTGCTTTCGTCGATCTTTTCGACCAACAGATGATCGATGGAAACGCTGCCGAATTCGTTGATGAGAACGGCGGATTGTCCCAGGTCGGGATCGTCGAGCAGGTGATTGAGCAAGGTGGTCTTGCCGCTGCCGAGAAACCCCGTCAGCACCGTCACGGCGACTGCGGTGATGGGGCCCTCGGCTTGTGCGTCAGCCATACAGCTCGTCCGGAGAAATCTCGACCTCGGCGATGGTGCTCACTTCGCCGTTGCGGATCGATTTGTAAAAGCAGTTGCGTCGCCCGGTGTGGCACGCCACGCCTTTTTGATCGACCAACGCCAACACCGTGTCGCTGTCGCAGTCCCAGCGAAAATCCACCAAGCTCTGCACTTGGCCGGAGCTTTCGCCCTTGCGCCACAATTTGGCACGCGAACGCGAGAAGTAACACACCCGCCCGGTGGTCAAGGTTTCCACCACCGCGTCGCGATTCATCCACGCCATCATGAGAACTTCGCCGTCGTCGTGCTGTTGCGCAATGGCGGCGATCAAACCATCAGAGTTATAGTTCAGTTGATCCGCGACCTGGGCGGCCAGTTCGGGCGAGATGGGAAAGTCGTTGCTCATGACGGGGTCCGTTATTGTGTCGGCGCCGGTTGCGCCGGTTGCTTGGGTGCGCGCGGTTGCAGGCATGGTTCCATGGATACGATGATGCCCTGAATGATGCGCACATATGTGGTGTCGGACAAGGACAAATGAATGCCCATGGGATCGATTTCGCGCAACGCGATGCCGGTTTCTTGCTTCAGGCGCTCGGCCAATTTAGGCGCAAATTGCGGTTCGTGCATCAGGCATTTGACGTTTTTGCTTTTGATCAGTTCGATGATGTCTGCGACGTGCTTGGCGCCCGGTTCGCGGCCGGGTGTGGTTTGGATGTGGCCGACTTCGTTCATGCCGAATTCCAGCGCCAAGTATCCGTAGCCATCGTGCTGAACCAAGTATGGCGTGTAACGCATCTGCACCACGTAATCCATGGTCTTGCGCGACAAGATGGTGATGCGTTGGCGGGCCTTTTTGGCGTTCTTGGCGTAAGTGTCGGCATTGGGGGGATCGATCTCGCTCAACACCTCGGCGATGTAGGAGATCATCTTGCGGCCATTGCTGGGCGCCAGCCAGATGTGCGGGTCGACATTGCCGTGCGCGTGGCCATCATCGTTTTGAGCTTCTTCGTCGAAATGAATCAGACGCAGACCCGGGGTTTTCATCAGTTCGACCACACGGGCGTTGGCGGCCATCTTGTCGAGCGGGCCGATCAGCGTCGTTTCCATATCGGGGCCGATCCAAAACACCACGTCGGCTTGCTCAAGGGTGGTGGCTTGGGATGGCTTGAGCGCAAACATATGCGGCGACGCGGTCGCAGGGATCACCAGTTCCGGATCGCCCAGGCTGCCCATTACCATCTTGACCAGCGCCTGCACCGGCTTGATCGAGGTCGCAACCGTTGGCGGGGCGGCGAGCGTTGACGTCGGCGCCAATCCCAATGTCAAAATGGCTGCAATCAAAAGCGCAGGCACGGACGAGGGGAAGGGGCGGACAAAGCGCGGCTTGAACATGGTTGGCGATCCTCATGTGGACGTAGTCTGAGTGGTAGGAGAAGCAAGTTACAATATAACGTTTGGCGCTGAAAGGATAAATGTTATAACATAACAATTGTTAAGGAGCGGACCACCCATGCCCCAACCGCCAAGCAAGTCCCAAGCATCGACCACGCCGACAGCGCCCGTGAAGCCCGGCTCGTTTCCCGATGCCCATCACGATCACGCCAAATGCGTGCGTAGCGCTTTGGCGCGCGCCGAACAGATATGTGCGTCGCGCGGGGTGCGCTTGACTGACATTCGCCGCCAAGTGTTCGAACTGGTGTGGCAAAGCCACAGTCCGGTGGGGGCGTACGATGTTTTGGAACGCCTCAGTGATGGGGTGCGCAAGGCCCAGCCGCCGACCGTGTACCGGGCGCTCGACTTTCTGTTGGCCCAAGGCTTGATCCACCGCATCGAAAGTTTGAACGCCTACATCGGTTGTGCGGAACCCGATGTCGACCACGACGGTCAATTCTTGATTTGCCGCGATTGCGGTCGGGCGGCGGAATTGATCGACCGCACCATCGACGCCGCCATCGGCAAGGGCGCGCGGGCGGTCGGATTTAGTATCGAACACCCGACGGTTGAGCTGGAAGGCGTATGCGCGCAATGTCAAAAACTGTCACACCGCCATGACTGACCCTTCCGTTTTGATCGAAGCCCGCGGTGTCGAAGTCGCCTTTGGCGGACACACGGTTTTGTCCGGTGGCGACGTCACGGTGCGCAAGGGCGAAATCGTCACGCTGATCGGTCCCAATGGCGCGGGCAAGACGACCTTGGTGCGGGTGTTGCTTGGCTTGGTTAAGCCTAGCGTCGGCAAAGTGACGCGCAAAAAGGGCTTGTCCATCGGGTATATGCCCCAGCGCGTCAGCATCGACCCGGCATTGCCGATCACGGTGAAACGGTTTTTGGATTTGGGCGCGCCGCGGGGATTGCGCGCCGAAGATTATACAGACGTCTTGGGCGAGGTCGGCGCAGGGCATGTCATGGACCAGCCCATGCAAGGCATTTCCGGCGGCGAGATGCAGCGCGTGCTGTTGGCGCGCGCGATGCTGCGCAAGCCCGACTTGTTGGTTCTGGACGAGCCGGTTCAAGGTGTCGACCTGACCGGTCAGGCGGAACTTTACCGATTGGTGCAAAACATTCGTGAGCAGCACGGCGTCGCGGTGCTGATGGTGTCGCACGATCTGCATGTGGTGATGGCGCAGACCGATCACGTCATTTGCCTCAACCGTCATGTGTGTTGTGCCGGCCATCCCCACGCGGTCAGCCGTCATCCCGAATTCGTCGCCTTGTTCGGCGACGAGGTCGCCTCGACACTGGCGGTGTATGCCCACCATCACGACCACGAGCACGCCTTGGACGGGCATGTACATTCTGAGAGTTGCGACCATGATTGAGCTCGACACATTTTTGGTGCGCGCCCTGTTGGCGGGGTGTGCGGTGGCGCTGGTCGCGGGACCCCTGGGCGCGTTCGTGGTGTGGCGGCGGATGGCGTATTTCGGCGGCGCGTTGTCGCACACTGCGTTGTTGGGGGTGGCGCTGGGTTTCGTCGTCGGCGTCGATCCGGTGCTGGGCGTCGGGTTCGTGGTCGTGGCGATGGCGTTGATTTTGAGCGGCTTGCAGCGGGTGCGCGGACTGTCGCTCGACACTTTGTTGGGCGTCCTCGCCCATGGGGCGTTGGCGGTCGGTCTGATCGTCGCCTCGACCTTGGACTCGGTGCGCATCGATTTGATGGGCTATTTGTTCGGCGACATTTTGGCGGTGGGCTGGTCCGACGTGGCATGGACCTGGGGCGGCATGGCGTTGATTTTCGCCGTGCTGGTCCGATTGTGGCGGCCGTTGCTCAGCGCCACGGTGCACGCCGATCTGGCCGAGGTCGAAGGCGTCAACGTGCGGCGCACGGATTTGGCGTTTATGCTGTTGCTGGCCATCGTGGTGGCGCTGGCGATGCAGGTGGTGGGCATCTTGCTGGTGACGTCGATGCTGATCATTCCCGCGTCTGCTGTGCGCAGCCTGTCGCGCACGCCCGAGGCTATGGGCGCATTGGCGGCGGGGGCGGGGTTGATCTCCGTCGTGGTCGGCTTGTGGTCATCCTATCAATACGATCTTCCCGCCGGGCCGAGTATCGTCGCCAGCGCCTCGGCATTGTTCGTCTTGGGCCTGCTGGTCAGGTCGAAAGACGCTTGAGCCCCGCTTCCAGATCGGCAAGCAAGTCGTCGGGGTCTTCCAAACCGGCATGAATGCGCAGCACCGGCTGGTTGTACGGCCAGTCGTAGGTGGTGCGCATGGTGCGCGGATCGGACGGGATGATCAGGCTTTCGAAACCGCCCCAACTGTAGCCCATGGCAAACAGTTCCATGCCGTCGAGCATACGCGCCAGATCTTGTTCCGTCGGGCCGTCCTTCAGCACCACGCCGAACAAACCCGATGACCCGGTGAAATCGCGCTTGAAGATATCGTGGCCCGGGCAGCTGGGTAGGGCGGGGTGCAGAACGGTTTCGACTTCGGGACACGCCGCCAGCCACTCGGCCAGCTTGAGGCCGGTGCTTTCGTGACGCGGCAGCCGCGTCGCCAGGGACCGCAGTCCGCGCAGCCCCAGATAACAATCGTCCGGCGAGGTCGAATAGCCGAGCCCCACCTGGGTGATCTTGATGTGTTCGTAAAGACTGCGGTCGTTGACCGTCAACGTGCCGAGCATGGCGTCCGAATGGCCGACGATATACTTGGTCGCGGCCTGCACCGAAATGTCCACGCCGTGTTCGAACGGTTTGAAATGGTATCCGGCCGACCAGGTGTTATCCATCACCACCTTGGCACCGCCCGCGTGGGCGATGTCGGCGATCATCGGGATGTCTTGGACTTCGAAGGTGATAGAGCCTGGTGCTTCGGTGAATACGATCTTGGTGTTGTCGCGCATCAGGGATTTCAGTTCCGCCGCGCTTGCCATTGGCGGGAAATACGACACCTCGACGCCGAATTTTTTCAAGAACCCCTTACAATAGGAAATGGTCGGGAAATAGACGCTGTCGCTGACCAGGACGTGTTCGCCCGCGTGCAAGGTCGCCGCCAGCGACACAGCGATGGCCGCCATGCCGGACGGCACCGCAACGCAGTGGGCCGCGCCTTCCAGGTCGGCAACGGCCTCTTCGAAGGCGAACGTGGTCGGGGTACCGTAACGTCCGTAATAGACCCGGTCGAAGCGGTGCTTCTCCGCATCGCGCAACGCGGCGACGGTCGGAAAGGTTACGGTCGAAGCATGATACACAGGCGGATTGACGATACCGAAATTGGCTTCGGGGTTGCGACCTGATGTCGTGAGTCGGGTGTCGCCATGCTTGTTTTTAGGTGAAATAGTCATACTAAAGACCGCTCTTGGGTTGTTAAAGTTGGTGCGTTTTGCGCGTCATTAAGAAATTAAAACAATCAATGAGATCAAGCAATTGTGGCTTAAACCGCACAAATATGCCAGTGCCGACCCTGGTATATGCCGATAAACATACCATCTAGTTCAAACGGTGTATCGCACTTGTGGATTGTTTCGTTACAATTCAGGCTTGAGGTGTTTGAAACAATCGTGTTACGCCTGATCCATCTGGTGCGAGACGGACTCTCATGCTGTAAGGCAAAACGGTTGGGGAACCGGAGAGTTCATCTTCAATATCATATCGTCATGTGATTCACATGTGGCGGTATCGAAAAAAAACTGAATTGGGAATTTCGGAGGAAACAACCGTGAAAAAATCCATTACCGTTCTCGGCGCCGTGGCTGCAGCCATGATCGCCACGTCGGCTTCGGCTGGCACCCTTGAAGATGTTCAAAAGCGCGGCACGCTGTCTTGCGGCGTGAGCACCGGTCTGCCGGGCTTCTCCCTGCAGGACGAAAAAGGCAACTGGACCGGTATCGACGTCGACACCTGCCGTGCCGTCGCCGCCGCCGTTTTGGGCGATGCCAAGAAAGTGCGCTTCGTTCCGCTGACCGCGAAAGAACGTTTCACCGCGCTGCAGTCGGGTGAAATCGACATGCTGTCGCGCAACACCACCTGGACCCACACCCGCGACACCTCGCTGGGTCTGAACTTCGCCGGCGTCAACTACTACGACGGTCAGGGCTTCCTGGTTCAGAAAGCTCTCGGCGTCAAAAGCGCGAAAGAACTCGACGGCGCGTCTGTCTGTATTCAGGCTGGCACCACCACTGAGCTCAACCTCGCCGACTACTTCCGCCTCAACGGCATGAAGTACTCCGCCGTCGTGTTCGATACGTCCGACCAAACCCGCGAAGGTTTCGAATCCGCACGTTGCGACATCCTGACCTCCGACCAATCGCAGCTCTACGCGATCCGCTCCAAAATGGCTGACCCGAACAGCGCCATGGTGCTGCCGGAAGTCATCTCCAAAGAGCCGCTCGGCCCCGTGGTCCGTCAGGGCGACGACGCTTGGTTCAACATTGTCCGCTGGACCTTGTTTGCCCAAGTTAACGCTGAAGAAATGGGCGTGACGTCCGCCAACGCCGCTGAAATGAAGGGCGCTGCCGATCCGAACGTCAAACGTCTGCTCGGCACCGAAGGCGACGCTGGCACCAAGTTGGGCCTCACCGCCGACTGGGCTTACAACGCGATCTCTCAGGTCGGCAACTACGCCGAAATGTTCGAGCGCAACGTTGGTCCCGCCACACCGCTGGCCATCTCCCGTGGTCTGAACGCGCTGTGGAACCAAGGCGGCCTGCAGTACGCTCCGCCGATCCGCTAAAGCATAATGGTGATCCGGCCATGTTCCCTCAGGGGGCATGGCCGGTTTGCTATTAACCTGAATGTTCAAGTCTCAATTTTATTGAGCGCACTGGGGACGGGAGATACGGGCACATGGCGGACCCGACAAAAACTCACGGCACATCCGGTCACGGCAAAACGGCGATTTGGAACGATCCCACGTTTCGATCCATCACCTTTCAGGTGTTGGCGGCCCTTGCGATCGGCTGGTTTTTCTACACGATTTTCGACAACACGCTGACCAATATGGAACGCCGCGGTATCACCACCGGCTTCGCGTTCCTCGACAGCACCGCCGGGTTCGGCATTTTGATGTCGCTCATCGAATACGATGAGACACACACCTACGGCGACACCTTCTATGTCGGCTTGTTGAACACGCTTCTGGTGTCCGTGATGGGCATCGTGACGGCGACCATCTTGGGCTTCATCATCGGCGTGGCGCGGTTGTCCAGCAACTGGCTGATCGCCAAGATAGCCTCGGTGTACGTTGAAATCCTGCGCAACATTCCGTTGCTGCTGCAGATCTTCTTTTGGTATTTCGCGGTTCTGTCGACCTTGCCGCACCCGCGCGACAGCATCAATCTGTTGGACGGCGTGTTTCTCAACGGTCGCGGCCTGTACATTCCGGGGCCCATTCCCGAAAGCGGCTTTGGTATCGTTACCGCAGTCTTCCTGATGGCGGTCGTGGCATCGTTCGTGATTGTGCGCTGGGCCAACAAGCGCCAGATGGAAACCGGCCAGCCGTTTCCCTCGTTGTTGACCTCTTTGGGATTGATTGTCGTCTTGCCGCTGTTGGTGTTTGCCGTTATGGGCATGCCGATGAGCTTTGATTATCCGGCACTGAAGGGCTTCAACTTCCAAGGCGGCATCCGGGTTATTCCCGAACTGATGGCGCTTTGGTGGGCCTTGTCGCTCTACACTGCGGCCTTCATCGCCGAGATCGTGCGCGCGGGCATTCTCGCCGTTAGTCACGGCCAGACCGAAGCCGCCCATGCGCTGGGCCTGCGCAACGGCCCGACCCTGCGTTTGATCGTCATTCCCCAGGCCATGCGCGTGATCATTCCGCCGCTGACGTCTCAGTATTTGAACTTGGCCAAGAACTCGTCCCTGGCAACCGCCATCGGTTATCCCGATTTGGTCGGTGTGTTCATGGGCACGACCTTGAACCAAACGGGTCAAGCCGTGGAAATCGTCGCGATGACCATGGCGGTTTACTTGATCATGAGCCTGTCCATTTCGGCGCTGATGAACTGGTACAACAAAAAAATGTCCCTGGTCGAAAGATAGAGAAGGAGAGTCTGGATTATGAACGAATTCAAATCACTTCCCGACCTTCCGCCGCCCGCTGCGACGACCGGGGTCGTTGGTTGGATGCGTACCAATTTGTTTTCGACGCCGCTTTATACGGTGTTGACCATTGCGGTGGCTTACCTCTTGTACATCACGCTGGTTCCGGTTTTGGATTGGGCGATTTTCTCGGCCAATTTCACCGGTGACGACAAAACCGTGTGTGCGACCGGTGGCGCGTGTTGGGCGTTTATCGGCAACCGCTTGGACATCTTCACGTACGGCAGCTACCCAGCGACTGAGTATTGGCGGTTGGATCTGTGCTTCTTGTTGTTGATCTTGTCTTTCGGTCCACAGTTTTTCGAGAAGTTTCCATACAAACTGCCGTTGGGCATCTTCTCGCTGACCGGTTTCCCGGTGATCTGCTTCTTCTTGATCGCGGGCAGCGACATGTTCGGTTTGGAACATGTCGAAACCGAAAAATGGGGCGGCTTGGCGCTGACGTTGATGCTGGCCTACGTCGGCATCGTCGCGGCGCTGCCGTTCGGCGTTGTGCTGGCGTTGGGGCGTCGTTCGGAAATGCCGGTGATCCGGACTTTCTGTATCGCGTTTATCGAATTGTGGCGCGGCGTTCCGTTGATTTCGGTGCTGTTCATGTCGTCGGTGATGCTGCCGTTGTTCCTGCCCGATGGCATGAACTTCGACAAGCTGCTGCGCGCCTTGATCGGCATCACCATGTTCCAGTCCGCCTATATGGCCGAAGTGATCCGCGGTGGTTTGCAAGCCATTCCCCGCGGTCAATACGAGGCCGCTAAGGCGCTGGGTTTGAGCTACTGGAAAAGCATGGGGCTTATCATTTTGCCTCAGGCGCTTAAGCTGGTGATCCCCGGCATCGTCAACACCTTCATCGCATTGTTTAAGGACACCACGCTGGTGCTGATCATCGGCCTGCTGGACATCCTGGCGACGGTTCAAGCGGCGATCACCGATCCCGCATGGGGCAATGTCGCGATCGAAGGGTATGTCTTCGCGGCGGCATGCTTTTGGGTGTTCTGTTTTGGCATGTCTCGCTACAGCCAAAAATTGGAACGCAAACTGCACACCGGGCACAAACGTTAAGTCCTCAGTAGGAAGAGTATGGCTATGGAAAACGCAACTTCGAACGAACTGGCCGTCCAACTGGTGGACGTCAACAAATGGTACGGTGAGTTTCATGTTCTGAAAAACATCAACCTCAATGTCTCGCCGGGTGAACGCATTGTTATTTGCGGGCCGTCCGGGTCCGGCAAATCGACCATGATCCGCTGCATCAACCGTCTGGAGGAACACCAGGCGGGGCAAATCATCGTCAACGGCATCGAGCTGACCGAAGATCTCAAGCGCATCGACGAGGTGCGCCGCGAGGTCGGCATGTGCTTCCAGCACTTCAACTTGTTCCCGCATCTGACGGTGTTGGAAAACTGCACTTTGGCGCCGATTTGGGTGCGCAAGATGCCCAAGGCCGAAGCCGAGAAAATCGCCATGCATTATCTGGAACGCGTGAAGATTCCGGAACAGGCGGGCAAGTATCCCGGTCAGCTTTCCGGCGGTCAGCAACAACGTGTGGCGATTGCGCGCTCGTTGTGCATGAACCCGAAAATCATGCTGTTCGACGAGCCGACCTCGGCGCTCGATCCGGAAATGATCAAGGAAGTGCTCGACGTCATGGTCGAGCTGGCCAACGAAGGCATGACCATGTTGTGCGTCACCCACGAAATGGGCTTCGCCAAGCTGGTCGCCAATCGGGTGATCTTCATGGATGCCGGTCAGATCGTCGAAGAAAACGAACCCCATGAGTTCTTTGACAATCCGCAAAATGATCGCACCAAGCTGTTCCTCAGCCAAATCTTGAACCATTGAACGGGGAGGGATGAGCATGTCACCGACACCCAAGAGCCTGCGGGATCGCGCCGAGGAAACGAAACTGAAGATCCAGAAAATTCTCGACGTTTCGTGCGCCGGTCACGATGAAGAGGTGATCAAGGCGATCGAGCAGACCATTATCGATGCTTTGCTGGAAGAGCGCGAACGTTGCGCCGCGATCGCCTATGATCACGTCTGCGAAGAAGACCGCGACCGCGCCCACAAGGTTTCGGAAGAAATCAAACGCATCCGAAATGCCCTGGCGGCGAATTTGGAAAGCATGCGCTGAGCCGTTCCACTTTGGTTCGTTAACGAAACCCCGGCAAATAGCCGGGGTTTTTCATTTGATGACGAACGTTAATGTCTGGATTGAATAATAGTAGTATGAATTAAGAAGGCGTGACGAGGCGATGATTTTTGCCCGGTAATACGCCGGTGGCTTATTGCGAGATGATAGCTAGATTAACCGCCATGAATCACATACGGTGTTATGTAGATTGCTGTTTGTGCAGGATATGTGCTGCAATGGTCTTTCAGAAAGAACGCGAAAAGGATGACTAGAGTGCAAGGTGACTCCGATGTCAGCAGGCTTCTGGCTTTATCTCGTGACAGGTCGGCCGAGGGACGGCGCCGTCTGGTCACGTTGATTGGCGAGCTTTTTTCTGACGAACGAGGCCAAATCTCCGACAAAGAAAAAAATCTGATTCTGGAGATTTTGGAAAAAACAATCAGCGAAATCGAACAATCCGTGCGGGCGCAGATCAGCGTGCGATTATCAGCCATGCCCGATGTTCCTGAAAGCCTCATTTCATTTTTGGCGAACGATACGTCCGAGGTCGCGTTCCCGATCCTCAAGGACAGCGGTGTTCTCAAGGATGAGGATCTGATCGAGATCATCAAGAAAAGATCTCAAGAGCACCAGATCGCGATTTCGATGCGCCGCAAAGTCAGCGTGGACGTGTCCCAAGAGCTCATCAATACGGGCAGTGAAAAAGTCATCGTATCGTTGCTGAACAATGCCAACGCGTCGATTTCGCAAGCGGCGTACGAGTATCTGGAGGCGGAATCACGACGGGTCGACACCTTTCAAGAACCGTTGTTGCGTCGTGAAGACCTTCCGCCCAAAATTGCCCAACGTATGTACTTGTGGGTATCCGCGGCTTTGCGCGAAATGATCGCTCAGAACTATGACTTAGACGAGGGCATTATCGATGAGGTGCTCGAGCAGACGGCCATGGATCTTTACACCTCGGAGATAGGTGAGAGCGAGTATAGCGGTAAATCGAAACACCTCGCCGAAGAACTGGTGCGAGGCGGCCAAGCCAATAGCGAGCTGTTGATTAATGTGCTGTCGGTCGGAGAAGTGCATCTGTTTGTGTCCTTGCTGTCGACCATATCGGGGGTCCGGGAAAATTTGATTTTGAAGCTGACCCTGGAACCCGAAGGGGAAGGGCTCGCCGTCATCTGCAAGGGACTTGGCTACGACAAAGAGGTCTATGCATCCTTATTAGGCCTGCTTGGGCGTACACAAATGGAAAGCAGTTCCCAATTCAAAAACAATGTGCGAACGGCCTTGGTTTTTTACGATAGCTTCACCAAAGAGGTTGCGGAACGCGTTTTAAATCATTGGCGCCGCAATCAAGACTATTTGTCGGCTTTGCGTGCTGTTGGCATACGGGATGACTGAAATGGGCGCTGAGCAACATCAAGATATCTACCAAGCCTACAACGAACTGCTGCAGCATTTCGAAGACATCACCCGGCTTGTTTCCGACTTGATTTGGGACGTCGACCAGGATCTCAAATTGCGTAGCGTTTCTGCGCGGTTGCACGAGATAACGGGCTTCTTTCCACACGAGTGGATTGGCAAAACCTTGGAAGAGATCGGTGAGTTCGCCCATCCGTCCGAGACCGCTCAACCCATTCGAAATTGGCGCAAGCCTTTTCGCGATCAAGAATTTATCGTCACAGGCCGCAACGGTGAAAAATATACGTTTTTGCTCAGCGGAACGCCGTATTTTCACGTTTCAAGCGGAGAATTCCAGGGCGTTCACGGTGTCGCCCGTGACATCACCCACACCTTGAAGGTCGAAGAAGCGCAGCGCCGCAGTAAGGAAGCTGCCGAAAAGTCCAATCAAGCCAAGACGGAATTCTTGGCTTCGATGAGCCATGAGTTGCGCACCCCTTTGAACGGCATACTCGGCTTTGCCCAGCTGTTGCAATTCGACCAGAAAGCTCCGTTGAACGAGGCGCAAACCAACTACACGCAGTTGATCATCGATAGCGGCAATCACCTTTTAAATTTGATCGACCAAGTTCTGGAATTGGCGAAAATCGAATCCGGCCATTACACGATGGATTTCGTCGATGTGAACGTGGATGCCTTGATCGACGAATGTCTGTCCATCATCGAGCCGGTTGCGACAAAACGTCAAATCAAGCTCAACAAGGTGATTTCGGGCAGTAATAATGTTTTCGTCCGCGCCGATGCGCTACGCATTAAGCAGGTCATCCTCAATCTCTTGTCCAACGCGGTCAAATATAACGTCGAGCAGGGCAGCGTTTCCGTCACGATCGGGGTTGAAGGCGACAACAAGGCTCACATCGAATTTTCCGATACGGGTATCGGCATTGCGCCGGAACAGTTGGAACACCTGTTCGAGCCGTTCGAACGATTGGGCTATGAAAACTCGGATGTCCAGGGAACCGGTATCGGCCTCACCATCACCCGCGAATTGCTGCATCGCATGGACGGTGAAATCGGTGTGATCAGTCACGTCGGTAAGGGCAGTTTGTTCTGGGTCGAATTGCCGATGACAAGCCACAGCGTTGACACGTCCGCGAGCGATGTCGACCAGGACGCAACGCCCGGTCACAGCGTTGTTCAGGGCAGCGTGGGCCCGCGGACCATTCTCTACATCGAGGACAATCCGGCCAACCTGTCCTTGATGGCGCACGTCTTGGCGATGGTGCCGGACTATAAGCTTCTGGAAGCCCATACTGCCGAGATTGGCATTGCCGTGGCCGAAAAACAGCAGCCCGACCTGATCCTTATGGACATCAACCTGCCGGGCATGGACGGTGTCGCCGCCATGCACGCATTGGCGCAAATGGAAAAGACCAAGCACATACCGGTCGTCGCGGTGAGCGCGAACGCCATGCCCAACGATGTGGCTCAGGCGCTAGAAGCAGGATTTCACGACTATTTGACCAAACCGTTTCAAATTGATCGCTTGTTCAAGGTCATGCAGGACATTTTTGCGAAAGACAACCAGGCCTCTTCACCGGAGGTCGATTAGACGTTGATCGGCACGTTGGGGTCGTCGCCCCATTCAGCCCACGATCCGTCGTAGACGGCGACGTCTTCCTTGCCCAACAGATACAGCGCGAACGCGACAACACAAGCCGTGACGCCGGAACCGCAGGTGGCGACGGCAGGCTTGTTCATGTCGATCCCGACACCGTTGATCAATTCGCAGATGTCTTCGGGGCTGCGAAAGGTGAAGTCCTGGGACGGTGGCGTGATATAGGTGAACGGCAGGTTGACCGAACCGGGAATATGGCCCATGCGTTCGGTTGGGCGCGGTTCGTGGTCAACGCCCTTGTAGCGGCCTTCGTTGCGGGCGTCGATGACTTGGAACTTGTGGCTTTCCAGATTGTCGAGCATCTGCTTTTTGGTTTTGACCAGGGCATTGTTCATGCGCGCGGTGAAATGGCGCTCTTGCACGATCGGTTCGTCGGTTTCGATGGGACGGCGTTCCTTGCCCCAGCGGACCAAACCGCCATCGAGCACGCACACGTCTTTGTGACCGAACAAACGGAACATCCACCACACCCGGCACGCCGCCATATAGCCGCCGTTGCTGTCGTAAATGACGATCTTGTTGCCGTCGCCCAGACCCAGCTTGCGCACGTGGGATGAAAACTTTTCCGCGCTCGGCAACATGTGCGGCAGATCGGTGTCGCTGTCGCAGATTTTATCGATGTCGAAATGCACCGCGCCGGGGATATGGCGGTAGGTCCATTCTTCATAAGCGTCGCGGTCGGCGTGGGGCAGGTGATAGGTGGCGTCGACGATGCGCACGTCCGGCGCATCGAGATGCGCTTGGAGCCATTCGCCGCTGACCAGGGCCTCTGGGTGTTTGAATTTCATTGCACGTGCCTTCGCCTGTTCATTCGATAGGCGCGGACATTAGCAAAAACTGAAATGCTATGCCAGCCATTCGGGCACCGGCAGACCTTTCGCGGTCAAAAACGCCGGATTGAACAATTTGGACTGATAGCGGGTGCCGAAATCGCACAACACCGTGACGATGGTGTGGCCGGGTCCCATTTGTTTCGCCAATGCGATCGCACCGGCGACGTTGATGCCGCTGGACCCGCCCAGGCACAATCCTTCGTGTTTCAGCAGGTCGAAGATGATCGGCAGAGCCTGCTGATCGGAAATCTGAAAGGCATCGTCGATCGGTGCGTCTTTGAGGTTGTCGGTGATACGCCCTTGGCCGATGCCTTCGGTGATGGACGAGCCCTCAGCCTTCAATTGCCCGTTCTTGTAATGGCCGAACAGGGCCGAACCCATGGGGTCGGCCAGTGCGGTGACGATGTTTGGGTTTTTGTCCTTCAGCCCCATGGCCACACCCGCGAGCGTACCGCCGGTACCCACCGCGCATACGAAACCATCGACCTTGCCGTCGGTTTGCGCCCAGATTTCCGGGGCGGTGCCTTCGATATGGGCTTGGCGGTTGGCGACGTTATCGAACTGACGCGCCCAAATGGCGCTGCCGGGCTCACGGTCATTGAGTTCCCGGGCCTTGCGTTCAGACACGTGCACGTAGTTTTCGGGATTGCTGTAGGGCACGGCGGGGACTTCGATCAGCTCTGCACCGCACAGGCGGATGGTGTCTTTCTTCTCCTGGCTTTGCGTGTCGGGGATGACGATCACCGATTTATAGCCGAGTGCATTGCCCACCAATGTCAGACCGATGCCGGTGTTGCCCGCGGTGCCCTCGACGATGGTGCCGCCGGGCTTCAAGAGCCCGCGTTCAACCGCATCGCGTATGATGAACAGCGCCGCCCGGTCTTTCACCGAACCACCAGGATTCATGAATTCGGCCTTGCCGAAAATGTCGCAACCGGTCGCTTCGGATGCCGCGTTCAAGCGGATCAGCGGGGTGTTGCCGATTGTGTCGGGAAAACCAGAACGGACGTTCATTATTTACACACCAATCTCTGTATAAAGAATATTAGCAATCCATATGTTGTGTTGAAAGATAGGGAGCAACGTCGCTACGATCAAGCGCTTTGCCAAAAGATTGTGAAGTGTGTCCCCATATCTCATCCCGCCCAAGGCGCCGCGGCGCATGAACGGGGCATACTATCGGGAAATAAAAGGCGAAATTATGACCAGCGCGCGCGCAAATCGGACAAATTGAGTTTGAACCACTGCATCGCGATCAGCGTCATGGCGTTGATGAAGCGGCCCTGGTCGAGCCACGCCATGGCGGTGTCGGTATCGACGCTGATGACGCGAATGTCTTCGTGTTCGTGCTCCAGGCCGTGCACGCCCCCGACATTGCTGGCATCGATGCGGGCGCAAAACAGAAAAATGCTTTCGGTGGTTCCGCCGGGGCTGGCCAGGTAGTGGGTAATCGGCACCATGTCGACCACGGCGCAATTGGCTTCTTCGATGCATTCGCGACGGGCGACGTCTTCGGGACTTTCGCCTTCGTCAATGATTCCGGCGACGCATTCCAACACCCATGGTGAATGGGTCTTGGCGTCGAACCACGGCGAGTTGAACGCGGCGAAAGCACCGGGGCGGAATTGTTCGATGAACACCACCTTGTCGAGTTCCGGATCGAACAGAAACACGGCGGTGGCGTGGCCGCGTTCGAAAATTTCCCGGCTCATCACCTCGGTCCAACCGCCTTCGTGCTTGCGATGACGCAACTGATAACGGTCGACCTTGAAATAGCCATCATGGGCACGCACTTTCTCCACCACCTCAACATCGTCGACGGTGAAGTTCTCCGTGGCTTGAAGTTTATCGAAATCGTCGTTCATGCGATCCGGTCCTCTGTCAGCGCGGCTCAGTAGAGCGCGCCGCGCCCAGTTGATCAAGGGGCCTACAATGCGGTTGCGTTCGTGCCCGTGCTCGCGCAACCTGTGGCCATTGGTAAGGTAAAGGAGCTCCCCATGGTGCAAGCACCCCACAGCAGCGAAAAAGTGACCTTTCCCGGCGGTACGGGCGCGCAGCTGGCGGCGCGCCTGGATATGCCGGATGGCGAACCGAGAGCTTTTGCATTGTTCGCGCACTGCTTCACCTGCACCAAGGATCTGCGTGCGGTGAGCCGTCTTGCCGGTGGGCTGACGGGGCACGGCATTGCGGTGCTGCGATTCGATTTCACCGGCTTGGGCAGCTCGGAAGGTGAATTTGCCAACACCAACTTTACCTCCAACATCGACGACCTGGTGGCTGCCGCCGATTGGCTGCGCGCCCATCACCAAGCACCGCAAATCCTCATCGGTCATTCCTTGGGCGGTGCGGCGGTGTTGGCCGGTGCGCACCGTGTGCCCGAATGCAAGGCTGTCGCGACCATCGGCGCACCGTTCGATCCAGAACACGTCACCGGGCATTTCGGCGACGATCTGCACCGCATTTTGGATCACGGTTCCGCCGAGGTCAGCGTCGGCGGCCGGCCGTTCACCATCGAGCGTCATTTCCTGGAAGATATTTCCGCGCACAACATGCGCCAAGCGATCACCGAACTCGGCCGGGCTTTGATCATCTTTCACGCCCCTCGCGATGAAGTCGTCGGCATCGACAACGCCGAAAAAATCTTCGTTGCCGCCAAGCATCCCAAAAGCTTTGTGTCGTTGGACGATGCCGACCATCTGCTGCACAATCCCGACGATGCGCTGTACGTATCCGGCGTGATCGCCGCGTGGGCAGAAAGCTATATCGAAGTCCCAAAAGCAGAGGGGGGCGAGGAGTTGCCCGGCACCGAAGGCGACGTGGTGGTGTGGGAAACGGGCAACGGCAAGTTTCAGCAACACGCCGCCATCGGCGGACGCCATTATTTGATGGCCGACGAACCCGTCGCCTATGGCGGGCTCGGATCCGGGCCGTCGCCCTATGATCTGTTGCTGGCGGGCTTGGGGGCGTGCACCTCGATGACCCTGCGCATGTACGCCGATCACAAGAAGTTGCCGCTCGATAAGGTCACGGTGCGCCTACGCCACGACAAGATACACGCCGAAGACTGTCATGAATGCCAAACCAAAAACGGCAAGGTCGACGTGATTGAACGCGAAGTGGTGATGGAAGGCGACTTGGATCCCGCCACTCGCGCGCGCTTATTGGAAATCGCCGACCGTTGTCCGGTGCACAAGACCCTGCACGCCGAGGTCAAGATCGTCACCCACGAAGGCGAACCGCAACCAACGCAACAAGGCTAATTGCGTTTGCAGGTGTAGGGCCAAATCACTTTGGTGTCTGGTGGCCACGTCATGCCGTCGTCGAACAGGATGGGGATGTCGACGTCCTTTTCGGATTCCGGCAGGGCTTTCACGGCGTGGGATTCGAACGGTTCCTTCTGGCGGTAAAACGCCATCGGGTCCAACCAGTAGCCGTCCACAGGGACGATGGTGTCGTTGACTTCGCTGTAGGTGTTGGTGGCGCTGTAAAACATTGCCAGATGGATGGCCGGACGGCGGGTGGACGACTGGCTATCGCCCTTGGAGCCCATCGCCGTTATGCCGGTATTGCCCGTCGGGCCGATGATTTGCCCCATCTTGAGTTTTTGCCCGACTTTTAGGTCGGGAAGGACGTCAAGGTGACCATAAGCGGAGTATGTCCACATGGGCAGGTCCGTTTGCGCGGGGCTGTGGCGCACCACGACTTCTGCGCCGCGCTTTGAATTGTCGGCTGTGTACAGGGTGACTACCGAACCGTCCGCCACGGCGCGCACCGGCGTACCCCAAGGGACCGGAAGGTCTATGCCGCCGTGAAAGCTTTGCCTTTCGCGTTTGGAGGCGTAATCCATGGCCCAGTAGTCGTCGATGCCGGGGCAGTTGGCGTTATCGGGAAAGCGCGGACCGGTTCCGGTTTCGATCAGGCCGCGGTTTTTTTGGGGCTCAATGTCGCACTTGAGCGCACGGCCGATCCCGCACATGGTTTCCTTGTCCAGGGCATCGCGGTTCATTCGGTCTTGAGCGATGGTGGGATCGATGTCCTCGGCAATGGCGGCCATGTCTTTGGGCGGCCAGTCGTAATTTCGTTGATCATGGTCTTTATAGATGGCGCGTACTTCATCGAGGCTCAGGGCGCCGTTGCCGTTTCGATCCAGGCGTTCGAAATTGCCGCGTCGTTTCCATTCGGCGCGACTTAGTTCGCCGTCACCGTTTTCATCGGCGTGACGGAAGTCGCGTTTGACGCGGTCTTTCACTTGTTTGGCGTGAGCGTCACTCGGCGCAAGGAACAGCACGAACGCCGCAAGACACGCGCACAAAACCTGGCCCATGAACATCGGAGCCTCCCACCCAATTGATCCGACAATACGATAGCGGGTTGTGCGAGGCAGGTAAATCTATCCCCAAAAACGTCCCGAAACCCCAGCAACAATCACCAGCAGACCTAAAATCAAGTTGATGGTGACGATGCGACGGATCACAGCGAGATGCGCGGCTGCGGCGGGCCAATTTTCGGCGGCGACTTCGGCTTTGAATTTAGAAAACGGGCGGAAGAACAAGACCGCATAGAGGATCACCATCACCCAGCCAACGCCGTGCATCAGCGTGACGTGGTGGCCGGCCGCGGCGAAGCTGCCGAAGTCGACGAACACCATGGCGTAACCGGTGGCGGGCAGGATCACCACGCTCAGCCATACCCAGGCGAAAAAGCGTGGAAACACGTTGCTCCACACCCGCAGACGGGTGGGGGGCTGTTCTTCCATCAAGGACGGACGCAGGGCCATATGAGCGAAAAACATGCCCCCCACCCAGATCACAGCGGCTAGGGTGTGGGCGGTGCTGGCGATGGGAAACAGAATTTCGATCAGGTCCATAGGTTTTGTCCTTCCTGGCAGTGTGATGGTACCTTGCAAGTGTAGTATGTCTTTTTAAGGTATTCGCCAGCACTTTAGAAGCGTTTAAGAAAAACGTTCCCAGCCCAAGCCGTCCATGTCGATGTGCGGCGCGTGACCGGCAACCAAGTCGGCGGTGATGCGCGCCGAGCCCATGGCCATGGTCCAACCCAGCATGCCGTGTCCGGTGTTGAGGATGAGGTTTTCCTGTTTGGCGCGGCCCAGCACCGGCGAGCCGTCCGGCGTCATCGGGCGCAAGCCGGTCCACAACACGGCATGATCTTCCTCGACCGCGCGGGGAAACACCTGGACGGCATTTTTTAGCACAATGTTGGCGCGGCGGTCGTCGAGGTGGGTGTCGTAGCCGTTGAATTCCAACATGCCCGCGACGCGCAGCTTGTTGCCTAGGCGGCTGAACACCAGCTTGTGGCTTTGACTGGTCACGGAACATTTCGGCGCCATGGCGTCGTCGATCACCGGCATCGTCACCGAATAGCCTTTGGCGGGGTAAATCGGCAGTTTCAGGTCTAGGCCTTTGAGCAACAGCGGGCTGTAGCTGCCCAGCGCCATCACGAACACGTCGCCGGTAATGGTGCCGCGGTCGGTTTCGACGGAGGTGATGCGCCAGCCTTCGCGGTTAAAGCCTTTGACGGTGGTGTTGAACCTGAAATCGACGCCGCGTTTGGTACAGCGTTCCGCTAGGGACTTGGTGAATTCGAAACAATCGCCGCTTTCATCCAGCGGAGTAAATATTCCGCCGGCAATCAACAGCGTGCTATGGGCAAGGGCGGGCTCGAGTTCGATGCAGCCGCGGCGGTCTAATGAACGCCGCTCGGCACCCAGCTCTTTCATGGTTCGGGCGTCTTCCAGGCTCCGGTCGAATTCGCGGGCGTCTTGGTAGATGCTGACGATGCCGGTGCTCAGATGGTCGAAGGCGATGGTTTCGCGTTTGAGCGTTTCGGCCATGCGCTGGCGTGAATACAGCGTCAAGCGCAGCACCCGTGCCGCGTTGCGCCAGAATTTCGGTCCCGAACTGTTGGACAGGAACCGCAAGGTCCACGACCATAACGCCGGGTCCAGGCGCAAACGATACAGCAGCGGCGCATCGTATTTGCCCAGCCACTTGATGGCTTTTTCGATCACGCCAGGGGCGGCCAGTGGTTCGCCGTGGTCGGCGGACAATTGCCCGCCGTTGGCGAAACTGGTTTCCAAGGCAACGCCTTCGCGTTGTTCGACGACGATGACTTCATGGCCGTCGCAGGCCAATTCGTATGCGCTGGTTACGCCGATGACACCTGCGCCAAGGACAACGACTTTCATCTCTTCTCGCCAAATCCAATGTCTTCAACGATGTGTTTAATGCCAGGACGACTAGAAGTCCACGCCCAGCTTGATGATCTCGCCATCCGTGGAGCCGACGAATACGGTTTTGTTGTCGCCGGTGGTGCAGGTGAAAAAGCGTGCGTTGAACGGCAGTTCGTAAGATTTCAGTTCGTCGCCGTTGGTGCGGTCGAGGATATGTAGGGTGTCGCGCATGTCCAAGGCGTAAACGACTTTGTCGTCGGCTACCAACTCGGCCATGAAGTGACCCCATTTTTTGTAGCCGGACGACGCACGGTGATCGTCGGTGAGGTGCCGCCAGCGCATGTTGCCGTTGGTTACGTTCAGCGAGTACAGCCAGCCGGTGGGCGACCAGAAATAGGTTTGATCATCGACGACCATGTGGCTGTTGATGAAATTGCCGCCATAAAAGCGCCACAGCGGTTCGCCGTTTTCGATTTTGATACCGTAAACGTCGTCCTTGTAGCCGCCCGCGACCAAGATATCTTGGCCGTTGGTGTCCTTGGCGACGTAAAGTTGGCGAAGGTACTGCCAGTTGCGTTTGCCGGTGTTGTTCTTCCATACCAACGAACCATCTTCGATGTCGATGGCGTAAAGATTGCCGTCGCCGGGGCCCATCAGCACCCATTTGTCATCATAAGCGATGGGTGGGTAGGCGATCTGGCGCGGCACAACGATTTCGAATTCCCACAGCTCTTCGCCGCTCTTGGCATCGAAGGCCTTGAGCCAGCTGTCTTGGCCGACGATCACCTTACCAGCGGCGACCAGCGGGACACTGAGCTGTTCTTTTTCGCTGACCGTATACGTCCAAAGCGTTTCACCGGTTTCTGCGTTGATCGTCGCCAAACCCTTGCGTCCGGCCACGACCATCACCCCGTCGCCGACGCGGGGGCGAAAATGGCTGGGAACCGGCAGTTTGGTCTGCCATATCTGCTTGCCGTTGGTGTCCCACAGTTCCGCGGTGGTGTCGCCCGATAAATAGATGCGGTCCGTCGTGCAGGTGAACGGGCGCAGCTGTTCGTTGCCGGTCTGCCATTCGCCGAGGACCTTGGCGGGCTCATCGACGGCGCGTTTCATTTCGCTGGGATCGCGTCCCGCGGCTTGGGCTTGGATCGCGGCCGTCAACATCGCGACGCCGCCAAGCGACAGTACGGCCGTGCGCATGAAGGTGCGCGAGATTTGGCTGAGGGTGTTCGAGTGTAAGGTCATCAATGCCGCCTGTTGGGTCTATGTTTTTGCTTGGTTTTTGCTTTTGTGCCGCCCCGGATGGGACACTGCAAAGCGTGGAGCCACCCCGAAGTTAAGCGCGAAACGTCGGGGCCTGACAAGTCTTAAGCTTGGACAAGAACGATGAAAAAAGGGGACCCGGCTGCCCGAGTCCCCTTCGTTCATATGAGGTGCAGTGCGATTAGTTGCACTTCGCGCCTTGATCAACCCACTTCATGAGAATGTGCAGGTTGTAAGGGTCGCGATCGGCGTCCGAAGCGATACCCGCAGGCATACGGTTTTCGGTCAAGCGCAGCCACAGTTTCGAGTTCTCAGGCTTGCCGGCTTTGACGATCATGACCGGCGGCAGACCTTCGGCGGCTTTCGCAACCGAATCAGCACCTTTTTCCACGATGCCAGACCAGCTGGTCAGGTCCATTTCGTGGAACGACGGCGGTTCTTGGTTGGACATGTGGCAGTCGGTACACTTGGTGTCGCCACCGAATGCGCCGGCCGCAGCAAACAACGGCAGAACGTTCTTGTTGAAATTATCGTCGTTTTTCAAGCCGCCTTTGATCCAATCGTAAACAACCAAGTGGTTCTTGGTGTTGGACGGATAAGCCGGAGAAATGCCGAGCGGCATGCGGTTATCGCGCAAGGAACGACGCATGGTGCCGCCGGAACCTTTGCCCGGAGTCACGAACGCGCCAGTTACGCCGCCTTTGAGAATGCCTTCGCAGCTCGACAGGTCGAGACCGTTGTAGGCTTTCGCAGAGTTGTGGCAAACGACGCAAGCCGCGCCTTCGCCGAACGCATTATCCGCGCGCATCAGCGTCGCAACACGCTCGTAAGAGATAGGAATGTCGGCTTTGATGACGTTGTCAAAAACAGCCTGAACGTGTTGGTCGAGTTCTTCGCCTTCGGCAGCTGCCGGAGTGGAAGAGGTGATGGCCATGCCGAGAACGGCAAAGCCGGCAAGGGCTGCAAAGCCCAAGCGTTTTGCAGTGTTAGCCATGTGAAGTTGCCCCATTATTTAGGTTGCTCCCCCTGATGAAACGTTTTTCGAAAAACGTGCGTTTCTGAACACGTCTAATGCACCTGAACGGTGCGATCAGTCACGTCCCTCCCGAAACGCGCCACTAAAAAGAAGCGGAAAACGCTCAGAAATTCAAGGTATATTTTCAAAGCTTACACACTTTTGCCACAATGCTACCCAAAAAATACCCTGATGGGTGGGGTGAAAATTTGTTGTGCACCGCATTAATTAGAAAACCGTAAAGTATTAAATTAGAATACGTTAATACCGCTCTGTTCAGCTAACGTTCAGCTTCCCCCTATGGTTTTTGGGGCCTTTCTAATGTGAAGGAATGTATTCCCCTTAATGGAATCGTGCTTTCGGTGCCTGTGCAATCGGCGTTACACTAAAAAAGTGTTGCGTGTGATCTTGGGTGGCCGTCTCTAGAGGTCGGGGCGATTTTTTTATTTAAGGAGGGGCTCCAAATGGAAGTCTTGAGCGTTTCTCAGATGCGTGCCGCCGATGAAGCTGCGATCAGCCAAGGAGTCGGTGCGAAGCGATTGATGGAGGCTGCGGGGCAGGCCGTGTGCAACGCCGTGCTGGCGCGTTGGGAAAAACGCGCGGTCGCCGTGCTGGTGGGGCCGGGCAAGAACGGCGGCGATGGGTTCGTCGTCGCCCGCTTGCTGAAAAAGGCCGGCTGGCCGGTCACGGTCTATATATTCGGAGATAAAAGTGCATATACGGGCGAATCCCTGACCAACGCCAAACGCTGGCGCAGCAAGGTCGAGCCGTTGCAAGCCGCTTTAGATGTCATTGCGGGACTCGAAAATGGCGACGATCTGTTGGTCGTCGATGCCCTGTTTGGCGCCGGACTGAGCCGTCCGCTTGACGGCGTGCCCAAGATTTTGGCCGAATTGGTAACCGTGTCGCAGGCCCAGGGCACGGCGCCCGTGGTCGTGGCTGTGGATGTGCCCAGCGGATTGTGCGGCGATACGGCGCGCGCGTTGGGCGGTAAACGCGGCGGAATCTGTTTTCACGCCGACCTCACCGTGACGTTCTGCCGTCCCAAGCCCGCGCACGCGTTGATGCCGGGGCGCAGTGTGTGCGGCGAAATCGTGGTTGCCGACATCGGCATCGACGACGCGGTGGTGGCAGGCGTGTTCGATGGCGTCAGCCTCAACACCTCGGCGCTTTGGGGCGAGGCCTATCCGCGCCAAGAGGCAGATACTCATAAATATGTGCGTGGTCACATGGTGGTCCTGGGCGGTGGCGTGATGACCGGCGCGGCGCGCCTGGTGGCGGGCGCCGCGCGACGTGCGGGCGCGGGACTGGTGAGCATCGCCGCACCCGAAGACGCGTTCGCCATATACGCCGCCAGCGTCGATCCCGGCACGTTGACGCCGTCGTTCAAGGGAGCCAAGGGCTGGCGCAAGCTGATCGCCGATCCGCGTAAGAACAGCTGCGTGATTGGGCCGGGCGCGGGAGTGTCGCGAGCCACCCGGGGGATGACCTTGACGGCGCTCGAAACAGGCAAACGCTGCGTGCTCGACGCCGATGCCCTGACGGTGTTTGAAAACGACGCCAAAGCGTTGTTCAAGGCGGTGAAAGCAAACCTCAAGGCCAACGGCGGGATCGATTCGGTGGTGATGACGCCGCACGGTGGTGAATTTCCGCGGCTGTTTCCCGATTTGGCCCAGGCCTACGCCAATCTGGAAAAGAACGGTGAGAACGGCCTCAGCAAATTGGACGTTACCCGCGAAGCGGCGCGCCGCGCCGGCTGCGTGGTGCTGTTCAAGGGGCCCGATACCGTGATCGCGGCCCCAGACGGTCGCGCCGCGCTGACCACGAACGCGCCCAGAACCCTGGCGACGGCAGGGGCGGGCGACGTTTTGGCGGGAATTATCGGCGCGTTGCTGGCCCAGGGCATGCCGGGGTTCGAAGCCGCCAACGCCGCGGCGTGGCTGCACGGCGAGGCCGCGACCGCTTTCGGCGAAGGGCTGATCGCAGAGGACATCGCCGAAGAACTTCCCGACGTTTTGCAGTGGCTGATGGAGACCTTGGCCTAAGCGCGCCAAATCCGGCTTTTGCGCCAGGCGAAGCATCCGCTTACGCTTCCGTTGACAGGGGTGGCGAATTGTATAAAGTGCGCGCCACGCCCGGTTACCGGGACCTTCGGCGGGCGTGGTGGAATTGGTAGACACGCCAGATTTAGGTTCTGGTGGCGGAAACGCCGTGGGGGTTCAAGTCCCTCCGCCCGCACCACGATAAGCCGGTCCCCGGATACCGATTGAGATTGAGCAGGGTGCTCGCCGTATCCAAAAGCGATACGCGCCAGCGCCCCCCTATGTTTTTTATTAGAATGCGAACGGGTTCCACCATGCAGGTTACAGAAACCAAAAACGAAGGCCTCAGCCGCGAATTCACCATCGTCGTTCCGGCGAACGAATTTGAAGAGCAGGTTTCCAGCCGTCTCAAAGAGCTGTCGAAAACCATGCAGTTGCCGGGCTTTCGCAAGGGCAAAGTGCCCGTCAGCCTTCTGCGCAAGAAATACGGCCCCAACATCATGGGCGAAGCCCTGGAAAAGGCCGTTCAGGACGGTTCGACCAAAGTGATGACCGACAACAACCTGCGTCCCGCGATGCAGCCGAAGATCGAAATCACCAGCTTCGAAGAGGGCAAAGACCTCGAATACACCATGGCCGTCGACGTCATGCCGGAAATCGACCTGGGCGATTTTTCCAAGATTTCTGTAGAACGCCTGGTCGCCAAAACCGACGAGTCCGAAGTCGACAGCACCTTGCAGCGTATGGCCGATGCCTACAAAACGTCCGCACCGGTCGCCAAAAAGCGCAAATCCAAATCCGGCGACGTGGTCAACATCGACTTCGTCGGCAAGGTCGACGGTGAAGAGTTCCCCGGCGGCAAGGCCGAAGGTTTCGACCTGGAATTGGGTTCGGGCAGCTTCATCCCCGGTTTCGAAGATCAATTGATCGGCCAAAACCCTGGTGATGAGCTCGACGTCAACGTCAAGTTCCCGGACGAATACGGCGCCGAAAACCTCGCCGGTAAAGACGCGGTGTTCACGGTCAAGATCAACGAGCTGAAGGAATCCAAGCCTTCGGAAATCGACGACGAACTGGCCAAAAAAGCCGGTATGGAAAACCTCGAAGCGCTGAAGACCGCCATTCGCGATCAGCACACCCAGGGTTTCAACCAAATTTCGCGCCAAAAAGCCAAGCGCGCATTGCTTGACGCTTTGAACGATGCTTACGATTTCGAGCTGCCCAAGGGTTTGGTCGAAGCCGAGTACGACAGCATCCAAAAGGCCTATGAACAGGCTAAGGAAGCCGGTCAAGACGTCGAAGACATGACCGACGAAGAGCGTGAAGCGGACTTCCGCGACATCGCCACACGCCGCGTCAAGCTGGGTCTGCTGTTCGCCGAAGTAGGCCGCACCAACAAGATCGAGATCACCCAAGACGACCTGCAGAAGGCGATCTTGCAGGAAGCCCAGAACTATCCGGGCCAAGAGCAGATGGTGTTCAAGTACTATCAGGAAAACCCGGAAGCCATGCAACAGCTGTCGGGTCCGGTGTTCGAAGACAAGGTCACCGATTTCATCATGGAATTGGCCAAGACCACCGATAAGGTCGTGTCCGTCGAGGAACTGATGGCCGAAGACGAAGAGCCGGCCAAGCCGAAGAAGAAAGCCGCCGCCAAAAAGGCTCCGGCGAAAAAAGCTCCGGCCAAGAAGGCTGCTTCCGAAGACGGCGACGACAAGCCCGCCGTGAAGAAAGCTCCCGCCAAAAAAGCCCCGGCGAAAAAGCCTGCGGCCAAAAAAGCGGACTGATTTCGCGCTTTAATTGCCAATTGGGTCTTTTCTTTTCGTTTCCCGCCCCCATACTCTTGGGGGCGGGTTTCGATTCCGGACCCTTCTTTTTCTGCCATTGAACGTTTTAAGGATAAGCTCAAGCCATGCGTGACCGTGATCCCATCGACACTTACATGAACAGCTTGGTGCCCATGGTGGTTGAAACCACCAACCGGGGCGAACGCGCATACGACATCTATTCGCGCATGCTCAAGGAGCGCATCATCTTCCTGACCGGCGGCGTCGACGATCACGTTTCCAGCCTGATCTGCGCTCAGCTGTTGTTTTTGGAAAGCGAGAACCCGAAAAAGGACATCTCGTTCTACATCAACTCGCCCGGCGGCATCGTTACCTCTGGTCTGGCCATCTATGACACCATGCAATACATCGGACCGAAGGTTTCGACGGTGTGTATCGGCCAAGCCGCCAGCATGGGCTCGCTGTTGCTGGCCGCCGGCGCGCCGGGCAAACGCTTCGCGCTGCCCAACGCACGGGTGATGATCCACCAGCCGTCCGGCGGCGCACAGGGCCAAGCCACCGACATCGAAATCCAAGCCCGCGAAATCCTCTCGCTGCGTGCGCGTTTGAACGACATCTACGTCAAGCACACCGGACAGGAGCTTTCGGCCATTGAGTCCGCGATGGAACGCGACAAGTTCTTGAGTCCGGAAGAGGCCAAAGCCTTCGGCTTGATCGACGAGGTGGTGACACAACGCCCGTTCGACGCGGAAGAAGACACCGCCAAAGACTGATCTCAACAGCGCGAAACCCCTGCCGGACGCGTCTGTAAAGTCGCCGGGCAGGGGTTTTTGTTTTGATTCGTCACCGTGCAGATCGGTTTTTTTAAGGAAATCGAAAAAAAATACCTGCTATTGCATTGTTTCAGTCGTCCTGCCCGAACCGCGAAGTGCGGGTATCACGTCAGGATGTCATTTCGATCAACATATTGTAAAAGCTGGCGAAGCGCTGACGCCCGCCCCATATAGCTGAAACAAGGCCACAGCGGCGCGGCGGATACGGACCTCAACCCATGGGGCCGTAAATGGAAATAATCCACAAGGGGATTGTCCCGTCCTGCCGCCAGTGGCTAATATGATCTACAAACCTCGCCAAGGGTCCATCAACGCGGCGGGGAATAACACGAACGGAGAACCTATGAGCAAGTCCAGTAGTGGCGATTCCAAGAACACGCTTTACTGCTCGTTTTGCGGCAAGAGCCAGCACGAGGTCCGCAAGCTTATTGCCGGCCCGACGGTCTTCATCTGCGACGAGTGCGTTGAGCTGTGCATGGACATCATTCGCGAGGAGCACAAAACCTCACTCGTGAAATCCGGCGAAGGCGTGCCCACTCCGCAGCAAATCTGCGACGTCCTCGACGATTACGTGATCGGCCAGTCTCACGCCAAGCGGGTTCTGTCGGTGGCGGTGCACAATCATTACAAACGCCTGGGCCACAGTTCCAAGTCCGACGATGTCGAATTGGCCAAGTCCAACATCTTGCTGCTCGGCCCGACCGGTTGCGGCAAAACCTTGCTGGCGCAGACCCTGGCGCGCATCCTCGACGTTCCGTTCACCATGGCCGATGCCACCACCCTGACCGAAGCCGGTTATGTGGGCGAGGACGTGGAAAACATCATTCTCAAGCTGCTGCAGTCGGCTGACTACAACGTCGAACGCGCCCAGCGCGGCATCGTCTACATCGACGAAGTCGACAAAATCAGCCGCAAATCCGACAACCCGTCGATCACCCGCGACGTGTCGGGCGAAGGCGTGCAGCAGGCTTTGCTGAAGATCATGGAAGGCACCGTCGCCTCCGTGCCGCCCCAGGGTGGCCGCAAGCATCCGCAGCAGGAATTCCTGCAGGTCGACACCACCAACATCTTGTTCATCTGCGGCGGCGCGTTCGCCGGTTTGGACAAGATCATCTCGTCGCGCGGCAAGGGCTCCAGCATCGGCTTCGGCGCCGACGTTCAAGCCCCCGACACCCGTGGCGTGGGCGAGGTTCTGCATGAACTGGAACCGGAAGATCTGCTCAAGTTCGGCCTGATCCCCGAATTCGTCGGCCGCGTACCGGTGTTGGCGACGTTGGAAGATCTCGACGAAGCCGCCCTGGTGACGATCCTCACCGAACCGAAAAACGCCTTGGTTAAGCAGTACCAGCGTTTGTTCGAGATGGAAGACGTGCAACTGACCTTCACCGACGGCGCGTTGACCGCCATCGCCAAGAAGGCCGTGGAACGCAAAACCGGCGCCCGTGGGCTGCGCTCGATCATGGAAGGCATCTTGCTCGACACCATGTTCGATCTGCCCGGCCTCGATGGCGTTGAGGAAGTGGTGATCAATCGCGAAGTCGTGGGCGAAGGCGCGAAGCCGCTGTTTATCTATGCTGATCGCACCGAAGAAGTGGAATCGAGCGCCTAAATCGCGTTCAATCGACTTAAATCGGGCGTTCAGCCCTTAAATCAAACCGCCGGACCCTCAAAAGTCCGGCGGTTTTGTCGTTTTTGGGTGCTTAAACGCCATTTATTGCCTTTTATCCCCAAAAATTCATCGAAATCGCCTCCATGGCCCTTGAAGAGGGGCCCAAAGGGGGCCATCTTTTCCCTAGCACCCCCCATACCGGTATCTCAAAAACCAAACAGCCGGTGATCAAATCTTTTCATAAGGACTTCGTGTCGATATGAGCATCTATTCATCCCAAGGCGAAATGCTGCCTGTCTTGCCCTTGCGCGATATCGTTGTGTTCCCGCACATGATCGTGCCGCTGTTCGTCGGTCGCGAAAAATCGGTGCGGGCGCTGGAAGATGTCATGCGCGAAGACAAGCAGATCTTGCTGGTGGCGCAAAAGAACGCTGCCCAGGACGAACCCCAACCCGAAGACATCTATTCGGTCGGCACCGTATCGACGGTTCTGCAATTGCTGAAACTGCCCGACGGCACGGTCAAAGTGCTGGTCGAAGGCGGCCGCCGCGCGCGGATCATGAAATACGGCGACAAGACCGATTTCTTCCAAGCCGAGGTCGAATTCATTGACGAAGAAGACGGTGACGAGAAAGAGCTGGAAGCGCTGTCGCGTTCCGTGGTTGGCGAGTTCGAGCAATACATCAAACTGAACAAGAAAATCCCGCCCGAAGCCCTGGTGTCCATCAACCAGATCGAAGATCCTTCGAAACTGGCAGACACCGTGGCGTCGCATTTGGCGTTGAAGATTTCCGAAAAGCAGGAACTGTTGGAAATTCAGACCACCGGCGAGCGCTTGGAACGCGTCTATTCCTACATGGAAGGCGAAATCGGCGTGTTGCAGGTGGAAAAGAAAATCCGCTCCCGCGTCAAACGCCAGATGGAAAAGACCCAGCGTGAGTATTATCTGAACGAGCAACTCAAAGCCATTCAGAAGGAACTCGGCGAGGGCGAAGAGGGCAAGGACGAAAACGCCGAACTGGAAGAGCGGATCAAGAAAACCCGCCTGTCCAAGGAAGCGCGCGAAAAATGCATGGGCGAATTCAAGAAGCTCAAGTCCATGAGCCCGATGTCCGCCGAAGCCACCGTGGTGCGCAACTACCTCGATTGGATGCTGGGCATTCCGTGGAAGAAGAAGTCGCCGGTCAAAAAGGATCTGAAGGAAGCGCAGGAAATTCTCGACGCCGATCACTACGGTCTGGAGAAGGTCAAAGAACGCATCCTCGAATATCTTGCCGTGCAGACCCGCACCAAGAAACTGAAAGGCCCTATTTTGTGTCTGGTGGGCCCGCCGGGCGTCGGTAAGACGTCGCTGGGTAAATCCATCGCGCGTTCGACCGGTCGCAAGTTCGTGCGCATGTCTTTGGGCGGGGTGCGCGACGAATCTGAAATTCGCGGCCACCGCCGCACCTATATCGGCTCGATGCCGGGCAAGGTTGTCCAAGGCATGAAGAAGGCCAAGGTCTCCAACCCCTTGTTCTTGCTTGATGAAATCGACAAGATGGGTGCGGATTGGCGCGGTGACCCGGCCTCTGCCTTGTTGGAGGTGTTGGACCCGGAACAGAACTCGACCTTCAACGATCACTACCTGGAAGTCGATTACGATCTGTCGGACGTGATGTTCGTGACCACCGCGAACACCATGAACATGCCCGGACCGTTGATGGACCGTATGGAGATCATTCGCCTGTCGGGTTACACCGAAGACGAAAAGGTCGAAATCGCCAAGCGCCACCTGATCCGCAAGCAGATCGAAGCGCACGGCCTCAAGGAAGAAGAGTGGAGCATCTCCGACGGTGCGTTGCGCGACTTGATCCGTTACTACACCCGCGAAGCGGGCGTGCGTAACTTGGAACGCGAAATCGCCAAGCTGGTGCGGAAAGCGACCAAGGAAATCCTCATGGACAGCGAGATCGACCACGTCAAGGTCACCTCGCGGAACCTGGAGAAGTACTCCGGCGTCAAACGCTTCCGGTATGGCGAGTTGGAAGAAGAAGACAAGGTCGGCATCACCACCGGCTTGGCATGGACCGAAGTGGGCGGCGAGATTTTGCAGATCGAAGCCCTGATGGTGCCCGGCAAGGGCCGCATGACCATCACCGGTAAACTCGGCGATGTGATGACCGAATCGATCCAGGCCGCCAAATCATTCGTTCAATCGCGCGCCACGACGTTCGGCATCTTGCCGCCGTTGTTCCAAAAGCGCGACATTCACGTTCACGTGCCCGAGGGCGCGACCCCGAAAGACGGTCCCAGCGCCGGCGTCGGTATGGTCACCTCGATCGTGTCGGTGCTCACCGGCGTCCCGGTGCGCAAAGATGTCGCCATGACCGGCGAAATCACCTTGCGCGGTCGGGTGTTGCCGATCGGCGGCTTGAAGGAAAAGCTGCTCGCCGCGTTGCGCTCGGGCATCAAAACGGTGCTGATCCCCGCCGATAACGAAAAGGATTTGGCGGAAATCCCGGACAATGTGACCAAGGGCTTGAAGATCATTCCGGTCTCACGCGTCGAGCAGGTTCTCGAACATGCCTTGGCCGCGCCTTTGACACCCGTCGAATGGGAAGAAGAGGAATTGGAAGCCGCCGTGGCGACCAATGCCGGTGAAGAAGATCAGAACGGCGTGATCACGCATTAGGCGTTTTCCGCGAATTGTTTTGCAACCCAAAGCAAGCTATCCCGGCGAAGCAAAAGCTTCGCCGGGCTTGTTTTTGTCAGGATCTTGTCAGATTGAGCGATCCGGTTGCATGAATTTGCATAAAAATGTGCTGAAACCCGCAAAAAACTGGGGAAAACTCAACATGTGTGATTGACGCGGTTCGCGTTTCAACACTAGAGTCCTGCATCAACGAATCACTGCGCCGCCCAAACGGCGCATACCTGTATAATCCTTGATTTTATGAAGGGGGCCTTAAGTTGAACAAGAATGATCTGATTGCCGCCGTTGCGAGCAGCACGGACCTGTCCAAAGCAGACGCCACGAAGGCTGTTGACGGTGTTCTCGACGCCATCACGGGTTCTCTGAAGTCCGGTAACGAAGTCCGCCTCGTCGGTTTCGGCACCTTTAGCGTTGCCGCTCGCGCGGCTTCCACCGGTCGCAATCCGCGTACCGGCGAATCCATCAAAATTCCGGCCTCCAACCAGCCGAAGTTCAAAGCTGGTAAGGCTCTTAAAGACGCCGTCAACTAAGACAGCGCCTTTGCGATTTTCGGCCGCTCCCGCATCGGGGGCGGCCGTTTCGCATTTTCGGAACTTGGGTTGCGTTTAGACTTGAGTTCGGCGAGACGGCACAGTAGTGTCGCGACGTTTTGAAAAAGACACCTCAGGGCGGTTAGCTCAGCTGGCAGAGCATCTCGTTTACACCGAGAGGGTCGGCGGTTCGATCCCGTCACCGCCCACCATTCAAAAGCCTCGGGAAACCGGGGCTTTTTGATGTTCTGGGGGGAGTGACTGGCAGTTAGAGGTTTTAGGGTTTTGCGAACTGGTTTGCAAAACTCATGTTTTGCCCCAGTGTTTCGGACAAATCCTCCAAATAGTCGGGGGAGAACTTGCGATACACGCGGCGCACCGTGATGGGGTGCGTGGCCGTCAAATCCGCGATCTTGTCCACCGAGTAGCCGTCCTCCGAAAGCCAGGATATGACCGAGTGCTTGAGGATGTGCGGACAGGCCCAGGGAACGCCAGCCTTGCTGGCGGCTTCCCCGAATGATCGCTTGATGCTTTGCACTGGGTTGCCCTTGTACTCGACCACGTAGGGTGATTGCGCGTACGCGCTTGCCGACTTCAAAGCGGATACCACGTCCGTGCTGATGGGCACTACCGTGCGGCGCTTTTTCGTAATCGCCATCTCGGGATCCGTGAAGTCCAGCCGTCCACGTTGCAGATCCACACGATCCCAGGTCAGCCCGAGAATGGCACCCCTGCGTGCCCCAGTCGTCATGGCGATCAGAAGGTACAGGCGTAGGTGCATCGGCTCCGCCGCTTCGAATAAGGACTTGGCTTGCACTCGCGTCAAGAAGCGCTCCCTGGGTGGTTTCTTGGCCGGAATTTCGATGTAGGGGGCTTTGTCGATCCAACCGCATTTGACGGCCATGCGAAGAGTTGTCCGCAGTTCGAATAGTTCCTCCCGGAGAGAGGAAGGAACGTGCTTGCGCTTCGTCCAGTATTCCTTGACGAAGGGCGGAGTAATCCGTTCCGGTCGCATGGGGCCGAAATGCGCTTTGAGCTGATTGTGAAATGTGGGCGTTTTTGCCGCACGCGATTTGCCGGATGACTTCAAATCGTCCAGCCTCAACTCCAACAGTGCGGACACTGTTGGAGTTTTCGGCGTGGATTTCGCAGCAAGGTACTCGCTTAGGAAGCATTGAGCCGCCCCTTCATGCGGAGTGCCTGTGCTAAGGACTTGTCGTCCATCCCGGACATACCAGTTTTCTTTGTCCCGAATTCGGACAAGTCGGGCTGGTTTGCGCGGGCGTGGCATTGGTTCTGCTCCAGAAATTCGTCAAGGTGTTCGCGGGCAATACGAATAGCGCAAGAAAATGCACGTTGGTAGCCCTTCAACTTGCCGTCATGGACAAGCTTTCGAACAGTCTCATACGAATAGCCAAGCATTCCAGCCACGTCGCGGAGGGTGTAGTAGGGGCCTTTGGCCCAATCGCCATTACGTGATGTCTCATAGCGTTTGAAAACCAGCCGGTTTCCAACTTCGTGCATATGGACTTGAGGGTGAGGCAGTGCGTGTGTATGATGTTGATCATAAATCGAACTCATGGAGCTTTTCCTTTCGTTTGCTCTGTAGAGGCTGCGTCAACAGCCTCAGTTTCGGTAGATGACAATGCAGAACGGCTCGGGTCTTTTTGATCCGGGCCGTTTTCTATTCCGCCACTCAGGTACTCGGCTTTTGCCTTTTCCATGCGGGCGCGGAATTCTTCGTGTTCTTTCTGAGCTTCTTCAGAAGGGTCCTTTCCTTCCAAAACCGTGTTGATGCGCTCAACTTTACTGTTCAACCAATGCAGCTCCCCCCCAATCTGGGCAAGGTTTTGATGTAAGTCCTCAATAGACTTGATGTTGTATTCGAACTTCATCCAATCAGCGTCGGACGCAAAGAAATCTGTGAAACGAAAATAATCTTTGCTTTTAGGAGGCCATGATCGTGGTTCTTCGCTTTCTAGCTCCTCCTGAGCTAAACGCCCTAACTGGATTGCATCGAATGCTTCACGAGGGTCAATTTCCAGGTGCTCACAAATTTTCACTAAGTTTGGCGCCGACGGGATTTTCCCTCCTTCATTTTCGGGCAATTCGTATTTGACCATGGAGCTTGGGCTAATACCGATCATGCGGGCAAAGGTCGTTCTCGCGATGCCTTTCCGCTCTCGATGCGTCCTAATTAGCTGATGCAATCCGGGTAGCCCCTGGTCCATTTAATCCCCCAGCACTTATGGTGTGCCATAATGATGTAAAAACAATTACACCTATTTGGTGGTTTTGTCAAATGCCATCATGAATGTTGTGTTGTCGGGGGGCGTGAGGCCGATATCTTGTGCAGAACACTTGATTATCTGCTCATTGTGGCATGGGTGGCATTACGATATGTTGCTTAGGTGTTTTGGAAAATGGTGTTGATTTATGTCCATTGACGAAGAACAAACTGAAGCTCCTGAGGAAATCGGCAGTGAGCCGTTTCTCGAAAGCAGTGGTGCAAAACCCAAAAAGTCATACACAAAAGCACACGCAGACCTCGAGGCTGAGCAACTGGCCACGGTCACGGGTGTGCAATTATTGTTGGATAGGGTTGAGGACTTGGAACATCAGGTCGAAACGCTTTCTTCGTTTCGTGACAGTTTTCACGCCAGCGATAAGAAGGCCGCCATTTTGGAAAGTGAAATTAAGGCCCTTAGTTCAAATGAAATTCTTTATGGCGCTACCCTCTCTATTGGTGCTCTTGCCCTGGGAGCCGTTCCTGGTATCTCTGCGATTCCTGCTGTTCCCGCATGGGTCTCTTGGACTTTTGGCGTTGTGGGGACGGCATTGATTATCGGCGCTGTTATTTCAAAAATTGTCAAACATCGGGGGGGCAAATAATGACCCTGAAGCTTGACAAAATTTCAAACAGTTCAGATTTGGACAAAGAGCGGATTGTAATATCTGTTCTTCAAGATGATGATGTTGGGCAATATGCAATGTTGAGGTCATATGTGAACAATGATGCTCCAACAGCAGGTGATCAAGAGGCCTTTTGGTTTCCAGATCAAAAAGTAAAAACAGGAGACCTCGTTGTTCTTTATTCTAAAGATGGGACAACGAGTACAAAGGCTTTGAAAAATGGAGCGACGGTTTATTTTTTCTATTGGGGCAAGAGCAATCCAATGTGGAGAGAAAGGACTTATGTTCCTATCCTTCTAGATATTCGTGAGTGGCAAGTCCTGGGTGTTTGACATTTTCGCTTTCTCATACTGAATAGGGGCCCATAACGGGCCCCTATTGCGAAGTCAGTCTATATAGGTTTTGAGTTTGTCCACAATGGACATGGCGCGCAGTTTCGGACGCAAGGCCACGATCAGTTCCATTTTGTCAGGGGCATCCCACCACTCCCAGAAGTTGTTCCCCGGCAGTTCGACGCCCAGTTCGTCGGCCAGTGCTTCCAGCTTCGTTTCTTCCATCGCGTAGAGGTCGATGCCGATCAAAGCCGTGTCCACGATCCGGTCCTCGATGTTGCCGCAAAACGCTTGGGCCTTGTCGGCGTCATCGTTGAAGAGGTCGAAGAAGGTGTCGATGTTGTGGCTTTCGTCTTCGCTCAAACCACGTTCAACCGCCAAGATCAGCAAGTCGCTCGGTTCCAGATATTTCAGCGCGTCGTGAATGTCGGCGGACAGAGCCATGGCACCGCGTTGCACGTTCTCAAAAGCGTGTTCACGCATGTCGTCCAGATCGGCCAACATGCCGCGCAAGGTTTCGACCGGATCGTTTTCATTCGCCGGCGCAATTTTCGGGCTGGTCGTTTCCGGTTGAACGGAAGTTTCAGCCTTGGCCGTGCCGCCGTTCGTTACCCACTCCATGGCAACGCCATAGAGTTCACACAGTGTTTGAACGCGAGCAAGGGAAGGTTCTTGCTGTCCACCCTCAATTTTTTCAAGAGACCGAACGGGAATGTTCGTTTGCTCGAACACCTGCGAACGGGTAAGGCCCTTGTCGTCACGTGCTTTACGCAGACGCATGCCTGCGGTTTCTTCCGTGCCTTCGATTACTTCCTTCATTTTGACTGCCATTGTTTCACCTATCAGTTTGAGTTGGAGAATTCCCCGAGCCTTTCGTTACGTATACGAAGGCAGAGGACTGCTTCCGGGGACCGTCCCCGGGACTTGAAAACCTGTTTTGTTCATTGGAGCCGTCCTCCCGCATGCCCATGCGGGTTCTGAGGGGGAGGCGACCAGTCTTGTCCCCACGAGGGAGCGTTCCGTTCTGGGACAGTTGTCGTTGTAGTGTGCTGCATAGAGGGGCTTGCGCCCTGGGAGTCCGTATTTGCCTTCTGAGCGGCCTTCTTCTCTTCTGCCTCCCGTTTGGCAAAAATGCTCTTGGCTTCGCTCACGACGCCTTCTAAGCCGTTTGCAGTGACCATCTCTTCGAAGTTTCCAGTGTAGTCATGGACGATCACACACGGTTCCATGCGTCGCGTAAATTTCGGCATGGGGCGGGTGATAGCCAGGACAACATTCGGACGTTCGCCCGCTTCGCTTTCGGGGCGCGGCTGGCGTTCCTTGCGTTCCGTCAAACGCCAAATCCACCGGCCATCAACCGTAGGAACTTGGATCAGGTTTTGGCGGTTCTTGTGGAGCGTTGAACGGAATTCCCGGAGCGCTCCCAGGGGATGAAAGAATTTGAGCGGGCCTTCGTGTACGGCGATCAATTCACCGTTCTCACCTTTGCGGGTTTCGACCTCGCCCGTTTCCGGATCAAACTTCGGACGGCCACCGGAAACTTGATGGAACAGTTCCGCAAATTCGTCGTCGCTCAGCAGGTCAAACTCGGCGGGCTTGAAGCAATACTTCACCACCTCATTGGCCTTCTGGATTTTGCTGTCGTGGACATATCCTTTGGGGAAGTAGCCTTTGGCGAAGTCCAGAAACTCAGTCCACTTCTGTTTGCCCAGGTAACGGTTGCTGCGAAACAGAACATGGCTGTGCAAGTTCATCATGGCCGCGCCATCGTCGGCACGGTGGATCGTGTTCTCGACGTTGTAGAACTGCACCTCAATCCCGAAGTCTTTGAGCTTCGGATGTGCCGCAAATTTGGACATGCGCCGGGTGTGCGCCTTGTGGTGCTCGCGGTAGCTTTCCAGTCGGCACCAGCCCGCAGAGACAACGAGCATGCGCATACGCTTGGCTTTGGTGGTGTCGACCAAATACCGGACGTTCTTGAGCATGGTGTGAACGTTGCGCGATTGCTGGTAGGGGATCAGGTTGCAGTTCCGATAGTCCGTCGCCAGTTCCGCTTGGCCGGACACGAGGCCGACCACTGCCGTATCGCCACGGGTCAACCGTCCTTGAATACCCATGCGCTCCAAACGCTCGATGATGGCTTCGGACTGTTCGCGAAGCTGGCGTTCACGGATGCGGCCATCAAGGTAGGTGTCTCGCGCAACCTCTCGCCCGATCAGGCTTTCATTGATTTCTTTGCACGAGATTTCTTTTGGGCCTGCCTTCCATCCGAAGTCGTCCGCTTTGGTGTTCTGCTTGGGCAGGGGCAGGGCGTTGCCCATGCCTTGGGCAACAGAGAGGGGGAGAGAGTGGGTTTCGCCTGACGGCGAAGTAGCAGCGGTTTTAGGAGCGCGGCTTTGATCGGGGGCGCTCGCAGAAACCGGGGCAGGGGGGGGAGGGGTGAAAGAGCGGCCCGAGGGCGGGATGAAACCCGAGGCCTCGGAGCCGCGCTCCCAAAATCCCACAGGGGCTACTACCTCCCCGCGGGCAAAACTGAATTTGTTGCCAGGGAGACCGCTCATGCGCGCATCCCGACTTGTTTGATAGCCTCCCAGGAAATGACCTGGGGAGCAAGGGGGGCGCTCTCGGGGACCGCTCCCTGAGAATTGGAGTTTTCCTTAGCTAAGGGAAAAGTGGCCTCTTTGGCGTCCCGGAGAATGTTCGCAACCGTGACCGGATGAACACGGTAACGGGCGGCGATTTGCTGGTTGCTTTGCCCATTGTCGTAAAGGCGTTTGATTTCGCGTGCGCGACGGATGCGGACCTTGCAATGCAGGGTGCGTTTGAAACGGACGCTGACCAGTTCCAGCAGATACCAGTCCACGCCGAGAAGGTTCGCAATGGTGCGGGTGGTTTCGCGGTTGCCGACAATTTTGGTTCCGCTGCCAGCCTGTCGATGATGGCGGTAGCCGATACGGCCCAGGCGTTCGTGTTCGGTGTCACGTTGCCGGATGCGTTCAACCTGCTGGCGCTGGTGTTCTTCGGATGCACGTTCCTGCTTAGCGGCGGCGATTCGTGCGGCTTGGCCTAGGCGGTCAGCGTTGGTTGAAAGCCATTCAGCTACCTCAATGGGCATTTCCAGGGTGAGGGTAATGTATCCAGGGCGTCCGCGCTCAGACATGGCACACCTCCCAGGTTAGGAAGGTTGAGCCGGGCGCAATCAGGCAGGGGTTTTGCAAACCAGTTTGCAAAACGATTTCGGCACGCTTGAAAAAGCGCGCAATTCCGCCATTCAGGAAAATGTAGGTTTGGACAGGTTTGGTAAGGTTTGCTTTAGGTTGGCGTCGTTTACACCGAGAGGGTCGGCGGTTCGATCCCGTCACCGCCCACCATAATTTCAAAGGCGGCGCCATGTGCGCCGCTTTTTTTGTGCCTGGTTCATTGTGAAAATGCGATGGGCTTTCGCGCCGAATGGTGTGTTGTCATGGTCGTACAGGTATAGAATAATCGCCTAATGGTATATCAGGCTTGCGCTAATGGTATATCAGGCTTGCGCGAGGGGGCAGATGAATATCGGACGTTCGATCAAGGTGATCGCAGTGGCAGGGTTTGGGGCGATGATGGTGCTTGGGGCTAATACCGCTCTGGCCAAAAGCTGTCCTAAGATGGCGAAAACCAAGATTACGGTCAATTTGCTCAACCCACCGGCCAAACTGCAGCACGCCAACACCATCACCGAAATCAACCGCATGTTCGGCGTACGGGCCAAATCCGTCGGCGGGGGACTGAACGGTTGGCATGCGCCGGGTGGCCCAAATAGCGTGATCCGTGGCCTGACCCGGGCCAAGTTGGGCGGAAATTTCTCATTTGCGCCTTACTGGGTTAAGAGCAGCGGCACTTTCTGTTATAGCGCCAAGGAATTGACCCTCAACTTTGGCTACGTCGAACATGCGGTATTCATCCCGCGGATCTATGCGCCCAGTTCGTGCGAATACAAGGTCGTGTATGCCCATGAACGCACTCATGTGCAAATCAACCGCAAGGCGATGGAAAAATTTGGCGCGACGTTGAAGCAAAGGTTGGAAACAAAGCTGGCGAAATCCGGCGTGGCGGTCGTCCGCCAGCAAAGCCAGGGAGTGCAGGCATATCGCGACTTGGTGAACGCCGTGCTCAGGGAATTGATTCAGGAGATGTATCTCTTTTCGATCCCGTTGCATGACAAAATCGATACCCCCACGAACTACCAACTCGAAGACGCCAAGTGCACAAAATGGGTCAAGGATGTGCGGTGACATGCCGGGGCTCTTTGGGGCTCTAAACGATTAGTCCACGATTAGTCCGCCGCATCGTGATGACCGCCGCCGTCGCCGTGTCCTTCATCGGCACCGGCGCTGCCGGTTACTTTTCCGGGGCGCGCACTTTCAAATGCGCCGCCGACGGTTAGATCGTAATAATCGTCGCTATAGTCCGGGGTTTTTGCCTCGAATTCGTGCGTGTAATCGGGCAATTGCAGACCCTCGCTAATGGGCGTGATCGTCCCGCCACGCGCAATGGAGACATTTTCTTTCGCTCCGACGTCGATGACGGGGCCGTCGGCGGTTTCACGCGATCTCACCGTAAAGGTGCCTTCAAGGACATTGATGATGGTGCCGCCGTCGGGCGTGACGAAAATCACCGCGTCAGAGCCGCGCAAGCCGATGGCGGCGCTGGGGGTGACGATCGAAATGCCATCGTTGGCCATCTTACCAGAAACGAATCGCAACGTGCCAAGGGTGAAGTTGTAGACCGCTCTCATGGATGCGCTGCCGGGATCGTAGACGAATTCGTCAATGACCAGACTGGCGCGTTCGCCCAGGAACAACTCCGTGTCGTCGTTCATCTCGATCAAAATCGCGGCGCCGCCATCGGTTTCGATCAATTCACCGAAGACCACGTTGTAGCGCGGAAACTTGCGTTCGCGGCTTTGACCCGGCGCGGTACCGTACGCATCCATGCGCTGCTTAACGACTTTGCCGACGGTTTCTGTCGCCTGACATACGGGGGCTTGGACCAAAACGATCAAGCCGACGAAGGCGGTGAGTACAGCTTTTAGGTGCCGCCAAAATGTGTTTGCTCTGAAATGTTTCATGCTGACCTCCTAAATGCAGAGAGCAAAAAACCAGAGAACTCTTTCGTCATACATTATACGCCTTTGTGACGTTTATTTCAGCTTGTCGATTTGTATCTTTAAGTGTTCAGGGCCATGCAAATGGATTAGTATCTGCACAACGAAAATGCGAGTGAGACGGTCATGAGTGAGACGAAATCAACCGAGAAACAGCTCGAGATGGAACTTCTGCGCGAGTTCGCTCATGAAATTCGCACGCCGCTCAACGCCATGCTGGGGTTTTCGGCGATGATGAAGAAAGGCGCGCTGCCGCAGCCTTTGTCGGAAGATCGCATTTTCGATTATGCCGACCGCATCAATGTTTCGACACGCCGTCTGCTGCAAGTGTGCGAACGGGTTTTGGATCAGGCCATCCAGGGCCAAGCCTCGGTGAACAAGGAAGACATTGATTTTCACAGCTTCTGCCCGGAAATCATCCGCACCTTCGAAGTCGATGCGCAAGAACGCGGCATCACCTTGAACTACGCCATTGCCGAAGATTTCCCAGTTTTGCACACCGATCCGGTGGTGTTGTACGAGATCATGTCCAACCTCATCAGCAACGCCATCAAATTCACGCCTAAGGGCGGTGTGGTGACGGTCAAAGGCGAGCGGGATTATAAAAACGACGGCTTGATTCTCATTGTCCAAGACACCGGTAAAGGCATCCCGGCGACGATCTTGATGAGTTTGATGAAAGGCGGCGCGGTGACGACGTCCTATGCCCATTCCGATCGCAAGGGCTGGGGGCAAGGCATCAAGTTCGTTCACGACAAGGTCAAATTGCTCGGCGGCACGTTGGAAATCGAAAATGCCATGAGCGGCGGTACCGTTGCGTGCATTCGCATGCCCAGCACAAAATAGTTTTCAGCTCAATGCCCGTTCGCGTGTAGTATTGCGGCTATAAATCGCAATGTGCAGAAAAGGCGCCGCTCATGAGCGATGAGACCTCTCCCGACAAACAGCGGGGCATGGAATTGCTCAGCGAATTCGCTCACGAAATTCGCACGCCGTTGACGGCCATGCTGGGATACACATCGTTTCTCAAAGGTGATGGGGAGGTCGAGCTGACGCCTCTTCAAGTCAAGGATTTCGCCGAGCGCCTGCACACATCGACCAAGCGTTTGTTGCAAATCACCGAGCGTGTGCTCGACGAAGCCGTCAGCGGCACGGCGCGGGTGAAGAAGGAAAATGTCGATTTCACCGCTTTCAGCAACGAAATCGTCAAAAACTTCGAGGCCGACGCCGAAGCCCGCGGCATTCGGTTGGTCAACGAGATCGCGCAAAATTTTCCGGTTCTCGTCACCGATCCGGTGCTGCTGTACGAAATGCTTTCTAACCTCATCTCGAACGCCTTGAAATTCACCCCCAAGGGAGGGATGGTGAAAATCAAAGGCGAGGTCGATGTGCGCAGCAAAGGCCTGATTTTGGTCATTCAGGACACCGGAAAGGGGATCCCGGCCTCGATCGTGATGCACATGTTGCAAGGTGCCTCGATGACCACCTCGTCGGCGTGATCGGACCAAAAGGGCTGGGGCAAGGGGGTGCAGTTGGTGCGTGACAAGGCCGCGCTGTTGGGCGGAGTTTTGCAAATCGAAAACGCGCCCCAAGGCGGCACCGTGGCCTGTATTCGCATTCCTTCCGCGTAACGGCGGCGCGATTTCTTTTGTCTAAATGGACAGATGCGCGAAACGGTAAACTGTGTTTGAATAAAAAATAACAGCGCCATGCACTGTGAAACAAAATAAACTCACATTTGACTGTCCGGAAAGACCGACCGCAATGACCCAGCCGCCGACCGCAACCGACAACCACGCCAACCTCAGCGTTGTGGATCTGTTTTCCATCGGCATCGGACCATCCAGCTCGCACACGGTGGGGCCGATGCGCGCGGCTTACCGGTTTGTCACGGAACTGGGCGAGCAGGGCGATGTGCAGCGGGTTCATCATGTGCGCGTGACTTTGTACGGGTCCTTGGCGCTGACCGGGCGCGGTCACCACACCGACAAGGCTTTGTTGCTGGGGTTGTCGGGCAAGCGCCCACGGACCATCGAAGCGCACGAGGTGGAAAACATCGTCGCGGATATCACCGCGCGCAAAGGCCTGCTTTTGGGCGGGCAGAAGGACATTTCCTTCGATCCAGACGCGGATATCGTGTTTCTCGACCACGAGGTCTTGGCGCGCCACACCAACGCGATGCGCTTCGACGCCATGGACGGGGCCGGCGACACCATCAAAAGCAAGACGTTCTATTCCATCGGCGGCGGTTTTGTGGTGGCCGACGGCGATTCGGAAGCCGACGCTTATATCACCGGCGACAACGTGCGCATTCGCTACCCATTTTCGTCGGCCGAAGAATTGCTGCGCATTGGCCGCGAAGAGAACCTTTCCATCGCCCAAATCATGCTCATCAATGAAACGGCGTGGCGCGAAGAGGCCGAGACGTTCACCTTTCTCGACCGAATCCATCAGGTCATGGACGATTGCATCGAGCACGGTCTGCAAGGCGAGGGCAATTTACCGGGCGGGCTCAATGTGCCGCGGCGGGCGAAAAAACTGCTCACGGATCTCAACGCCAATTCGGAACGCAATCTGCGCGACCCGCTGACCATCATGGACTGGGTCAACCTGTATGCCTTGGCGGTGAACGAGGAAAACGCTTCCGGCGGACGGGTGGTGACGGCGCCGACCAACGGGGCGGCGGGCATCATTCCGGCGGTGATTCGCTACTACGAGCGTTTTTGCCCCCATCGTGCGCCCACCGCACGCGACGGTATCCGGTCCTTTCTGCTCACCGCGGCGGCGATCGGCGTGCTGTACAAGACCCGCGCGTCGATTTCCGGGGCCGAAGTCGGCTGCCAAGGCGAAGTCGGGGTGGCGTGCTCGATGGCGGCAGGCGGCTTGACTGCTGCGCTTGGCGGCACCAACGAACAGATCGAAAACGCCGCCGAAATCGGCATGGAGCACAATTTGGGCCTGACCTGCGATCCCATCGGCGGGCTGGTGCAAATTCCCTGCATCGAACGCAACGCCATGGGCGCGGTCAAAGCCATCAACGCCGCACGCTTGGCGCTCAAAGGCGACGGCGCGCATTTCGTCAGCCTCGATCAAGTGATCGAAACCATGCGCCAGACCGGCCTGGACATGCAATCGAAGTACAAAGAAACCTCCCAAGGCGGTTTGGCCGTCAACGTGGTCGAATGTTGAGCGATTTTTGTCGCGGTTGATTCGAGTTTCGCGCACTTTTTTCCGCCAACCGACCGTAACGACTTGGTTTTTGGCTGGGTTCAGGCCCTGAAAAGAGCTGCAAAATTTTCATAGAACGTCGCGAAAGCCTTACAAAATCGCCGCTGTTTCATTTTTTTCACAAAAGCGTCCGCACAACGCTTGACGCCCGGCGGGGGCTGCATTACATAGACGCGTCTTCGGGCGGCAAGGCTGGTTCACACCGACCTTCGCAACGCGAAGAACGAGAACGGCGAAGGGGGTGTAGCTCAGTTGGTTAGAGCGCCGGCCTGTCACGCCGGAGGCCGCGGGTTCGAGTCCCGTCACTCCCGCCATTCTAGGCGCCGTCTCCTCCAAAAACCGCGACCTTCGGGTTGCGGTTTTTTGTTTTTCGGACACTCTTTCACCCTTCGCGTGCGGCTTCTTGTTGCGGCGCACAAAAAAACATCCCCAACACGCATTCTTGACTTGAACGGCCCTGTAAACGGGGTAGTCTGGCCCTACCCAATCGGGGATATGTTGCTGCAAGGAAATAGCCTATAAAGCTTCTACACCTCGTGGGGAGGTATGGATGCATGCGATACAAAAAACAAACGTGCGCATCTGCTGCTGACATACTGAATTTTTTCAACGGAACGTCCTGGGGAGTTCCAAAATCCTATGACTGTGAGACCATTTTTGCGCCTTGTGAAAACCAGTGTAACGCGCCAAACGCGTTCGTTGGCGGGATCTGAATGCGCGACAAATGGCGCTACGGTTCATGGGGCTCCCCTGTGGGAGCCTGTGCATGAGCGACGCGCTTTTATCTGATTACTTTCCGGTCCTGGTGTTCTTGGGCATTGCTGGCGTGATGTCGGTCTTCATGGTCGCCGCCAGCTGGCTCATTGGACGCCAAAAGCCGGACCCGGAAAAAGATTCGGCCTACGAATGCGGATTCGAGGCGTTCGAAGACGCGCGCATTAAATTCGATGTGCGATTCTATCTGGTGGCCATCTTGTTCATCATTTTCGATTTGGAAGTCGCGTTCCTGTTTCCGTGGGCGGCCAACTTAGGCTCCATCGGCCTGTTCGGTTTCTGGTCGATGATGATTTTCCTCGCCGTACTGACCATCGGCTTTGTCTATGAATGGAAGAAAGGGGCTTTGGAATGGGAGTAGAAACCAAACCGGGCGCTGATCAAGACGCGCTTTTGTCCCAAGTCGCCGACGAACTGAACGAACGCGGTTTCGTTGTCGCCAACGTCGACAAGCTGGTCAATTACGTGCGCACCGGCTCGATGTGGCCGATGACCTTCGGTCTGGCGTGCTGCGCGGTGGAAATGATTCACGCCTATGTCAGCCGTTACGATCTGGACCGATTCGGCGTCGTGCCGCGTCCCAGCCCGCGCCAGTCCGACGTGATCATCGTCGCCGGCACGCTGACCAACAAGATGGCCCCGGCGTTCCGCAAGGTCTACGACCAGATGTCGGAACCGCGCTGGGTGATCTCCATGGGCTCGTGCGCCAACGGCGGCGGCTACTATCATTATTCCTATTCGGTGGTGCGCGGCTGCGATCGCGTTGTGCCGGTGGACATCTATGTGCCGGGGTGCCCGCCGACGGCGGAAGCGCTGATTTACGGCATCATGCAATTGCAGAAGAAAATCAAACGGACAGGCACGCTGTTTCGTTAAGTCGCGCAGACGAGCAAGAGATCGGGAGTTTTTGGACCTATGGATCCAGCCCTTGAAGAATTGAAAGAGATCGTCACGGAAGCTTTGGGTGCGTCCGTCGTGGACGCGACCTTGAGCATGAGCGAAACCCGTGGCGAATTGTCCATTCAGGTGCAGCGCAACGACATCGTGCGCGTGCTCACCTATCTGCGCGACAACGTCAATTGCCAGTTCAAGCAGTTGGTGGACCTGTGCGGCGTCGATTACCCCGAACGCGAAGAGCGATTCGAGGTCGTCTACAACCTGCTCTCCATGACGCTGAACCGCCGCATCCGCGTCAAGGTGCGCACGGCGGGCGAGGCGGTGCCGAGCGTGGTCGAGGTGTTTTCCACCGCCGGCTGGTTCGAGCGCGAATGCTGGGACCTGTTCGGCGTGCCGTTCACCGGCAATCCCGATCTGCGCCGCATTCTCACCGATTACGGTTTCGAAGGTCATCCGCTGCGCAAGGACTTCCCGTTGTCGGGCTTTGTCGAGATGCGCTACGACGACGAGAAAAAGCGCGTCGTCTACGAGCCGGTGAAACTGACCCAGGAATTCCGCAGTTTTGATTTCCTCAGCCCCTGGGAAGGTCAGCCGAGCATGCTGCCCGGCGACGAAAAAGCCGAACAAAATGGCAATGGGGAGGGCGCTTAAGTCATGGCTCAGAACCAAATCAAAAACATGACGCTGAACTTCGGCCCCCAGCACCCGGCGGCGCACGGTGTGCTGCGTATGGTGTTGGAGATGGACGGCGAAATCATCGACCGCGCCGATCCGCACATCGGTCTGCTCCATCGCGGCACCGAAAAGCTGATTGAAAACAAGACCTACCAGCAGGCGACGCCGTATTTCGATCGTCTCGACTACGTCGCGCCGCAAAACCAGGAACATGCCTTCGTGCTGGCGGCGGAAAAGCTGCTGGGCGTCGAGGTTCCTGAACGCGCCCAGTACATCCGCGTGTTGTTTTGCGAAATCGGCCGCATTTTGAACCACATCTTGAACGTGTCCTCGTACGCCATGGACGTTGGCGCGATGACGCCGATGCTGTGGAGCTTCGAAGACCGCGAACGGTTGATGGAATTCTGCGAACGGGTGTCCGGCGCGCGCATGCACATGAACTACTTCCGCGTCGGCGGCGTGGCTCGCGATATGCCTGACGGTCTAGCCGAAGACATCTTGAAGTGGATCGATGCATTCCCTCAGATGATCGACGACATGGAAACGCTGCTGACCGAAAACCGCATCTTCAAGCAGCGCACCGTCGACATCGCCACGGTCAGCCAGGAAAAGGCCCTCGACTGGGGCTTTACCGGCCCCAACCTGCGCGCCAGCGGCATGGCTTGGGATCTGCGTAAGTCGCAGCCTTACGACGCCTACGCCAAAATGGATTTCGACATTCCCGTGGGCAAGAACGGCGACTGTTACGATCGTTACTTGGTGCGCATGATGGAGATGAGGGAATCTCTCAAGATCATGCGTCAAGCCATTGAAAACATGCCTGATGGCCCGTCGATTACGGAAAACCGCAAGGTCGCGCCGCCACCCCGTGCTGACATGAAGACTTCGATGGAAGCGTTGATCCATCACTTCAAGCTGATGACCGAAGGCATGCACGTTCCGGCGGGCGAGACCTACACCGCGGTCGAAGCGCCCAAGGGCGAGTTTGCCGTCTTCTTGGTGTCGGACGGCACCAACAAACCGTATCGCTGCAAAATCCGTGCGCCGGGCTTCGCCCATCTGCAAGCCATGGACATGATGTGCGAAGGCCACATGTTGGCCGACGCCGTCGCCGTGATCGGTTCCATTGATATTGTGTTTGGTGAGATCGACCGATGAGTGAACACGCTGAGACCTTCGCCTTTACGGCGGAAAACCTGGAGGCTGCCAAGGCCATTATGGCCAAGTATCCCGAAGGCCGTGAAGCCAGCGCCACCATGCCGCTGTTGACCTTGGCGCAACGCCAAAACGACAACTGGCTGCCGCGCGCGGCCATGGACGTGGTCGCCGAAATGGTCGGCCTCGCGCCGATGCGCGTCTACGAGGTCGCGACCTTCTACACCATGTACAACCTCAAACCCGTGGGCAAAAACTTCGTCCAGGTGTGCACCAACATTTCGTGCCTGCTCAAGGGCTCCGACGACGTGTTCAAGGTGTGCAAGAAAAAGCTCGGCATCGAAAACGGCGAAACCACGCCGGACGGCATGTTCACGCTGTTGGAAGTCGAATGCCTGGGCGCGTGTGTCAACGCTCCGATGATGCAGATCGGCGACGATTATTACGAAGACCTGGATGCGGCCAGCACGGAAAAGGTGCTCGACGCCTTTGCCCGTGGCGAAACGCCGACGCCGGGTTCGCAAGCAGGCAAACGCGTGGGCTGTCAGCCCGCGGGCGGCCTCACCACGTTGACCGGGGAGGACTGAGCCATGCTGCACGATCGCGATCGTATCTTCACCAACATCTACGGCATTCACGATGTCGGCCTGAAAGGCGCGCAATCGCGTGGCGATTGGGACAAAACCGCGAGCCTGATCAAAAAAGGCCGCGAGTGGATCGTCGAGGAAATGAAGGCATCGGGTCTGCGCGGCCGTGGCGGCGCAGGTTTCGGTACCGGTATGAAGTGGTCCTTCATGCCCAAAGAAACCGACGGCCGTCCGCATTACCTGGTGATCAACGCTGACGAAGGCGAACCGGGCACCTGTAAGGACCGCGAAATCCTCCGTTCCGAACCGCACAAGCTGGTCGAAGGCGCGCTGTTGGCGTCCGTCGGCATCGGTGCGCACACCTGTTACATCTATGTGCGCGGCGAGTTCTACCGCGAGGCCGAAGCCCTGCAACGCGCCATCGACGAAGCCTATGCGGCAGGATTGGTGGGCAAGAACGCCTGCAAATCGGGTTATGACTTCGACATCTACGTCCATCTCGGCGCGGGTGCGTACATCTGCGGCGAGGAAAGCGCGTTGATCGAAAGCCTGGAAGGCAAAAAAGGCCAACCGCGCTTGAAACCGCCGTTCCCCGCCAACTGCGGCCTGTACGGCTGCCCGACCACCGTCAACAACGTCGAATCCATCGCCGTGGTGCCGGAAATCCTGCGTCGCGGCGGGGCCTGGTTCGCGGGCATCGGACGGGAAAACAACACCGGCACCAAGCTGTTTTGCGTGTCCGGCCATGTCAACAATCCGTGCACCTTCGAAGAAGCCATGGGCGTTCCGATGAAGGAAATGCTCGAAAAGCATTGCGGCGGCGTGATCGGCGGGTGGAACAACCTCAAGGGCGTTATCCCTGGCGGTTCGTCCGTTCCGGTGATGACCAAAGGCCAATGCGACGGCGCGTTGATGGATTACGACGGCTTGAAAGAACACGGTTCGGGCCTCGGCACGGCGGCGGTGATCGTCATGGACCAGTCCACCGACATCGTGCGTGCCATCACCCGCTTGAGCGCGTTTTACAAACACGAAAGCTGCGGCCAATGCACGCCGTGCCGCGAGGGCACCGGGTGGATGTGGCGCATGATGGAACGTATTAGCGAGGGCAACGCCCACATCGATGAAATCGACTTGCTCGAAGATGTCACCCGCAGGATCGAAGGGCACACCATTTGCGCTCTCGGCGACGCGGCCGCTTGGCCAATTCAAGGTCTGATCCGCCATTTCCGCCCGGAAATGGAAGCTCGCATCTTGGAAAAAGCTGGAACCCAGGCCGACGCGCCCGATCGCGCTGCGGAATAATTAGCTAAGTTAGAGGAAGGGGAGCCATGCCAAAGCTCACCATTGACGGCAAGGAAATCGAAGTCGACGCCGGTTTGACCGTGCTGCAGGCTTGCGAACTGGCGGGCGCCGAAGTCCCCCGGTTCTGCTATCACGAACGGCTGCCGCTTTCGGGCAACTGCCGCATGTGTCTGGTGGAAATGGAACGCGCGCCCAAGCCGGTGGCGTCGTGCTGCATGCCGGTCGGCGAAGGTCAGGTGATCCACACCAACACCGAAAAAGTCAAAAAGATGCGCGAAGCGGTGATGGAGTTCTTGCTCATCAACCATCCGCTCGATTGCCCGATCTGCGACCAGGGCGGCGAATGCGATCTGCAAGATCAAGCCATGGCCTACGGCGGCGGCGACTCGCGCTTTCACGAACACAAGCGCGCGGTCGACGACAAGGACTTCGGTCCGCTGATCCGCGGCGTGATGACGCGCTGCATCCACTGCACCCGTTGTGTACGCTTCGCCAGCGAAATCGCCGGCAGCCCGGAATTGGGCGGCGTCTATCGCGGCGAGCACCTGGAAATCGGCACCTATGTGAACAATGCCATCACCTCAGAACTGTCGGGCAACATGATCGATTTGTGCCCGGTCGGCGCGCTGACGTCGGTGCCTTACGCATTCAAGGCACGTCCGTGGGAACTGAAAAAGACCGAAAGCGTCGATGTGCTCGATGCGGTCGGCGCGAACATCCGCGTCGATGCCCGCGGCGGTGCGGTGATGCGCATTGTGCCGCGCCTGCACGAAGACGTGAACGAAGAATGGCTGGGCGACAAGTCGCGCTTTGCCTGCGACGGCTTGGGGCGTCAGCGTCTCGACAAGCCGTACGTCAAAAAGGACGGCAAGCTGCAACCGGCCACCTGGGACGAAGCGTTCGCGGCCATCAAGGCCAAGCTCGACGGCCTGGACGGCTCCAAAATCGCCGCGTTGGCGGGCGACACCGTCGACGTCGAAGCGATGACGGCGCTCAAAGACCTGTTGCATGTGCTTGGGTCCAAGAACCACGACTGCCGCCAAGAAGGCAGTGCGGTCGATCCGAACGTGCGCGCCAGCTACATCTTCAACACCACCATCGCCGGGATCGAAGAGGCCGACGCGCTGTTGATCATCGGCTCCAACCCGCGCATCGAAGCGCCGGTGCTCAATGCCCGCATCCGCAAGCGCTACCTGATGGGCGGTTTCCCGGTCGGCGTGGTTGGTCCGGCGGCGGATTTGACCTACAAGCACGAAAACTTCGGTGACGATCCGGCGTTGCTGAACGAACTGGCTTCGGGCAAGCATGCGTTTGCCAAGGTCTTGAAAAAGGCCAAGAAACCAATGCTGATCCTCGGCGCGGGCGCGTTGATGCGCGCAGACGGCGGTGCCGTACTCGCCGCTGCCAAGGCCATCGCCGACGCCACCGGCATGGTGAAAGACGGCTGGAACGGCTTCAACGTGCTGCAAACCGCCGCCTCGCGCGTCGGTGGTTTGGACATCGGCTTTTCACCCAAGGACGGCGGACTGGACACTGCGGGCATCTTGGATGCGTGCGGTGACGGTAAGGTCGAGGTTCTCTACCTGCTGGCCGCCGACGGCATGGAAGCGGCCAAGTTGTCCGACACCTTTATCATCTATCAAGGCCATCACGGCGACAGCGGCGCGCATCTCGCCGATGTGATCTTGCCGGGGGCCGCGTACACGGAAAAGAACGCCACCTATGTCAACACCGAAGGCCGCGTGCAACGCGGTCAACTGGCGGTGTTCCCGCGTGGCGAGGCCAAGGAAGACTGGGCCATCATCCGCGCCTTGTCGGCCGTTTTGGGCAAGCCGTTGAAGTACGACACGTTGCCCCAGGTGCGCGCGCGCATGGCGGAAATCAATCCGCTGTTCGCCACCGTGGATGAAATCCAACCCGCCGAGTGGGGGGATTTCGGCCAGCAGGGTGATCTGCAATCGAAACCGTTGTCATCGCATATTCGGAATTATTACATGACCGACCCGATTTCACGCGCCTCCGAAACCATGGCGGCGTGCACCGCCGAGATCCTTGGGATCTCTGGGGGCGAGACGGAAAGGACCGGCACCGATGGTTGAACTTTGGGATAACTATCTGTGGCCGCTGATTTGGATCGTCATCAAGATCCTGGTCATCGTCGTGCCCATTCTCATCGCCGTTGCGTACCTGACCTATGTCGAACGCAAGGTGATCAGCGCCATGCAACTGCGCCGCGGCCCCAACGTGGTCGGGCCGTTCGGCTTGCTGCAACCGCTGGCGGACGGCGCCAAGCTGTTTTTGAAGGAAACGGTGATCCCGTCCAGCGCCAACCGGGCGGTGTTCCTGATCGCGCCGATGGTGACGTTCTTCCTGGCCTTGATCGCGTGGGCGGTGATCCCGTTCGGCGAGGGTCTGGTGTTGGCCGACATCAACGTCGGCGTGCTTTACCTGTTCGCGGTGTCCAGCCTCGGCGTCTACGGCATCTTGATGGCGGGTTGGGCGTCCAACTCCAAATACGCGTTCTTGGGCGCGTTGCGCTCGGCCGCGCAGATGGTGTCTTACGAAGTCTCCATGGGCTTCGTCATCATAACCGTGTTGCTGTGCGTGGGCTCGCTGAACCTGAGCGCCATCGTCGAAGCCCAGCGCGGCATGTGGTTCGTCATTCCGCTGTTTCCGATGGCGGTGGTGTTCTTCATCTCGACCTTGGCGGAAACCAACCGTCACCCGTTCGATTTGCCGGAAGCGGAAGCTGAACTGGTCGCGGGCTACAACGTCGAATATTCGGCGATGACGTTCGCACTGTTCTTCTTGGGTGAATACGCCAATATGATCTTGATGTGTGGCATGACCACCATCTTGTTCTTAGGCGGCTGGTTGCCGCCGATCGACATCGCGCCGTTCAACCTGATCCCCGGACCGATCTGGTTCGCGATCAAGATCGCGGCGCTGTTGTTCATCTATATCTGGGTGCGCGCCAGTTTCCCGCGCTATCGCTACGACCAATTGATGCGTCTGGGCTGGAAAGTGTTCCTGCCGATGTCGCTGGCGGCGGTGGTGATCGTTTCGGGCGTGCTGGTGACGTTCGACTTATTGCCGCAAACCGCCTTGGGCGCAGGTTGAGGGGAGACCGAGACATGAGCTTCATCGACCGCAACATCCGCCCGTTCCTGATGATCGAACTGCTGCAAGGCATGCTGTTGACCTTGCGCTATATGTTCCGTCCCAAGGTGACGCTGAACTATCCGTATGAAAAAGGCCCGCTGAGCCCGCGTTTTCGCGGCGAACACGCGCTGCGCCGCTACCCCAACGGGGAAGAGCGCTGCATCGCGTGCAAGCTGTGCGAAGCGGTGTGCCCGGCCCAGGCCATCACCATCGAGGCCGAACCGCGTGACGACGGCTCGCGCCGCACCACGCGCTACGACATCGACATGACCAAATGCATCTACTGCGGGTTTTGTGAAGAAGCCTGCCCGGTGGACGCCATCGTCGAAGGCCCCAATTTCGAGTACGCGACCGAAACGCGTGAAGAGCTGATGTATGACAAAGCCAAACTTCTGGACAACGGCGCACGGTGGGAGGTCGAACTCGACCTTCGTCTGCGCGCCGATGCTCCGTATCGCTAGGAGCCGGGGGAACAGATGATCGAAACTTTGGTCTTTTACATGTTCGCCATCACCTGCGTCGCATCCGGCGTGCTGGTGGTGACGAGCCGCAACCCGGTTCATTCCGTGTTGTTCCTGATCTTGGCGTTTTTCAACGCGGGCGGTCTGTTCGTGCTGGCGGGGGCGGAATTCCTGGCCATGCTGTTGATCGTCGTCTACGTCGGCGCGGTCGCGGTGCTGTTCATGTTCGTGGTCATGATGCTGGACGTCACGGTGGTCGAGATGAAGCAAGGCTTCCTCAACTATCTGCCCATCGGGCTTTTGGTGGTGGCGATCTTCGCCGGGGAAATTCTGGCCTCGTCGGTGGCGTGGCACATGGCGCCCGAAGCGGCCGCCAACATCCAAGCCAAGACGCCGGATGTGCAAAACACCTCGGCTTTGGCGGAACTGATCTACACCCGCTACGTCTATCTGTTCCAGGCCGCGGGGCTGGTGCTGCTGGTCGCTATGATCGGTGCCATCGTGCTGACCCATCGCAAGCGCAAGGACAGCAAGAAACAGGTCATCGCCGATCAGTTGGCGCGCAACGCCAAGGAGACCGTGGTGCTCAAGAAAGTCGAAACGGGGAGGGGCATCTGATGGCTGACATTGGACTGGGTCATTACCTGACGGTTGCGGCGATTTTGTTCGCCACCGGCATGTTCGGGATTTTCCTCAACCGCAAAAACGTTATCGTCATCTTGATGTCGATTGAACTGATGCTGCTGGCGGTGAACATCAACATGGTGGCGTTCTCCGTCGAACTGGGGGATCTGGTGGGGCAAGTGTTCTCGCTGTTCATCCTCACCGTCGCCGCCGCCGAGGCCGCCATCGGGCTGGCCATCTTGGTGGTGTTCTTCCGCGTTCGCGGCTCGATCGCCGTCGACGACATTAACGCCATGAAGGGCTGAGGAGACCAAGATGAGCATGATCAAAGCCATTGTCTTCCTGCCGCTTCTGGCCTCGATGATCGCGGGGGCGCTCGCGTTCGTCGATTGCGGCAAAGACAAACACAAAAAGCACCAGATCGACACCATTGCCCAGTGGGTCACCTCGGGCCTGCTGTTGGTGACCATGGTGTTGTCGTGGATGACGTTCCAGCAGGTCGGTTTGGGTGGCGACAGCTACACCGTGACCATCGTGCAGTGGATTCAATCGGGTGATCTGGATCTCAACTGGGCGCTCAAGGTCGATACCTTGACGGCGGTGATGCTGGTGGTGGTGTGCACGGTTTCGGCCATGGTGCACGTCTACGCCATCGGTTACATGCACCACGACCCCGACGTGCCGCGGTTCATGAGCTATCTGTCGTTGTTCACCTTCTGCATGCTGATGCTGGTGACCGCCGACAACCTGGTGCAGATGTTCTTCGGCTGGGAAGGGGTCGGCCTCGCGTCCTACCTGCTGATCGGCTTTTGGTACAACAAGCCCAGCGCCAACGCCGCCGCGATCAAGGCGTTCGTGGTCAACCGCGTCGGCGATTTCGGTTTTGCGCTCGGCATCTTCGCCACCTTTGTGATGTTCGGCACGGTCAACTTGGACAGCATTTTCGCTCAGGCGGGGACCATGACCAACGAGACCATTTCGATCTTCTCGGGCGAGTTCCACGCCATCACGGTGATCTGTCTGCTGCTGTTCGTCGGCGCTATGGGCAAGTCGGCGCAGTTGGGCCTGCACACCTGGCTGCCGGACGCCATGGAAGGCCCGACGCCGGTTTCCGCATTGATCCACGCCGCGACCATGGTCACGGCGGGCGTGTTCATGGTCAGCCGCATGTCGCCGCTGTTCGAATATTCGGACTTGGCGTTGCAGGTGGTGACCATCGTCGGCGCGTCAACGGCGATCTTCGCCGCGACCATCGGCTGCACCCAGTTCGACATCAAACGCGTGATCGCGTATTCGACCTGTTCGCAGCTCGGCTACATGTTCTTCGCCATCGGCGTGTCGGCCTATCAGGCGGCGATCTTCCACCTGATGACCCACGCGTTCTTCAAGGCGTTGCTGTTCTTGGGTGCGGGTTCGGTCATTCACGCCATGTCGGACGAACAAGACATGCGCAAGATGGGCGGCACCTGGAAATTGATCCCGGTGACCTACACTTTGATGTGGATCGGTTCCCTGGCTTTGGCCGGCGTGTTCCCGTTCGCGGGCTACTTCTCCAAGGACATGATCTTGGAAGCCGCTTACGGCGCGCATACGGGCGTCGGCAACTACGCCTTCTGGCTGGGCATCGCGGCGGCGTTCCTGACCGCGTTCTACAGCTGGCGTCTGATCATCATGACTTTCCACGGCGCACCGCGCGCCGATGAAAAGACCATGGCGCACGTGCACGAAAGCCCCAAGATCATGATCATGCCGTTGCTGTTGCTGGCGGCGGGCGCATGCGGCGCGGGCTGGGTCGGTTACAACTGGTTCGTCGGTCACGACGCGGCGCACTTCTGGGGCAACGCGATCTTGGTGCTCGACACCCATCCGGCGCTGGAAAACGCCCATCACGTTCCGGCGTGGGTCAAGTACCTGCCGTTGGTCGTCGGTGCAGCCGGTATCGCACTGGCGTACGTGATGTACATGTTCGTACCGGGCCTGCCGGCCAAGGTGGTCAGCGCGATCAAACCGGTGCACAAATTCGTATTCAACAAGTGGTACTTCGACGAGTTGTACGACGCCATTTTCGTCAAGCCTGCGTTCCGCCTGGGAACCAGTTTGTGGAAAGTGGGTGACCAAGCCATCATCGATGGTCTGGGGCCCAACGGCGTCGCTCAAGCCACGCAAGACACCGCCGAACAGGTCGGTGTGTTGCAGACGGGGTATCTCTACCACTATGCGTTCGCCATGTTGATCGGCGTCGTCAGCATGGTGGGCTGGTATTTGTTTATCGCGGGGTGATGGATGTTTGGCTTTGAGCACCTACTTTCGGTCCTGATCTTCCTGCCATTGGCGGGGGCGGGTTTCATCCTCATGATCTCCGGGGACGACGAGATCGCCGTGCGCAACGTGCGCCGGACGGCCTTGTTCGCATCGTCCTTCACGTTCGTGATGTCGTTGTTCTTGTGGTTCGGTTTCGACCCCAACACGGCCGATTTCCAGTTCGTCGAAAAGGCCGACTGGATCCCGACCTACAACATCAGCTACCACCTGGGCGTGGACGGCATTTCGATGCTGTTCGTGATGTTGACCACGCTGCTGACGCCGATCTGCATTCTGGCCAGCTGGGAAAGCATCAAGACCCGCGTGAAGGAATACATGATCGCGTTCTTGATCCTGGAAACCATGATGGTGGGCATGTTTTCCGCGCTCGACATCGTGATTTTCTACATCTTCTTCGAAGCCGTCCTGATCCCGATGTTCCTGATCATCGGTGTGTGGGGTGGTCAGCGCCGGGTGTATGCATCGTACAAGCTGTTCCTCTATACGCTGGCGGGGTCGGTGTTGATGCTGTTGGCGATCTTGGTGATGTACCTGCAGGCGGGCACCACCGACATCCCGACCCTGATGACGACCCGTTTCGATCCGGGCCTGCAAGTCTGGCTGTGGCTGGCGTTCTTCGCCTCGTTCGCGGTCAAGGTGCCGATGTGGCCGGTGCACACCTGGCTGCCCGACGCCCACGTCGAAGCGCCGACGGCGGGTTCGGTCATTCTGGCCGGCGTGCTGCTGAAATTCGGCGGTTACGGGTTCATCCGCTTCTCGTTGCCGATGTTCCCCGATGCCTCGGTCTATTTCACGCCGCTGATCTACGGTCTGTCCATCGTCGCAGTGATCTACACCTCGTTGGTGGCGCTGGTGCAGCACGACATGAAAAAGCTGATCGCGTATTCGTCCATCGCCCACATGGGCTTTGTGACGGCGGGCACCTTCACCTTGACCATCCAAGGCGTTGAAGGTGCGATCTATCAGATGCTCAGCCACGGCGTGGTCTCGGCGGCGTTGTTCCTGTGCGTCGGCGTGATCTACGACCGCATGCACACGCGCGAGATTTCCGCTTATGGCGGCTTGGTGCACAAGATGCCGGCCTATGCGTTGGTGTTCATGCTGTTCATGATGGCGTCCGTTGGCTTGCCGGGTACCGGCGGGTTCGTTGGCGAGTTCCTGGTCCTGGTCGGCTTGTTCAAAGCTAACACTTGGGTGGCGGCGTTCGTCGCCACGGGTGTGATCTTGGGGGCCGCGTACATGCTGTATCTCTATCGCCGGGTCGTGTTCGGCGCGCTGAAGAAGGAAGAGGTCAAGAAGATGCTCGATATGAGCCCGCGCGAAATGGCGGTGTTCGCCCCGCTGATCGTGTTGACGCTGTGGATGGGGGTCTATCCGGCGTCGTTCTTGGACGTCATGCATGTTTCTGTCGATAATCTGCTGGGCCAGGTGCATATGGCGCTGGATGCCAGCAAGGCCGCCGTCGTGGCCGGCCAGTAAGGGAGAGTTAGGTTTATGGCTGAAGTTCCCAACATCGCCCCGGCATTGCCGGAAATCTTCCTTGCGCTGGCGGCCATGTCCTTGCTGATGCTGGGGGTGTTCCAAAAAGCGACCACGCCTGACGGTATCGTGCGTGCCTCGCGCCTGACGTCGGGGTTGGGCGTTTTGACGCTGTTTTTGGCCCTGCTTTTGGTGTTCACGGTTTCGGGTGACACGCGCATCGCGTTCGACGGGATGTTCGTGTCCGACCCGTTCGCGACCTTCGCCAAGGTTTTGATCTTGATCGCCTCGACGCTGTCGTTGATCTTGGCGCAGGACTGGCTGGAACGCCGGGGGGCTCACCGTTTCGAATTCGCCATTTTGGTGGTGTTCGCGACGCTTGGCATGATGATGATGGTGTCGGCGGGCAACCTGTTGTCGCTGTACATGGGCTTGGAACTGCAGTCGCTGTCGCTGTATGTGCTGGCGGCGTTTCATCGCGACGACAGCCGGTCGACCGAAGCGGGCTTGAAGTATTTCGTGCTGGGGGCGTTGGCGTCGGGCTTTTTGCTTTACGGCGCGTCGTTGGTTTACGGCTTCACCGGAACCACGGATTTCGACACCATCGCCACGACCATCGCGGCGCAAGAACATGCGCCCATCGGCTTGGTGATTGGTTTGGTGTTCGTCATGGCGGGGCTGGCGTTCAAGGTTTCCGCGGTGCCGTTCCACATGTGGACGCCGGACGTCTACGAAGGCGCGCCGACCCCGGTTACGGCGTTTTTCGCCGTCGCGCCGAAAGTCGCCGCCCTGGCGCTGCTGCTGCGCGTCATGGTCGGTCCGTTCGGATCGATGGTCGCGGAATGGCATCAGGTCGTGGTGGTGATTTCGGTGCTGTCGATGGCGATCGGCGCGTTCGCCGCGATTGTGCAGATGAACATCAAGCGCATGATGGCGTACAGCTCCATCGGCCACGTCGGCTATGCGCTGATTGGCCTGGCGGTCGGTAACGAAGCGGGCGTCACGGGCGTTCTGGTGTATCTGGCGATTTACGTGTTCATGAACATCGGCACCTTCGCGTGCATCATGGCGATGCGTCGCGGCGAACGGCACGTGGAAAACATCTTCGAGCTGGGCGGCTTGGCCAAGACCCATCCGGGCATGGCAGCGGTTTTGGCCGTGTTCATGTTCTCGATGGCCGGTATTCCGCCGCTGGCTGGCTTCTTCGGCAAGTTCTACATCTTCCTCGCCGCGATCGATGCGCAGCTTTACACGCTGGCGATCATCGGTGTGTTGGCGAGCGTTGTGTCGGCATATTATTACCTGCGCATCATCAAGATCATGTATTTCGACGATGCCGGGATCGAGCCGCTGGAAAGCCCGTTGCCACGCTCCATCACCGGGGTGTTGGCGGTGACCGGCGCCGTGGTGATCTTGTTCTTCCTGGCTCCGGCCCCGATCATCAACTTGGCGGGTGCGGCAGCAGCCTCGCTGTTCTAAGACACCGACCATGACAACCGCATCGAGCCTCCAGCTCCCAAGCCCCTATGTGCTTGTGGAGCTGGAGTGCGTCGACAGCACCAATGCCGAGGCCAAGCGCTTGGCCGAGCAGGGCGCGCCCGATTTAACCTTGGTGTGGGCCAAGCGCCAGACCGCGGGGCGCGGACGACGGGGCCGCGAATGGGTCTCGGTCGAAGGCAATCTCTATTTTTCGATTATTTTGCGCATGCCGTATGCGATGCGGGTCATGACGCAGTTGAGCTTCGTCGCCGCCAACGCGGTGGCCGACGCGGTCCAGGTGGTATGCCCCAGCGGCACCTTCGTCAACGTCAAATGGCCTAACGACGTGCTGGTCGAAGGAGCTAAAATCTCCGGTATCTTGATGGAAGCACAACCCGCTTTCGAAGCCGATCAGTTCGAGTGGCTGGTGTTGGGCATCGGCGTCAACGTCGCCACCCATCCGGTGGTCGAAGACGGCGGCTTTCCCGCCACATCCTTGGCAGCGCAAGGGGTGTTGGGCGAGGGGCTGGACGTCGCCTTGTTGCTCGACACCTTGGCGAAACGCTTTTTGGCCGGTGTGGCGACGTGGCGCAATTTGGGCTTCGGCCCGATCCGCCGCCATTGGCTGGCGCGTGCGCGCGGCGTCGGCGGGCCGGTGACGGTGCGCCTGCCCAACGAAACCCTGGAAGGGATTTTCGGTGCTTTGGACGAAGACGGCGCACTGGTGTTGCATCGCGACGGCCATCCCAACCGCCTGATCACCGCAGGCGACGTGTTCATTCCGAGCATCCCCCGCGAACTCTAGTTTTTTTGCAGGTGCGAAATGGATTGGCGCGCGGGGGCATGAATGGTAGATATGCATCATGTTATTAGCGATTGATTCCGGCAACACCAACACGGTCTTCGCGGTCTTTACCGACGACGGCGAAATCAAAGGCGAGTGGCGCGCCAGCACCACCGCGACGCGCACGTCCGATGAATACGGTGTGTGGCTGTTGCGTTTGATGGAACTTGAAAGCATCCATCCCGCCGACATCACCGACGCGATCATTGCCACCGTGGTGCCCGCAACGCTCTACAACCTCAAAAGCTTGTGCGAAAAGTATTTTCAGACCACGGCGCTGGTGGTAGGGGAAGCGGGCGTCGACCTGGGCGTCGAGATCAAGATCGAAAACGCCCACGAGGTCGGCGCGGACCGTCTGGTTAACGCCGTTGCTGCCAATGCCAAGTACGGCGGGCCGCTGATTTGCATCGATTTCGGTACCGCGACCACCTTCGACGTGATCGACCACGACGGCAACTACGCCGGTGGGGTGATCGCGCCGGGCATCAATTTGTCGTTGGAAGCCCTGCACATGGCGGCGGCGAAATTGCCCCGCGTGGCGGTCGAACGCCCCGCCAAAGTGATCGGCACCGGCACCGTATCGGCAATGCAGTCGGGGATCTATTGGGGATATGTGTCGATGATCGAAGGCATGGTGGCGCGCATTCGCGAGGAATTCCGCGCCGACATGGACGTGGTCGCCACCGGCGGATTGGCGCAGATGTTTTCCGACGCGACCCGCATCATCAATTGGACCGATAAGGACCTGACGCTCAGGGGCCTCTATCTGATCCACAAAAGAAACAAAGGTTAGGTCTATGGCCGACGAAGAACTTCTGTTCCTGCCGCTCGGCGGCGCCGGCGAGATCGGTATGAACCTCAACCTCTACGGATACGGCAAGCCGGGCAAGCCGACCTGGATGATGGTCGACCTCGGCATCACATTTGGCGACGGCACCCACCCGGGCGTCGATGTCATCATGCCCGACCCGGCCTACATCGAAAAACACAAGGAAGACTTGGCGGGCATCGTGCTCACCCATGCCCACGAAGACCATCTGGGCGCGGTGCCGTATCTGTGGGAACGCTTCGGCTGTCCCATCTATGCGACTCCGTTCACGGTTTCGATCGTGCAACGCAAGTTGGCGGAAGTGAACTTGTTGGACATCGTGCCGATCGTCGAAGTGTCGCTTAATGGCACCTTCCAGGTGGGCCCGTTCGAAATCGACTTGATCACGCTGACCCATTCGATCCCCGAACCCAACGGCATGGCGATCCGCACGCCCCTGGGCACGGTTCTGCACACCGGCGACTGGAAGCTCGATCCCGATCCGGTGATCGGCGAGCCCTATGACATGCCCGCGCTGCGCAAACTGGGCGACGACGGGGTGTTGGCTATCGTATGCGATAGCACCAACGTTTTCACCAAAGGCACCAGCGGGTCCGAGGGCGATATCTTCGAGAGCATGAAGCAAGTCGTCGAAGGGTGCGAGGGGCGGGTGGTGGTGACGTGCTTTGCGTCCAACGTGGCGCGTCTGGACACCATTTCGCGGGTCGCCAAGGCGGTCGGTCGCGATGTGGTTCTGGCTGGGCGGTCGTTTTGGCGGATGATCGACGCGGCCAAGGAAAACGGCTACCTGCAGGATGCGCCGACGTTTTTGGATGAGGACTATTTCGGCGACATCCCCAAAGACAAAGTCCTGCTGATTTGCACCGGTTCACAAGGCGAGCCGCGCGCCGCGTTGTCGCGCATCGCCGCCGACGAACATCCGCGCATCTACCTCAATGAAAACGACACGGTGATTTTTTCGTCGCGCCAAATCCCCGGCAACGAAGTGTCGATCGGGCGATTGCAAAACCGTCTGGTGCGGCGCGGCATCAACATCGTCACCGACAAGGACGAGTTCGTGCACGTGTCGGGCCATCCGGCCCGCGATGAACTGCTGGAAATGTATCAGGCGGTGAAGCCGCAAATTTCGATCCCCGTGCACGGCGAAATCCGCCATTTGACCGAACACGCCAAACTGGCGCGGTCCGCCCAGGTCAAGGAAGCCATCGTCAATGAAAACGGCGGCATGATTCGCATCGCGCCGGGACCGGCGTGCGTCATCGAACAGGTGCCTTCGGGACGGCTGGCCTTGGAAGGCGGCCGCGTGGTGCCGCTGGACGGCGAACTGGTGCGCGGCCGCGCCCGCGCGCTGTGGAACGGCAGTGCCACCATCACCATGGTCATCGACAAGGTCGGCAACGTGAAGGGCGACCCGATTTTGACCACCCATGGTCTGCTTGAACCCGACGATTGCGATTTTGAAGACGACATCCTCGACGCCGCCGAGGATGCGGTCGAGCGGTTGTCGAAAAAGGATCTGCGCAAGGACGACATCGTCGCCGAAGCCGTGCGCATGGCGGTGCGCCGATACTGCCGTGCAACCTTCAACAAAAACGCGGTCACCACCGTTCACTTGGTCCGGGTGTGACGCGTACAGACAGGAGACCTCCCCATGATCGGTAATCTCAATCACGTCGCCATTGCCGTGCCGGATCTGGCAGCCGCCACCGCTAAATATCGCGACCAACTGGGCGCCACGGTGTCCGAACCGCAAGACGAACCCGATCACGGCGTGCGGGTGGTGTTCGTGCAATTGCCCAACACCAAGATCGAGCTGTTGGAACCGCTCGGCGATAACTCGCCGATCAACGGCTTTTTGGCCAAGAACCCGGACGGCGGCATCCATCACTTGTGCTTCGAAGTCGACGACATCGACGCCGCCAGCGCCAAGCTGAGCGCCGACGGGGTGCGCATCCTGGGCGGCGGCGAGCCGAAAATCGGCGCGCACGGCAAGCCAGTTTTGTTCCTGCATCCGAAAGATTTTTGCGCTACCCTGATCGAGTTGGAGCAAGCCTGACGTCTTTCTCCAACCTGATGGGAGGAAAAGATGAGCGAACAACAACACCAAACCGGCGAAACGCCGCAAAAAATCGTCATAACCGGCGAAAGCCAGATCACGATCAACAAAAAATGGGTCGCCATTATCGTCGCGATCGTGGTCGTGTTTACGCTGGGCGTCGGCTGGATGTATCAAGTCACCGCGACGGCGCGCCCGGCGACTGCACACACAGGCGGGTATTGAACGCATGACCCATTCTCATGACGCAAAGCCCGCGCAACGCCTGCAACAGGCGCGGGTGGTGAAAATCGACCGCAAGGTGGCTATGTGGGTGGTGTTTTGCGCTTCGATGATCGCCTTGGTGAGCTTTTCGCTGTTGTTCATTCATGCCGCGTATCGCAACAGTTGGTGGTGAAATGAACTGGTACTGCAAATCCGCCGCCGACCATCCCATCCACGGCCCGTATCACGACAGTGAATACGGCTTTCCCGGCAAAGACGACCGGGCGTTGTTCGAGTTGCTGTGCCTGGAAATTTTCCAAGCGGGCTTGTCGTGGGAACTGGTGCTGAAAAAACGCCCGGGCATGGTGGCGGCGTTCGACGGTTTCGACATCGACACGGTCGCGGCCTATGGCGAGCAGGATGTCGAACGCTTGCTCAATGATGCCGGGATCATTCGCAACCGGCTCAAAATCACCTCGATCATTCACAATGCCGGCGTGGTGCAAGGCCTGCGCGCCACGCACGATGGCTTCGCCAATTGGCTGGCGGCGCATCACCCGCAGGATTTGGGCGCGTGGGTGAAGTTGTTTAAAAAGACCTTCAAATTCACCGGACCAGAAGTGGTTAACGAATTTCTCATGAGCACCGGCTATCTTGATGGGGCACATGCCGAGGACTGCCCGGTTTATCGGGCCGTTCTGAACAGAAATCCACCCTGGCTGCAAGCGAAGAGTTCCGATTAAACAATAACTTAGATTGATATGAACCGTTTATTGACCGCCGCCATTCTCGTCATTAGTTGTGCGCCCGCGTTGGCCCAGCAAGGCGAGCCGCAAGAGGCCAAGACCGTTACCCACATGTCGGTCAGTTTGGACGATTGTCGGCGTTTGCTGCGCCATGAGGCTCGCGACGACGTGACTTACAAGGCCGGTGTCGATGTTCACGGCAACGCGGTCGCACCCGCCGACATTCAACCGCTCGGCGCGATCAAGGTTCCCGATGAAATCGTCATCGATTTCGGTCTCGATCTGGCGGGGCGCTATGGCTTCGGTGCGGCGGCGTTGTTCGACGTCACAGCGGGCATCGCCACCATTCAATACGATCTGGCCAGCGGTACGTTGACGTTCAACGGCAAGGAACTGCTGCAAGACGATCAACGCGCCATCGAGCGCGCCTGTAAATTGCGCCTACAAAACGACGATGGGGCACAATAGGGCCTCATTTTGCGATTATACCTTTTCACCGTTGCGCCGCGTCTTGCCTCGCTTTGGGGCTTCCCCTAAAGTCGCGGGACATTTCAAGGCTAGACCCAATAAGGAATTGTGATACCGATGTTTTCCGCGTTCGAGTGGATGATGGCCGTGCGATACCTCCGTGCCCGCAGGCAAGAGGGTTTCGTTTCCGTGATCGCCTGGTTTTCCTTGTTGGGCATAGCCATCGGCGTCGCCACCCTGATCATCGTGATGAGCGTCATGAACGGTTTTCGCGCCGAGTTGATGAACCGCATTTTGGGCCTCAATGGGCACGTCAATATCTACGCCCCGATCGGCCAGATGACCGACTACGACGCCAAGGCCGTTCTGGTCGCCAAAGTGCCGGGGGTGGTCAGCGCCACGCCGTTGATCGAAGGTCAGGTCATGGCCACCCACAACGGCCAAGCGCGCGGTCTGGTGCTGCGCGGCATCAAATCCACCGACCTGATGGCGCGCGACATCATCGCCGGCAATATCCAAGCGGGCAGCCTCGATGCGTTCGGCCCCGACGACAGCATCATTCTCGGCGCGCAATTGGCGCAGCGCCTGGGCGTGCGGGTGGGCGACAAGGTCACCATCATTTCGCCCAACGGCCAAGCCACCGCGTTCGGCACCGTACCGCGCATGCGTGCGTTCGAGGTGGTGGCGACGTTCTCCATCGGCATGTTCGAATACGACAGCGGCTTCGCTTACATACCGCTGCACGCCGCGCAGGTGTATTTCCAGATGAAGGACAGCGTCAACAATCTCGAAGTGTTCGTTAACGATCCCGGCGACACCCGCGGTATCGGCAACGACATCAAGCGCGCGCTCGACGATCAGGCGCGGGTGTTCGATTGGCAAAAGACCAACGCCAGCTTTTTCAACGCCATTCAGGTCGAACGCAATGTGATGTTTTTGATTTTGACCCTGATCATCGTGGTCGCGGCGTTCAACATCATTTCCAGCCTGATCATGTTGGTCAAGGATAAGGGGCGCGACATCGCCATCTTGCGCACCATGGGGGCGACGCGCGGCATGATCATGCGGGTGTTCTTCCTCGCCGGCGCCAGCATCGGCGTGATAGGCACACTGGGCGGCTTTGCGTTGGGGCTGTGGTTTTCACTCAACATCGAAAGCATCCGCCAGTGGATCCAATCTGTGACCGGAACCGAGCTGTTCGCCGCTGAAATCTATTTCCTGTCCCAATTGCCCGCCAAGGTCGATCCGACGGAAGTTCTGTCCACGGTGTTGATGGGGCTGGGCTTGTCGTTCCTCGCCACCATTTATCCATCCTGGCGCGCCGCGCGTTTGGACCCGGCGGAGGCGCTGCGCTATGAATAAGCCGCAAAACCCGGTCCTGCACCTGAACGATATCAAGCGTCATTTCGGTTCCGGGCACACCGCGCTTCACGTCCTCAAAGGTGCGGAATTGACGGTCAATGCGGGCGAAATCGTCGCTCTGGTCGGGCCCAGCGGTTCCGGCAAATCGACCTTGCTGCAAATCGCCGGATTGCTGGAAAAACCCAACTCGGGCGAAATTCACATTGCCGGCGAGGCGTGTTCGCAACTGGGCGACGACCGGCGCACGGAAATCCGCCGCAAGCATTTGGGTTTCGTCTATCAGTATCACCACTTGCTGCCGGAATTTTCGGCCTTGGAAAACATCGTCATTCCGCAAATCATCGCCGGTCTCAGCAAAAGCGAGGCCCGCCAACGCGCCGCGCAATTGCTGGAGATGTTGGGCCTGAAGGATCGCGCCAGCCATCGCCCGGCCAAGCTTTCGGGCGGCGAGCAGCAACGCGTCGCCATCGGCCGGGCGTTGGCCAACGCGCCGACGTTGCTGCTGGCGGACGAGCCGACCGGAAACCTAGACCCCGAAACGGCAAACGACGTCTTCAACATGTTGTTGAACCTCACCCGCCAGACCGGTTTGACCGCGCTGATCGCGACCCACAACCCCGATCTGGCCGCACGCATGGACCGCACCGTACGTGTCGATGACGGTCATCTGCGCGAGGTCTAAATTCATCTGCGCGTCACACAATCCTTGATATGTTGCTTTGCCTTTCCCACGTTTTCAAACGTGACAACGCCTTGATTTGTCTGAGGTTACGAGAAGGACTGACGCAATGAACCCCGAACCGCAAGTGCCCGCGACCACGACCCGCCTTGAAAACATGCCGATCTCGTTTTTTGCCGTGGTGATGGGCCTGTGCGGCCTGACCTTGGCGTGGGAAAAGGCCGAGCAGGTGATGATCATGCCGTTCATGGTCAGCCCCTATCACGCCGCGATTACAGCAGTGGTGTTCGTTTTGCTGTTGGGTGGTTACCTCGCCAAGTACGTTTTGCATCGCGATGCGGTGTTCAAGGAACTACGCCATCCGGTGCGGTTGAGCTTCTTTCCCGCCATTTCGATCAGCTTGCTATTGATCTCCGTGGTCGCCTATCCGTTCGACCCGCAAATCTCCAAAATTCTGTGGCTGGTGGGGGCCGGTTTGCATCTGCTGCTAACGCTGTTCGTCTTGGCGTCGTGGATCAACCACACCCATTTTGAAATCCAGCACATGAACCCGTCTTGGTTCATTCCCATCGTGGGCAATATCGTCGCGCCGCTCGGCGGCGTTCAGCACGGGTTTATCGATGCCTCGTGGTTCTTCTTTTCCGTCGGCTTGGTGTTTTGGCTGGTGCTGAAGGTGATCGTGTTCTACCGCATCATCTTTCACAATCCGTTGCCCGACAAACTGCTGCCGACGTTCTTTATTTTGATCGCGCCGCCGGCGGTGGGTTTCCTGTCGTACGTCAAATTGAGCGGCGGGATCGATGCGTTCGCGACGGTTTTGTTCCACACCGCACTGTTTTTGACGCTGATGATCTCAACCCAGATGATGAAATTCGCGCGGTTGCAATTCTTCTTGTCGTGGTGGGCCTATTCGTTCCCGCTGGCGGCGATGACCGTCGCGGCATTCGTCATGGCAGAGGCGACGGGTAAGGACTGGTTCCAGGTTGTGGCTGTGGGACTGTTCATCATCCTGAATATGGTTTTGGCGCTGCTGGCGGCGCGCACCATCGAAGCAATGTTGCGCAACCGCATATGCGTGGTCGAAGATTGATTCTTCGCCGCACTCGGGCTTAAGGTATCTCTGGCGTCGGTGGGCTGACCACCGACGCCATATCTTTTGCCCACCCCAACACCCCTGGGACACCATGAGCCAATCCAACGATCACGTATTCAGCGATGCGGAGCGCCATGCCTTGTACCGCACCATTTATTCGCGCCGCGACGTACGCGGTCAGTTCACGTCGGAACCCATCGACGAAGATCTGCTCGCGCGGATCTTGATGGCTGCACACCACGCGCCGTCGGTGGGCTTCATGCAGCCGTGGAGCTTCATCGTTGTGCGCGCCGAGGAAACCAAGCGTAAGGTCCATGCTCTGTTCGAAAAGGCCCATGCCGAGGCGACCCTGATGTTCGAAGGTGAAAAGCGCGAAACGTATCGCAATCTCAAGCTTCAAGGCATTCTCGAAGCGCCCATCAACCTGTGCATCACCTGCGACAAGGACCGCGCCGGTCCGGTAGTATTGGGCCGCACCCACATCCCGGAAATGGACCTCTACAGCACGGTGTGCGCGGTTCAAAACTTGTGGCTGGCGGCGCGCTCAGAAGGGCTGGGCATGGGCTGGGTGAGCATCTTAGACCAACAGCGCTTGAAAGAGGTTTTGGCGATCCCTGAAAATGTTCAGCCGGTGGCGTATTTGTGCCTGGGCCATGTGTCACATTTCAACGACAAACCGGAACTGGAAACATCTGGCTGGCGCAAACGCTTGCCCGCCCACGAGTTGACCCATTTCGAAGCTTTTGGCGAAAGCGCCGACGACACCTACGCCACCACATTGCTAGACCGCCTGCAGGCTGAGCAGGCGCGCATTGAAAAGGGCGATTTCTAAGTCGTCGGCACGGTAGGTGTGGCGGGTGAAGCAGGGGAGGCAGACGCCACCTGTTGCGGCTGTTGTATCGGCTTGGCGGATGGCGGCTGTTTGCTGCCTGCCTCGTCGTCGTGTTGGTTCGCGGTGGCGTCGGGCGAAGGGCTCAGTGAAGGCTGGTCGTCGGTCGGTGTTTCGATGCGGCGTGTGATCACGTTGATGATGCGTTCCAGCGCGGTGAAAAAGATCTCGACGCTGTAGCCGGAAATGAACGCCAGCGCCCAGGGCGTGAACGCGCCGAGGAAGCTGATGGAGGTCAGCGGGGTGAATTGTTCCGCCGGGGGCGTCAACGAACCGTCACCCGCCGATATGATCACCAACCATCCCATGCACACACCGGAGATCACGCCCAGAATGATCTGTGTGCGGATGGCGTAGAGCCGGTTGGCGGTCAACGACACCGTATCTATGTCCGCCGACAGGCTGCGCAGTGCCTGGGTCATGGAGCCCAGCAACGCAAACAGCGCCACCAAAACATAGTTGGCTATGACTTCCAAAGTCAGCTGGGCGCGGGTGAATTCGATGCGCCGCTCGCCCACAGTGTCGAGTTTGACGTCACCGGCCTCGGTACGCGGTCCCTTTGCGTTGATTTTCAGATCGTAGGGCGGAAACAAGGCGGCAACCTGACGGTTCCACCACCACAGGCGCACGTACGAAACATCGTCCCATGAGCCACTTTGCGCATGACGTCTTTCGATCTTTTCCAGTTTGGCCAATGCATCTGCTGCAGCGACTGTTTTCGTGTCCTTGAGAGATGAACTGATTTGTCGGGCATCCAGCAATTGGTCGGTGCTGCTCAGATAGCCTCTGTGGACCTCGTAGGCGTCGTTGTAAATGGCCATGCCGATGGCCCATTCGACCTGCAACGACAATAGTGACAGCAGCGAAATCACGGCCACCGTCAGGTATCGCCGCAAGACGCGCTCAGCCGGGGTGCTGCTGGCGAACATCCGGCTCAACCAACTTAGCTGCGCGTCAACGCCATTGCCGGGCTTGGAGAAACGGATGCTTTCGACCGTCACCGGCTTGACCCGGTCCATGATGGCGGAAAAGGCGTTCCACAGTTGCTCTTGTTCCGGGGCGTCGAGGGGGATGCCCCGCGCCATCTTGTCGTGCGAGGCGATGATCGGACCGGTGATGGCGTGTTCGAGATGCATGCCATGGCGTGCTGCGAAATCCAACAAGGCGTGGGCGTCCGCGATGGCGTCACGCAGTCGTTGGCCGTTCTTGGTGTCAGATTCCGTTTGCGGTTCGTTGTGCGACGCCTGCTCGGGCGCCGGTGCAGGGGCAGCGCTTGGTGGCACGGTTGGTGATGGGGGTGGCGTTGGGGCAGGCGATACGGGCGGCGTTTGCTGTGGCATCGTTTCAGGCATGAGCACCCCCTCTTAATAGCTCCCTTTTATGACGGCGCGCGCAAGCCGTTGTGAAATGAAAGGCGTACTTATCCAAAAGGGATGAGGAGGTTATTCGTGGCGAAGCGCGTCGATGGGGTGAAGCTCCGTCAGGCGTTGGTTGAGATAGCGAAGTCAGCGTATCGCTCTGGGCGTTACAGAATGAATCATTCATGTGTAACGCGATGTTACTGGGCCGACGGTTTGGCGTATGATTCAAGTGGCGTTGGGGATAACTTTTAAGTGGGCAGAATCGGCGCGGGTGTGGTTTGATTTGTCCCATGTCTCACGCCGATTTCGTCCATTTGCGCGTTCACAGCGCGTATTCCCTGTCCGAAGGTGCAATCCGCATCAAGGATCTGATGGGCTTGTGCAAAGACCACAAGATGCCCGCCGTCGCCGTGACCGACACCAACAACCTTTTCGGCGCGTTGGAATTTTCGCTGTATGCCGGCGACAGCGGGGTGCAGCCGATCATCGGCGGACAAATCGCGGTCAGTCGCGAAGGCGGCGAAAATCCGTCCATGGGACGCACCGTCAGCGTCCAGCAACCCGACAAGGTGGTGCTGCTGGTGCAAAACGACACCGGCTATCGCAATATCCTGAAATTGCTGTCCACCGCCTATATGGAAAGCGACAACGTCGAAGATCCGCAGGTCACCCTGGACGATTTGGAAACGTATTCCGACGGTTTGATCCTGCTGACCGGCGGTGTTCACGGCCCGGTGGGGCGCTTGATGGTGGGCGGCCAATTCGATCACGCCGAGGCATGCTTGGACCGTCTCGCCAAAGCGTACCCGGGGCGCCTTTATGTCGAATTGCAACGCCACGGCCTCAAGGAGGAAGCGCAGATCGAGGCGCGCCTGATCGATTGGGCCTATGAAAAGAACCTGCCGTTGGTCGCCACCAACGAAGCGTTCTTTCCCGGCCGCGATATGTTCGAGGCTCATGACGCGCTGATTTGCATCGCCGAAAGCGCGTATGTCAGCCAAGACCAGCGCCGCCGCCTGACCCCGGACCATTATTTCAAGTCGCCCGAGGAAATGAAGGTGCTGTTCGCCGACGTGCCCGAGGCCATAGCCAACACATTGGTCATCGCCCAGCGCTGCGCCTTCAAGGTGCCGCGGGTCGACCCGATCTTGCCGCCGTTCGATTGCGGCGAAGGGCGCAGCGAAGAAGACGAACTGCGCGCCCAGGCCCACGAAGGTTTGGACATGCGTCTGCAAACCCAGGTCTTCACCCCCGAGATGTCCGAAGCTGACAAGAAGGCCAAGGACCGCGAATACCGCGAACGCTTGGAATTCGAGCTTGGCGTGATCGTGCAGATGGGCTTTCCCGGTTACTTCCTGATCGTGGCCGACTTCATCAAATGGGCCAAGGATCACGGCATTCCCGTCGGTCCCGGCCGTGGTTCGGGCGCGGGTTCGGTGGTGGCGTGGGTGCTGACCATCACCGATTTGGACCCGTTGCGCTTCGGTCTGCTGTTCGAACGCTTCTTGAACCCCGAACGCGTGTCCATGCCCGACTTCGACATCGACTTTTGCCAAGATCGCCGCGACGAGGTGATCCGCTACGTGCAAGACAAATACGGCCGCGATCACGTGGCCCAGATCATCACCTTCGGTAAGTTACAGGCCCGCGCGGTGTTGCGTGACGTCGGCCGGGTGTTGGAAATGCCCTACGGCCAAGTGGACCGCATCTGCAAAATGGTGCCCAACGACCCCGGCAAGGCGATGACGGTGCCCGAAGCGGTCGAGGCCGAACCCGAACTCAAGCGCATGATCCGTGAAGAACACGAAGTCGCGCGCCTGATCGAGATCGCCAAGCCGCTGGAAGGGCTCTTCCGCCACGCCTCGACCCACGCGGCAGGCGTGGTGATCGGCGACCGGCCGCTCGATCAGTTGGTGCCGCTCTATCGCGATCCACGTTCCGACATGCCGGTAACCGGCTTCAACATGAAGTTCGTCGAACAAGCGGGGCTGGTGAAGTTCGACTTCTTGGGCCTAAAAACCCTGACGGTGCTGTCCACGGCGGTGAAGTTCGCGCTTGAGGGCGGTCACACAATCGACCTCACCACCGCACCGTTGGATGACGGTCCGTCGTTCGAACTGTTGCAGCGCGCCGAAACTCAAGGCGTGTTCCAGTTGGAATCTGCGGGCATGAAAGACCAGCTGCGCCAGATGCGCCCGACCACGTTCGAGGACATCATCGCTATCGTGGCGCTGTATCGTCCCGGTCCGATGGAAAATATTCCAAGCTATATTCGCCGTAAACACGGCGAGGAAGAGCCCGATTACCTGTATCCTACCCTGGAGCCGATCCTCAAGGAAACCTTCGGCATCATGATCTATCAGGAACAGGTCATGCAGATCGCTCAGGTGCTGTCGGGCTATACGCTGGGCGGCGCGGATTTGCTGCGCCGCGCCATGGGTAAAAAGATCCAGGCGGAAATGGACGCCCAGCGCAAGCTGTTCGTCGACGGCGCCGAAGCGCGCGGCGTGCCGCCCGAAAAGGCCGATCAGATCTTCGATCAGGTCAACAAGTTCGCCGGTTACGGCTTCAACAAATCGCACGCCGCCGCATATGCCTTGGTGGCCTATCACACCGCCTACATGAAGGCCAATTTCCCTTACGAGTTCATGGCCGCGTCGATGACGCTGGATTTGGGCAACACCGACAAGCTCAACGCCTACCGCCAGGAACTCGACCGCATGGGGGTGAAGCTCTTGTCGCCCGACATCAACGCGTCGGAAACCTATTTCAAGGTCGAACGCGACAAGGATGGCAAGCCCACGGCCATTCGCTACGCGTTGGCGGCGCTTAAAAACGTCGGCGAAGCGGCCATGGCCAGCATCATCGAAGAACGCGAAAAGAACGGTCCGTTCAAGGACCTGGAAGACTTCGCCGGGCGTCTCGATACCCATCAGGTCAACAAGCGCCAGATGGAAAATATGATCCGTTCGGGCACTTTCGACAGCCTCAACCGCAACCGCAAGCAGTTGCACCAAGGCATCGAGGCGATCATGGGCGAGGCCTCGGCCCAGCAGTCGGAACGCGAAAGCAATCAGATCGGGCTGTTTGGTGGCGGCGATCAGCCCAAACAGACCATTCGCTTGCCCGACGTGTCCGATTGGCCGCCGATGGAACGCCTGCGCGAAGAGTTCGATGCCATCGGTTTTTATCTCAGCGCCCATCCGCTCGACAGCTACGGCAAAAGCCTGCAGCGCCTCGACGTGGTGCCGTATTCAAAGGTTTTGGCGCGCGGCCAGGCGGGCAACTTCACTTTGGCCGGCACCGTGGTCAGCAAAAAGGAACGCATCAGCCAAAAGGGCAACAAATACGCTTTCGTGACCTTCTCCGACGCGTCGGGGTCGTACGAAGTGACGATGTTTTCCGAAACGTTGGCGGCTGCAGGGGATTTGCTGGAACCGGGCACCGCGGTGTTGATCAAGGCCACCGCGCAATTCGAGGGCGAAACCGTGCGCATGACCGCGCAGTCGGTGCGCGGTCTGGACAAGATGGCGGCGCAGACCTCTGCGGGGCTGCGCATCACCATCACCAACGAAAAGCCGATTGCGGACCTTCAACAAGCCGTCAATGACGCCAAACCGGGGCGGGGGCTGGTGCAGATTCTGGTGCGCACGCCGCACCATGAAACCCGCGTCGATCTCAAGCAAAAGCCGATTTCCGTGACACCGGAACTGCTTCACACGGTCTATTCCATACCCGGCATCGCCGAGGTGATGGAAATTTAGGCCGCTAAGGCCAAACCGCCGATCAAAACAATCAAAAACAGTCCGCAAATCTTACAGTTGCGGACGAACAGTTCGTTTTGGCGGATCAGGCGTCCTTGGTGATAGCGCATGAAAATCTCTCCTGCGCACCATTATAGAGGGAACCCGCCAAAGGGGGAGCAAAAAGCGGCGCGTCGTTGCCGCTGGGAATCCGGTGGGGTTTTAGGCGATCGCCAGGTCCACGGCGGCCGGCAAATCGACCCAGAACTCGCTGCCGTGGTCGGGGGTCGAGCGGTAGCCCAATTCGCCCTCCATATTCGTCAAGAACCTTTTGACGATGGTGAGACCGACACCGCCGCCATCAATCGATGAGTTTTCGAACGCCAGGCGCTCGAATGGTTCCAAGATCTGCCCGGGATGATCCTCGATGAACCCTGCGCCGGTGTCTTGGATGGTGATCCTGACCTTGTTTTGATCGTGCAAAATGGTCGATTTGATGATCACCCGGCCGTTGTCGCGATTGTATTTCACGGCATTGCTCAACAAGTTGAAAAATACCTTTTGCAAATGATCTTTGTTGGCGTGCACGCGTGGCATGTGCACCGCATTCACTTCGTTGACGATTGAGATGTGTTTGGACTTCGCCAGCGCCTCTACGCTTTCTATGCTGGATTTCAACGCCTGTTGTAAATTGGTCGAACTCAACTGGATGGGGATGGTGTTCGAATCCAGTGTCGACAACGTCAGAACCTCATCGATCAGCGCAAGCAGGGTCTGGCTGCTTTTCACGATCGCGGCAATATGCCGCTTGGCGTCCTCGGACGAGGTTTGGGCATTGGGCATGTTCAAGATCTGGGCATAGCCGATGATGGCGTTGAGCGGCGTGCGCAATTCATGGCTCATGGCGGATAGGAAACGCGATTTGGCCTGGCTGGCGCTTTCAGCGCGATCCTTGGCCGTTCGCAGTTCCTGGGTCTGTGCTTCCACGAGCACATGAAGCTGTTCGTTGAAATTTTTCAGAATTTCTTCATCGCGGTCACGGCTTTTGTTCATATCCTCCAGACGCTGGGCCATGGTGTTGAACAATGCCGCCAATTCGCTCAGCTCATCAGTGCCGCTTTCATCGATCCGCGCCGTCAGATCGTACAAGCTGATGTCTTTGACGGCTGCGTTCAGCGTCTGGATGCGATTGATGATTTTGCGCGTCATGACCAGACCGGCGAACAGGACCAGTGTGAACAAAAGGCCGAAAACCACCCAAACGGCTTGCTGCGATTGGCGGAGCGTCGTGTTGAGGGTTGCGATGCGCTCGCGCAGTTCGTCGCTTTCGTAATCGAGGGCGGCATCGATACGCGCCAGGAACTCGTTTTCTACCGTTTTGAAATCGCTCAGATAATTTTTCATCTGAGTTTGCGTCATCGGCTCTTGGGCGGCGTTCATTTCGTTGACGTGTTTGAAAAAAGACGACGTGGAACGGGTCAGGGCGCCGCTGAGCAGCAAGATGTCGTCGCGGCTTTTGGTTTCATCTGGAAAATAGGCATCGATGTAGCTGCTGTATTCAGACAGCACGTCTCGCATATGAGCGACATGCACTTCATACTCTTTTTGTATGGAGCGATCCAATGCGACGGTGGGGGTGGATTGGTTCAGCAACGCTTGGAGAACGTTTTCATTGACGAAAAACGCGATCGCAGAACCGGCGTGGCGGATTTCGTGAAGCTGCTTGGTCACGATCAGCGTTTGGTCCGTGATCTCCTCGATGCGATTTTCGACGCCTCGCGAGCTATAGGTCGACGTTCCCAGAAGGGCCAGCGTGCCCACCAGAATGGCGACGAAAAGCGCGATGAACTGGGTCGAAATTTTGCGGTTGAACATATTTGTTTCTTGCTTACACCCTGAGGTTCCGGATCACGTTTCTTGATCAATTATTGACCGAACAGGCGTCGACATAAACCAGAATTGCGAAAATAGCCAACTTGTGGCGCGATTTGTGCGGTGGTGGACGGTGAAAACCCCTTGCATTGTAGCCGATGTGGGCGTAGAAACCGCCCACACGTTCCATGAGGGGACGTGATTTCGCACGTGGACGTGCGGCGCCGGCGCAAATTCGTCGGATTGTCGCTCCGGTGTCTCTGACCCAAAACACAAGGGGGGAGACAAGTGTCCGCGGAGGCTTAACCGGAATAGGAATACAAAAATGGCAATGCCAACCTTTACCATGCGCCAGCTCTTGGAAGCCGGCGTGCACTTTGGTCACAACACCCGCCGCTGGAACCCGAAAATGGCGCCGTACCTGTTTGGTGCGCGCAACAAGGTTCACATCATCGATCTCGGCCAGACCGCACCGCTGCTGGGTCGCGCCATGGAAGCCGTGCGCGACGCCGTCGCCGGTGGTGGCCGTGTGCTGTTCGTCGGTACCAAGCGTCAAGCCGCAGACAAAATCGCCGAAACCGCCCGCAACTGCGGTCAGTATTTCGTCAACCACCGCTGGCTCGGCGGCATGATGACCAACTGGAACACCATTTCCGGTTCCATTAAGCGCCTGCGCGAACTCGACGCTCAGCTCGGCGATCCGTCGCGCAGCGAAGGCCTGACCAAGAAAGAACTGCTGCAGTTGACCCGCGAACGCGACAAGCTGGAACTGGCGCTCGGCGGCATCAAGGACATGGGCGGTCTGCCCGACATCATGGTCGTGATCGACACCAACAAGGAAGCCAACGCCATCGCCGAAGCCAACAAGCTGGGCATCCCCGTTGTGGCTGTGTTGGACAGCAACTCCGACCCGCGTGGCGTTGATTACCCGATCCCGGGCAACGACGACGCGATCCGCGCCATCACCACCTACTGCGAACTGATTTCCGGCGCTGTGCTGGACGGCATTCAGGCAGAAGTGGTCAAGAGCGGCGGCGATCTGGGCGAAGCCGTCGAGCCGATCGCTGAAGTGCTGCCGGTTGAGGAAAGCGAAGCTGTCGTCGAAGCTGCTCCGGCCGCTGAAGAAGCCGCTTCCTCCGAGGAAGCATCTGCGTAAAATTTCTGTCATAGCAATATGCTAAGACAACATCTTAAAGGAGATATTTAAGATGGCTGCTATTACTGCTGCTTTGGTTAAAGACCTGCGCGAGAAATCCGGCGCGGGCATGATGGACTGCAAAAAGGCCTTGAGCGAAACCGATGGCGACATCGATGCCGCCATTGACTGGCTGCGCACCAAGGGTCTTGCCGCCGCCGCCAAAAAGGCCGGTCGCATCGCCGCCGAAGGTCTTGTCGGCGTTGCCGTCGAAGGCAACACCGGCGCCGTGGTCGAAGTGAACTCCGAAACCGACTTCGTGTCGCGTAACGACCAGTTCCAGTCTTTCGTGTCCACCGTCGCCAAGCTGGCCTTGACGTCGAACGGCGATCTCGATGCGCTGAACGCCATGGATTATCCGGGCACCGGGCGCACCGTTGCGGATGAACTGACCCACTTGATCTCGACCATCGGTGAAAACATGAACATCCGCCGCGTGCAGGTGCTCAGCGTCGATGGTGGCGAAGTGGCTTCCTACATGCACGGCGCAATCGCCGATGGCCTGGGCAAAATCGGCGTTCTGGTCGCCGCAACCGGCGCAGATGCCGCGAGCTTCGGCAAACAGGTTGCGATGCATGTCGCCGCCGTCAACCCGGCATCGCTGTCGCGCGACGACCTCGATCCGGAATTGCTGGAACGCGAAAAGCAGGTTCTCACCGAACAGGCTCGTGAATCCGGCAAGCCCGAAGAAATCATCGAAAAGATGATTGTCGGCCGCATTTCGAAGTACTTTGCCGAAGTCTGCCTTTTGGAACAGACCTTCGTGATCGACGGCGAAAGCAAGGTCGGCAAAGCCGCCGAAGCCGCTGGTGTCGACATCAAAGGTTTCGTCCGCTTCGGTCTCGGCGAAGGCATCGAAAAGAAGCAAGAAGACTTCGCAGCCGAAGTGGCTGCAGTCGCGGGCGTCTAATACACGTCGCTTCGAAATAGAATGCAAAGCGGGGGCTTCCTATACAGGAAG
>NZ_DATCTF010000011.1 GCF_036568125.1 Magnetovibrio sp.
ATAGCCGAGCTTCACTTCGGTGATCGAGGTCACGCCGTTCTTCGCGCACTTCTCGACTTCGCTCTTCTTGATACGGCGAGAGGCGTTGGTGATGTCGGGGTGTTCGTCGCCGGCGCCGGCGCAGAACAATTTCAAACCGCCGCCGGAGCCGGTCGACTCGACAACGGGGGTCTTGAAGCTGCTGGTCTTGCCGAACTGTTCGGCGACAGCGGTGGAAAACGGAAACACCGTCGACGAACCGACGATGCGGATCTGGTCGCGGGCCTGGGCGGCGCCGGCAACAAATACACCGGCAATCGCGGCAACCGTAAGGGTCTTCTTGAACATCGCGTTCAAACTCCTAATTAAGGGCTTTCAAATTCTCAAACACGGCAAAACGCCGTTTCGCGAGCAAGCTAGAGCCCTGGCGAGTCCCTTTTATGACTGTTGTGTTACAAGTATGTGACACCCAACAAATCTAGGATTTGTGCGGACTTCAGCAGTCCTAAATGGGCAGTTGAACGCGAAACTCAGAGCCTTTGCCCTGTTCGCTCGTCACAATCAGGCGGCCGCGGTGGCGATTGACGATGTGTTTGACGATCGCCAGCCCCAGTCCGGTGCCGCCCATCGAGCGCGAACGCCCTTTGTCGACACGGTAAAAGCGCTCGGTCAGGCGCGGAATGTGTTCGGCTTCGATACCATCACCTTGGTCCGCGACGGCAATTTCGACCCCCGGGGTCTTGGTTTCGACCAGTTCGTCCAAAAGGCGCGCCTTGATGCGCACTGTACTGCGCGGCGCACCGTATTTGATGGCGTTGTCGACGAGATTTTGGAACACCTCACGCAGTTCGTCCTCATCGCCCAAGACCTCAGGCAGGTCAGCCGGTAGATCGACATCGAGGACCACTTCCTTTTGCTCGGCCTTGATGTGCACCGAATCCACGACGCCGGAAATGAGCGCGGAAAGCGACGTGCGCGCTGTCGGGCGAATGTGTTCGTTGACTTCGATTCGCGACAAAGACAGCAAATCGTCGATCAGCCGCGCCATGCGTCCGGCTTCACCGTTCATAATGTTCAAGAACCGTTCTTGCGCCGCGGGATCGTCTTTGGCCGAGGTCTGCAGCGTTTCGATAAAACCGCTCAACGCCGACAGCGGCGAGCGCAACTCGTGGCTGACGTTGGCGACAAAATCGGCACGCATGGTTTCTGCATTTTTAAGTGCCGTCACTTCGTGCAGCGCCACCACGGCGCGCACCGACAGGGCCTCGCTGCGCGGCACGCCCATGACTTGCAACTGATAACTTCTGCGCACCGGCGTTTCGAACACCACGTCGGCTTCGGCGCGCGACGCATTTCCGGCAACCGTTTTCTGCAAGGCCTCCTGAGCGGCAGGTTGGCGCAGACTCAAAATGATGTCGCGGCCATGCATGCCGCGGCCCAACAACTCGTCCGCCGCACGATTGGCGGCAAGCACGCGACGGCGCTTGTCCAAAAGCATCACCGGATCGGGCAAGGCATCCAAAATAACCGATGCCAACGTGGTGTCGACCTTGGTCACCGTTTCGGGAAAGGCCTGCGCCTGCTTCAACCCGGCCCACGCCGCGCCCATTGCGATCACGCCTGCACTCATCAAGGCCTCGCTGGCGGTGACGCTTTTGTCGATGGCAAACGCCGCCAAAACCGTAAAGCCCGGTATCAACGCCAACAACGGCGCAAATGAAAAATCAGCAGGGGGAAACCGGCGCATTGATTAAAAACTCGCTTTCACACGACCGTTACATTGTCGTCAGCATACTGGTCCATGTCACATCGTGCCAATGCTTTGCACACCTGTAACGTTCTTTAACAAATAGCGATGTAGGCAATGGATAGCACGGGTTAGCGGTAGGTCTGCACGTTCACTTGGTGTAGGTTAGGCCCGAACAGCAGGTTATTTATCATACTTTTATCCGTGCAGGAAAGTTCATCGTGATGGGACACATTATCCCGAACAAGGATTGTCTGTGCCGCCCAAATTTGGCGGAAGAGGCATGCCAGCTTTTAAGTGATCTGGCCAACACGGAACGTCTGATGATCGTCGCCTTGCTTCACGAGGTGGGTGAAATGCACGTCAACGACATGGTCGCGAAATTGGGTGCAAACCGCGCCAGCCTGTCGCGACAATTGGGCCGCTTGCGTGAACAATCCATCGTCACCACGCGGCGCAAACACAACCGCATCTATTACGCCCTCAGCCACGGCAAAGCCGCCGCACTCATCAAGACCATCGGAAATATCGTCAGGTAAAGCCCATGTCAGACGATACCTTTACATCGTGTACCGGTCCTTACACCCGCATTCCCCTTGCCCGCCCGGACCTCAAACCGATCCAAATTCTGCTTGAGGGGCTGGCAGCCGCCAACGCCACCTTTACGGTGCGCGCCCGCCCGTCCGGCAATGGCGGCACCGACGATTTCGAATTGCATGTCGATCTGCGAGATCCCAAGGCCGCCGACACGGTGTGGGATGTGCGCGCGGCGAAGTTTCTCGGTCCCAAACGGTTTTTCGGTCGCGGACATATCTATGAAATCGCGGTGCGCAAGCGAAATGCCGATAATGCGGTGGTGTGGGAAGGCTACAGATTCGATGTAAAATTCAAGACCTTAGCCACGCGTTTTCCCCACGACTGGCAAGGCCTTGTCGATAGCGAACCGACGGACGATTGGCTGCCCGCCGACCGCGCGCAAGCGGAACGCATTCGTCTGTGTACCGGCGGCTAATCGTTGCGCATTCAAGATGCCCCGTTCCGGTAACATTCTTTCGCCGCGACGGGATTAAATATACAGCCCAATCAACAACTTAATATCATGCTACTACACCGCGCCCTTTTGAGGGAAACTTTGTTTTGTGCGCCCCACCTCTTTTGATCTAATATTTTTTCGGTTATGCGACTTACAGCGATCCAACATATAAAATCAGACCCGAAAAGGGGGGTATCATAACAATGGACGGATGTGCCGCGCTCGAATGCGGAGAAATCAAAGAAGCCTGCCAGGAAATGGCCTGTACGCAGCTTCTCGAATACCTCATCAAAGATAAGTTTGCCGGAAAAATTGCCGTTACCGCGTCGCTACGCGCGCGTTCGGTGATCGTCCAGCACATGCTGTCCGAAATCGACCCCAACATTCCGATCATCTATTGCAATGCCGGCAAGGTGTTCCCCGAAAGTGAAGAATACAAGCGCGACATCATCCAGCGCTTTGGCTTCACCAACGTTTTGGACCCCATCGGCGAAGATGAGACCCTGGTGCGTCCCGGCGACCTCGACCATATCGAATGGGTCAAAGCCCAATATGATCGCAACCACGGCGCCACCCAGGAAGCCATGCATCTGAACAAGACCTTGGCGAACTACGACTGTTGGATCAGCGCGGTCTACCATTACGACCAAGACAGCACCGTGCGCTCGCGGGTCGAACGCGAAGGCTTGTTGGTGCGCGTCAACCCGATCCTCGATTGGGATGCGGAACGCGTTCAGGAATTCATGGAGCAGTTCGACCTGCCCTACCACAAGCTAGCCAAGGTTCAGTTGAACATGGACGAAAAGCACGGCGATGGCACCGATGTGATGACCTTTGCGTTCTAAGACGCATCTTATCTCAAACGGAAGCGGCCCCTGGTTCGACCAGAGGGCCGTTTTTTGTGCGCTTATGCTTCGAAGCTGTCGGGAAGATGGGCCCGCACGTCTTGCCATGTCGCAGCACCGTTCAACAGATCGACCACCTGGGTCAAAGGCGTTGCCCAGATTTCGCGGGCATTGACTTCGCCGTCCCCTTTTCCGTCCCAGGGCAATCGTTCGCGGGGCGGCGTGAATTCGGCTTGAACGCCGTCCTTGTTGCCACGCGCATCGAGCCTGTACCAACCGATCTGCGGCAGATGCACGACGTTCAACCCATGTATGAGGTAGCCGCCGCTGCGCCGGCGCAAGCGCTGATAGGTCAGTCCCGCAGGCACCCCGTTGGCGCGCAGCAATGCTGCCAACAGGTGGCTTTTGGCGAAGCAAAAACCGGTTCTGTGCGCCAGCACGTCGGACGCCTTACAGGTTACCGGGCCGCGTTCGAAATCCACGCTGTGCTGAATTTCATCGCGCACCCATTCGAAGCAAGCTTTCGCGATGGCTTCATCGCTGAAAAGACCATGAGCCAGCAGCGCGGCGCGGTCTTGAACCAGCGGATGGCCACAATCGATAACCGGACAAGCGGCGAGAAACGGATCGTACTTCGCCACGTCCAAGGGCTTGGGATGCGGTCGGACGAAGGGCTGTGAAGTTGCCTGTAAGGTCATATCGCTCATCTCGAAAAAGGCTGTCGGTCATCTGACGACGGCAAACAACCACATTTCCGTGACAAGCGTATGAATCCGGTCACAAAACCAGTTCCGTCGTCAAGGCGACCCGACTTGGCTTTAGGCGCCATCCACCGCGTGCAGGCTGGTCTCAAACGCGCCCGTGTCCGGGTTCCAGCGGTGCAGCTCGAAGAGCGGCTTATCGCGGATCGCCGGGTCGAAGTCGCCCAAACGGTTGTCGGGAACCAACGATGGCGTGATCGTCGCCACGCACGTCGGCAGATCAACCCGATAACTGCGATGCATGTGCCCACAGAACATATGCACCACCTGTTTATGCTGCGTAATCAGATCCAAAAACGCATCCGCCAACAACTGGTCATTGAACTGGAACGGATATTTCGATGTGGTGACTTCGAACGGCGGGTGGTGCATGTAGAGTGCCGTTGGCTTGTTCGGCTCGGCTTTAAGCATGGCGTCCAACGCATCGAGGCGTTCCGAACAGGTCGTGCCGATGTTTTCGCCCCTGTTCTGGGTGTCCATGGCGATCATACGCACGGGATATTGATCGACGCTGTAGATCAGGAACTTGCCAATGGTGCTTGCGCTGCCCAAGTCGCCCAAACCGGCCACCAGGTTGTCCGCCTTATCGCGGTTGCCCAGCGCGAAGTAAACGGGGACGTCCAAAACGCTCATGATGGCTTTGACGGTTGCGTAGTATTCCGGTTCGCCGCCGTGGGTCACGTCGCCGGTATGGATGATCAAGTCCGGTTTTTCCGCCATCAGGTTGATGTGCTTCACGAACGCCGTCAGCGCCTGAATCCGTGCATTCGATTGCGGCAGATCCGGATCGTCGTGGGTGGTGATGTGCGTGTCGGAAATATGGGCGATCAGCATATGTGGTGTTCCTTAGGCGCGGTCTTTTTCATTCGGCGAGGTGCGGTGTATCTATATCCAGGACTGGGCGGAAGCCACGGGCTGCCTGGAATATTACGATTGCTTCATATATAGTCTGATTCCAATCTTGAGACCACTTCAAACACGGGCCTATTTCATGACCGATTCCGTACTCGATTTGACCGCCCGCCTGATGAAGTTCCGCGACGACCGCGACTGGCGGCAGTTTCACAGTCTTAAGGACCTAATCGTGTCCGCCGGCATCGAAACGGGGGAGCTGCTTGAACTGATCCAATGGAAGGACACCCAGGCGGTCGAAGACGCCGTCACCGATCCGGATTTCCGCGAGCGGCTTGGTGAAGAGGTCTCCGACGTGTTCCTCTACCTGCTTTTGATCGCCGAACGCGCCGGAATCGATCTGGTCGAAGAGGCACACCGCAAGATCGACCAAAACGACGCCAAATACCCCGTCGACAAGGCTCGCGGCAACGCGAAGAAATACACGGAATTATAAGAATATTATTGAACCCAGCCGTCCCACTGCCGACATACTATTATAACTTATTATTTTACAACGGTGCCCAGACGAACGACAGGGGGATGGGAAAGATAAGTCATGCATGACAAGAATGACGAGGCCATGCGGCATCCGTTGATTGTTGATTTCGTTGATTTGGTCGATTCATCGACAACCGATGGCATACCGACATTCTCGCTGATTGAAACCCGCCCATTTATTAAATTCTGGAAGCATTTCATCATCCATAAATGGATCGAGGGTCAGCAAGATTTTCTAACCGTATTTTACGGGTCTCATATCTGCGAAATTTATCAACGCGACTGCACCGGCTTGTTGATGTCCGAAATGGGTTTCGGCGAAGCCTTGAACTCGGTCAAGGCCATGAACAAAGAAGCTCTCGATTCAAAAAAGAGAATTTACGCCACCAATTCTCTTTATTGGAAGGACGAGAAACACAAAGTGTTCCATCAAGTCAAAATGCCATTGAGGCGCAACCACGATATCAATGAAGTTCTGGTCTGCATGACGTTTGACTAGGCGGTTAGCGTCAACCACAACATAATCTTTGCGATGTTTTCAACTTCACCGCCAAGACGCGGGGATATTGCCCATGAAGTGGTTTCGAAAAAATTAGCGTGTCCGCAATGGGCGAACATCGAAATCGTGCCTTTCGATTTTCCACATACGGTTCCAAACAAACAAAGGGGAGAGGTTGCCCCTCTCCCCTTTGCATGCAAAGCCTTATGAAGCTTACTTCAAGCCTGCATAGTAAGCCTGCAGAACCTTGACCACTTCCGGACGCGAGAATTCGGGCGGAATGTCGACGCCCGCGCTGAGCATCTCGCGCTGCTTGGTGCCGGAAATCGACACGTGGTGTTCCTTGTCATGCGGGCAGGTCTTGGCGGTCGCCATACCCATGCACTTGCCGCAATAGAAGGTGATGTCGATCTTCAGCGGCTGGGTTTCCAGCGCGCCGTCCCACAGCTTGTCGAAGATGTGCTGGGCATCGAACGGGCCGTAGTAATCGCCAACGCCGGCGTGATCGCGACCGACGATGAGGTGCGAGCAGCCATAGTTCTGACGGATCAACGCGTGGAACAAAGCTTCGCGCGGACCGGCGTAACGCATTTCGATCGGATAGCCCGCCTGAATGACGGTGCCCGGAACGAAATAGTTGTCGATCATCGCCTGGATCGCCTTGGTGCGCGTTTCGGCGGGGATGTCGCCCGGCTTCAACTTGCCGAGTACCTGGTGAATGTAGACGCCGTCGGTGACTTCGACCGCGATCTTCGCCAAGTGTTCGTGGCTACGGTGCATCGGGTTGCGGGTTTGGAACGCCGCGACCTTGGACCAACCCTTGTCGGCGAATGCCGCACGCGCTTCGGCGGGGCGCTGGTACAAGTCGCCGAACAGGCTCGGGAATTCACCTTCGTCGATGACGCTGATGGGACCGGCCAGACAGACGTCCTTTTGTTCGTTGACCTTTTGCACGCCGGGATGTTCGCCGTCCGTGGTGGTGTAGACGTGCTGAGCTTCGAAAGCCTTGTCGTCGGCGGACATGGCGAACTTTTCGTTGACCGTCATGATCGCCATGACGGTGCCGCTTTCGGCGTCGTACAGCGCCACTTCCTCGCCGTCGCTGATGCTGTCGGCCAGCGCTTGATCGGCGGAAAGCGTGATGGGAATCGGCCAGAACAAACCGTTCTTCAGTTTCATGTCGGCGCAGACGCCATGCCAGTCGTCACGTCCCATGAACCCGTCCAACGGCGTGTAGGCACCCATGGAAAACATCAAAACGTCAGACATTTCCTTGCTGGACATCGGAACTTGCTTGAGTTTCTTGGCGCGTTCGATTTCGTCGGCACGCTCCGTTTCCGGTGCCAGCAACGGTTTCAGACCTTCCCCCCCGTGGGGCTCAACCAAATGAGACATTTTTTTTCCTTCTATCTCGGCTTCAGGCGAGGCGATCCCTGGCCTGAATGTGTGTCACGAACGTTTTACATATTTACGCAATTTTATTGAAGTTTATTTTTTTATTACGAATTAAATATGTAAATGAAGACGTAATCGCTATGGAGCGGCCAGCACGGCAGCGCTTGAAACGACACCATTTTGACGGTGACAGATCCGCTCGATGGACCCTTGGCGGCAACACGTGTGATGCACTTCGCCCCTCTCTATTCTAGATTGGCTCTAAGCCACATAATTGCGTCTAAATGCTTTGTAGCAAAACATTCGCGACTTTTGCCATCGAAAATTATAAAAAGTGAATATATCACGATGCTGATATGGGTTTGGGTGTAGCCATACTGCCCATCAATCATCATGACCACGGATATAGAGACCGAACGCATAATGAGCATTCGCCCCCCCTACGGCTTTGTTTCGAAAGGGCCTGCGGTCCGACCCACCAAGTATCGGAATTGAATGCAAAGCCGTTCTCCTGGCTGGCGGAGCTTCGCCGGAGGCACGGCGACTGTCGAAGACATAAAACCGGCTATGAGCTCGTTCACCGCGAAAAAGAACCAAGCCCGGTCGGTTCCATGACCAATCTCAACCGATAATTCTCAAAATTCGGCATTGAAGCGACCATCTCTGTGTCCCTTATTAGCAATATGCAAAAAGGGAAAGGTTCATTTTGCAAAAATAACATGCCCCCAAACCGCCCCCCTCAACAGGACTCTGCATTATCAAAGGGTTAGAAACCCCGCCTCCTGGCATGGCCTTTGCTTTGATATGTTTACCATCCGAAACAAATCAAAGCAGAGAGACCCAACCATGAACACTCAAGAAACCGACATCATTGACCAAGGTGCGCGCATTGCCGCTGTGTACAGCCACATCGATGAAACCTCGTCGAACTGCCGGGCTTTTGACATCATGTTGGCGGCGGATGCCTTGATTTACGCCCTGGATCGCGGGCGCGGATTGGAACGCGACAACCTCCAGGTTTCGGCCCTGCTCAAACAAGTCGAAGAATTCCGTCATACCTTGGCGGAAATCTGACCCGCCTTCTACTCCACCGCCCTAAAGAGCATCTGACGACACCACATGAAGGAGACGCATCATGGCCTTTCGCGTCGGCATCCGCATGAAAACCACCTCGCCCATCAGCGAGCTTGAAAAAATCTTGGAAACACGCTGCCAAGGCGAGTGGGATGTCGAACTCGACACCGTAAATGCGAAACAGCGTCAAAAGACCGTGGCCATCTATTTTGAAACCCACCGAGACCGCGACGCTTTCTTATCTGCCTGCGCGCTATAATCTTATCAGGACGATTGAAGTTACCTCGGAAAGGCCTTCGCCGTTTATCCGGTTTTGTCGTTCATCTATGAATTCCGCCCCCTAACTTGGTCCGATGCGTATCATCAGCGAACCATCCGCGCCCAAAGCCAATGGTGACACGTTCACGCCGACACCGGACGAAACGTAGGATGGTCGCTCCCCCCCCTCAGGTGTAAAAACGGCATCGTCCAGCGTAGGTGTCGATGGATTCCCATCAACGACCCGTGCAATGGGGCGACCGGAATGCGCACCTTCGTTACCCGCCAAATCAATTTCCATGACCAGCATGCCCGATGCGGGAATAGCCTGATCGGTTTGCCCAACTTGGCGATTCTCAATCAATACAAAGCGGCTTTTTGACAGGGGAATGCGGATCGCCAAAAATCCCTTTCCGCTGGCCAAGGGGTTCAGTGTTATGTCACGCGTTTCACCAGGGTGAACCGTAGCGATCTGACTGTCGTCGATCCATCCCAGCTGGTGACGGATGAAGACCGACGGCATCGGCGGCGGCATTCGAAGCTCAACAAAATGTTGGCTCATAATATCCCAAGGGCCGACATGAATGGCATACAGCGCAGGATGAGGCTTGGCTTTGGGTGGCGCACTCTGTAAGTCGAAATCGTAAAGATCGGGAACCGCTCTCAGGCCATTGGTCGAACCGCCCAGGGCGTGCAAGAGATCGTGAACAACGTGACCGACATGCGCATTTTCGGCCGACACGACCCCGGCCCCGGAAAACACGCCACCACCCGTGAGGTGAACGGTTTTCAGTTCGGGGCCTTCTCGGTAAAAGTTGGACAACATGCCCGGATTGATGGCGTAGGCGATCATGCCGTAGCCAACTCCGAAATTTGTGTTTACCCCCACCACAATCCAGATCACCTTAAAATTATCTAGATCGTGACGGGCGCGCGCAACGCCGAGCGCATCGGCAACCAGCTTTGTGACGCGCCGCTTATCGACACTGTAATTGTGTGGGCTGACCGCATACGCGCTCAACGGATCGGGCAAATCTACCCAGTCAGCAATCGTGGTTTCCAACCACGCCTTACCATAGGACGCGACCTGGATGTATCGGTCGATGCGTTTTGATTTGTCGAGAATATCCGCAAGGCTCTTTCCCGGAGCCGTTCCGGGAAAGCGCACAGGCACCACCAAAACGGATTGGGCTCCGGACACAAGCACCGGTTCGCCAACCCCAGCCAGGGTGCTTGTTGGCGCAAATAAAAACATTCCCAACAGAGCTGGAATGATCATCCACACGAAGCGTCGGAAAACCTTGACCAACGCATACTGATTTGGGTTTTGCAGCATCGTCATCTAGGCACCTACTTTACTGTGAATCATAGCAGTGCCCGCCTTTCCAGAAAATCTCAAAACGGTTTTGCGACGGGACTATGGCCAGTTTCATTTGGCTACCCCTCTGAAAAGGCGTAAAATTATCAGACGGAGGGAACGGCCATGAACAAACAACTCTCCAAAAACGTCGAACTCAAATTCCTTGGCGCGGCGGGTACGGTTACCGGGTCGTGCTATCTCGTCACCCATCCAGGTGGTAAATTTCTGGTCGATTGCGGGCTGTTTCAAGGCTCGAAATCGCTGCGTGAGTTGAACTACGGCAACTTCACCTTCCTGCCCAAAGAAATCGATTTCGTGGTGCTGACCCATGCCCACGTCGACCATTCGGGACTGGTGCCCAAGCTGGTCAAAATGGGCTTCGAGGGCCCGGTCTACGCCACCCGCGGCACCCGCGATCTGCTCACCTACATGCTACCCGACAGCGGCTACATCCACGAGACCGAAGTCAAGCGCGTCAACCGGCGCAATCAACGTCGCGGTCTGCCGACCATCGAACCCGTCTACACCAAGGTCCAGGCCGAAATGGCACTGGACAGCATTGTCATCCGGCCCTTTGACGAATGGTTCGAAGCTTCGCCGGGGGTACGGGTGCGGCTGTGGAACGCCGGACACATCTTGGGCTCGGCTTCGGTCGAAGTTGAGATCGATACAGAAGAACGGCCGCTGAAGGTCCTCTTTTCCGGCGATATCGGTCCGCAGGAAAAATCCTTCCAAGAGGTCCCGGAAAGCCCTTCCGGTCTCGACTATCTATTCGTCGAGAGCACCTATGGCGATCGCGACCGCATCGATCTTACCTTGGAAGCGCGGCGAGAAGTTTTGAAGCGCGAAATTCTCGACGGCCTCAACGCGGGCGGCAACGTCTTGATCCCCGCGTTCGCGGTCGAACGCACCCAGGAACTCCTTTACGACATCGGGCTGTTGCTCAAGGACAAGGAACTGCCGCCGGTGTCGGTCTACCTCGACAGTCCGCTGGCGATCCGCGCCACAGAGGTGTTCGAAGGTCACGCAGAAGACCTCAACGATATCGAGGGGCGTGGCGGCCTGTTTCGCAATCCACGCTTTGAATTCATCAACCGCGCCGAAGACAGCATGGCGCTGGACCGCATCGCATCGGGCGCGATCATCATCGCCGCCAGTGGCATGTGCGACGCCGGCCGCATCCGCTATCACCTCAAGGCCAATCTGTGGCGACCGCAGGCCACCGTCTTGTTCGTCGGCTATCAGGTGCCCGGCAGTTTAGGCGCGATGCTGTTGGAGGGTAAAAAACTGGTGCGTATCCACGGCCAGGAAGTCGCAGTGCGCGCGCGCATCCGCATGATCGACCACTATTCGGCCCACGCCGATCAACAAGAGTTGGTAAAATGGGCATGCGATCGCATGCCGGTCAAGCGCGGCATTTTCCTCACCCATGGCGACGACCCGGCCTTGGCAACGTTGCGCGATCATCTGATCGCACACGGTTGCGAGGCGGCGCGGGTCTTCATTCCCCGTCTGGATGAGACCTTCGTGCTGAGCCTGAAAGGCAAGATCAATCACAGCGTGGTCAAGGCCCGCATCGAGCAATCAGAACTTTACAGCCGCGATTGGCACAACGACTATGCGTCGTTCCTGGTTAGCCTATCGGAAAAACTGCGCGACCAAGAAAGCGACCACATGCGCCATCGTGCGCTCAACAAGTTGCGCGATGTATTGGAGAAAATCGAAGTCGAAGGCCGCTAACTCAGTCGCGCGCTTCGACCTTCAGCACCACGCCGTCGACGGCGACGACTTCGACCTTGGCGCCTTGGGGCATGTCTTCGCCCGCGACTTTCCAGGTGCTGTCGTCGACCTTGATTTTGCCGAACCCACCGACGATGGGTTCCGACAGGGTGAAGTGGCGACCGACATATTGTTCGCCACGACGGTTGAGCTTGGGGTGATCCGATTGCAGTGGATGGCGTTTAAGATACGTCCGCCCCAGCACCACGCTGAGCACCGACAAGACCGCAAAGATGATCAGCAGCCATTCGAACGCCAGGTCGGGCGAGGCCCAGGCCACCCCACCGGTGATGATCGCGGCGATGCCGATCCACATAAACACCACGCCGGGCACCGCCATCTCGAGCGCAATCAAAATCACGCCCGCAATCAGCCAATGCCAAAAGGTGATTTCATCGAAAAACGTCACAGACATATCGAGTTGCCTTTCCGTCGGCCGCGGCGGGCTGATCAATACACTAGCGTACAGGGGGAACACTGCCGCCCCCACTGTCGCCGCCGCTGTCCTTGCCGCCGCCGAACGCGCCCTTGCCCAGCTCTGCGATGCCCGCCAGCGAGCTGAGGATGCCGGTGGCCTCCATCGGCATGAATAGAACCTTTTGATTGCGCGCCGATGCGATGTCCTTCAAGGCTTCGACATATTTCTGCGCGACGAAGTAATTGATGGCTTGCACGTCACCGCTGGCGATGGCGTCGGAAACCACCGCAGTAGCCTTGGCTTCAGCTTCGGCTTCGCGTTCACGGGCCTCGGCGTCGCGGTAGGCGGCTTCGCGACGGCCTTCGGCTTCCAAGATGGCGGACTGTTTTTCACCTTCGGCGCGCAAGATCGCGGACTGGCGCGAACCTTCGGCTTCCAAAATTTGTGCACGTTTTTCGCGTTCCGCCTTCATCTGACGGGCCATGGAATCGACCAGATCGCGCGGCGGCGAGATGTCCTTGATTTCGATGCGCGTCACTTTCACGCCCCAAGGCGAAGTGGCCTCGTCAACCACCATCAACAGTTTTGCGTTGATGTTGTCACGTTGGGACAATAGCTCGTCCAAGTCCATTGACCCCATCACGGTACGGATGTTGGTCATGGTCAGGTTCAAGATCGCGCGTTGCAGATCGCTGACTTCGTACGCCGCCGATGCGGCATCGAGAATTTGATAAAACACCACGCCATCGACCGTTACCATGGCGTTGTCCTTGGTGATGACTTCCTGGCTGGGTACGTCGAGGACCTGTTCCATCATATTCAGCTCGGCGCCGATACGATCCACCACCGGCATGATGATGTGCAGCCCCGGCTTCAGCGTCGCGGTATAACGACCGAAACGTTCCACCGTGTACTCCATGCCCTGGGGCACCACCTTGACGCCCATGAACACCATCGCCAGCGCAAACAGCAGCAGCGCGCCCGCAAATCCAGCAAATCCAGCGAGTTCCATGCTAATCCCCTAAGATCTCATCAACCTTTGATACTTAGACTATGGCGTAAGAATGGAAAATCGCGCAAGGCTTTCCTATGTGTTGGGGAATTCGTCATATCCGGGTAACATGATTTAAATCCTTTAATCGATTAAGGTTTTTCGTTTTATGGCAGAGATGAACGCCAATATGGGCAAGGCCGCATGGCCTAAAACGCCGGATGGCACCACGGACTGGGAAGTCGTCTTCGAAGACCCGCAGTCGGGCTTCGTTCAACTGATCGCACAATCGCCATCGGCTGAAACCCTACGTCTCACCACCACCGTCGTCATCGACAAGCTGTTCACCCGCCGGGGCGACGAAACGGAAGTCACGCGGCTCAAAAATCAGCTGGAATCGATCCTCGCCGAACCCGTCGACATCGCCGCGAAGCAAAAAGGCGTCAGCGGCCTGTTGCGCCAGATTAAAGACGCCCGTATCGAAAAAGCCCGCGTCTATGTCGAACGCAAGCGCGCCGGCGCGGCCATCGACCGTCGTGCCGGCTTGCTGTGGAAAATCGACTTTCTGCTCAAACCCAAGGTTCTGTTGCCGGTCGGGATCACCTTCATCTTATTACTATCGGGGATCGTGTACGCCTTGTTGCAATCGACCATCGGACCGTCGCGCCCCGCGCAGCTTGCCCAGGCCCCTGCCGCCGTCAGCGAGCCCGAGACAGCCCCCACCCCGGAACCGCAAGCACCGAAACCCGAAGAACCCGCAAAAGTTCAAGACGCTCAACCGGACACTGTGGCACCAAGTCAGCCCGCGCCGGAAGTCGTGCCGGAAGAACCGGGGCCGATCCATATATGGCTGAAAACCATGCGCTGGCCTTTGACGTCGCACAGCACGAAAGACCGTCCTCAATATTACGCGGTGATTTTGACCGTCGAAGATTGGGACACCAAGGTCGCCGTATGCCGACGCGTCGCCAATGTGATGGACAAGCTCTATCAGGGTTTCAATCGGGTTCTGCCGCAAGACCGCAATGCGACCGATACTGAATTGGGCGAATTTGAACGCATCGCACCCAATATCCTCAATCAAATATTTAAAATGGATTTGATCAAATCGGTCGACATCTTGCGTTACGGCGAGGCCGGTTTCAACGTCGCCAATCGGGCGCCATACTGTAAGTCACCCGAAAAAGGCAAACGCAGGGACGATCCGCCCCCTGAATAAACGGGGGGCTAGACCGTCAAGGCCTGAGACGGTTTATCGACTTCATCCTCAACGGCGAAATAACCATCGGCCCTGGCCATCGGCACGGTGAAGGAAAAACGCGCCCCCACACCTGCGGGGTTGTCATCCACCCATATTTGGCCACCGAGGAACGTGACGATCTGCCGACAGATCGCCAAACCCAACCCCGTGCCACGGGGCATTTTGTCGTTGCCTTGATTGAACTGGTGGAATTTCTCGAACACCTCGGCCTTCTTTTCGTCCGGCACGCCTTCGCCATTGTCGCTGACGCTGATACACAGTTGTCCATTGCGCACCTTTGCCGTCACGCCCACGTAACCGCCAGGGTGGCGGCAGAACTTGACTGCGTTGGAAAGTAGGTTCACCAGAACCTGAACCAGTTGATCGTGGTCGGCCTTGATCATCGGCATACCTGCCGGCAATTCGACCTTCAAAGTGACGCCTCGTTCGTGCATCAGCGCCGACATGGTGGCCACCGCCGCTTCGATAACGGGGCGGGAATCGATGTTGGCCAGCGCCCAGTCCATTTGACCGGATTCCATTTTCGCCAAATCCAGGATTTGATCGATCAGGCGGGTCAGGCGCTCGCTTTCTTTGCGGATCACCATCAAAAACCGTGAGCTTTCCTCTTCCGTAATATCGGGCGTTTCCGACAGAATTTCCGAAAACGCACGGATCGAGGTCAGGGGCGTGCGCAGCTCATGGGAAATGGTGTTGAGGAAATCGTCCTTGAGCGAGTCCAGTTCCTTGAGGCGTTCGTTGGCCGCTTGCAACTGGGTGGTGGTGTCTTCCAATTCCCGCGATTTGGTTTCCAGCATGCGCGAGTACTGAATGGCTTGGGAGGTCTCGTCCAAAATCTTGTACATCTCATCAAGACTGACGATGCCGCCCTTGACCACCGATCCAATCATCACGCGCGCCGTGGCCGAGCCCACCGCACCGGCAAGCATTTTTTCCGCGCGGTCCAGCCATGCCGTATCGGCGGCCTGACTGGGGCGCAACGGCACGCCCAATTCCATGGCAAAAACCTGAAATGCTTTTTCGGCGCGGTCGTCGCCGACGAAACGGCCGACCAGATCGCGCAAGTCGCCAATCGATGCGGTGCCCTGGAGAAAACGGGAATCCTTGAGGCCTTCGGTATAGAGAAACACATCCACGAAGACCGCGCCCTGAATACGTTCGATGGTGCTTTGCCGGGTCAACAGCGACACCACCACATAGACGCCGACATTGGCCAGCATGCTCCAGAACAGAGCGTGCGACAGATTGTCGAACCCTTCCAATCCGAACAGGGCGTACGGTTTCAAGAACGTCAGACCGAAGGGGCCGTAATCGATAAAGCTGATGGGCAACCACCCCGATTGCGCAAATGACGGCAACAGCAAGGTGTAAGCCCACACCCCAAAACCCAAGGCCAGACCGGTCATGGCGCCTTTCAGCGACGCGCCTTTCCAAAAAATCCCGCCGATGATTGCCGGGGCGAACTGGGCGGCGGCGGCAAACGACACCAAACCGATGGTCACCAGAGAATACGATCCCGACGCAAGACGAAAATAGCCATAACCCAGGATCAAAATCGCAATGATCGATGCGCGGCGCGTCAGCAGCAAAAGACCGGTCAGATCGCGACGTTTGCCCAAATCGACCCACCGCCAGTTGACCAGCATCGGCACCACGATGTTGTTACACACCATGGTGCTGAGCGCGATGGCGGCGACGATCACCATCGATGTGGCGGCGGACAGCCCACCGATAAACGCCAACAACGCCAGTGCGCCTTGTCCGTAAAAAATCGGCACGGTGAGCATGTACATATCGGCATCCACGCCACCGTGGGAAAACGCCATGCGTCCACTGATGGCGATCGGCAAAACGAAGATATTGATCGCCAAAAGATACAGCGGGAACAGCCACACGGCGGTGCGCAGATGGTTCTCATCGGTGTTTTCGACCGCCGTGATGTAGAACTGGCGCGGCAAGCAGATGATCGCCAACATCGACAGCAAAATCATCGTTACCCAGGTGGCGTAATCGCCGGTGGGATTGATGGTGAACAGATGCTGCAATTCGGCCTCTGTTGCCTTGGCGAACAAATCGGCGAACCCGCCATAAACGCCGAAGGTGACGAAGAAGCCCACCGCCAAGAACGCGAACAGCTTGACGATGGATTCAAACGCAATTGCGGCAACGATGCCTTCGTGATGTTCACTGGCGTCGATGTGGCGGGTGCCGAACAGGATCGAGAAAATCGCCAGCGCCAAGGCAATCAGGAACGTTGAATCCAGGCCGTACTGCCCCAGAACCGGGCTAATTGCGCTGCTCTCGCCCGATGAATTGGTGATGATTTCAAAGCTGGTGGCGATGGATTTGAGTTGCAGCGAAATGTACGGCGTGGTGCCGATCACCGCGATCAACGCCACCAGCCCGCCCAGGCGCGAGCTCTTGCCATAACGCGACGAAATAAAGTCGGCGATTGAGGTGATGCGGTTGAGCTTGCAGATGCGCACGATCTTCACCCACACCACCGACCACACCACGAACACCAGCGTCGGGCCAAGATAGATCGGCAAAAAATCCAACCCAGAGCGGGCCGCCAATCCGACCGATCCATAAAACGTCCACGAGGTGCAGAACACCGCAATCGACAGCGTATAGATATATGGGTTTTGCGTCAGGCTGCGGCCCTGTTCGGCGCGTTTGTCACCAAAATACGCAATGGCGAACAGCGTGCCCAGATAGGCGATCGAGACAATGGCGATCAGACCACCTTGCATGATCTATCCCCGCTCCGTTTCTTTACCGACCGATTGCGCTGTATCCACGATTGTATCGCGCGGGTTCTGGTCTGTAACAACAAGCGTATCGCCGCGTAAGGGTATGGGGCGCGCACCCAGCCAGATGCCGAATATGATCAGCCCCCACATGCCGAACATGACCAAATACGCAAGCGGCACCCCCAACACCACGTAAGGCTTGTCGAATATACTGACAAGTGGAGGGAAGAAGAACAACACGCCGAACACAAACATCGTCAGCGACCATTCCTGTTTGCGCCCGGAGCGTTTCATCGGGTTCGCCTTTGTCTATGGAATATGGCGTCAGGGCACCTGGGGGCATCCATCGATGCCCAGCATGGCGTTGACCCGTTCGCAAACTTCACGTGTTGAATAGGGTTTGGTGATGTAATCGTCCGCACCCAACGACAATGCCCGTTCTTTATCCGATTCCCGGCTTTTGGCACTCAGAACCAAGATCTTCACCCCCGCCCAATCGGGGTTGGCACGCACCGCTTCGCAGACCGACAGTCCATCACGCTTGGGCAGCATGATATCGAGCAGCACCACGTCGGGTGTTTTTTCTTTCATTGCGAGCAAAGCAGCTTCGCCGTCCTCGGCGATGCGTACCTCGTGCCCAGAGCGTTTCATGATGAATTGAAGCGATAGGACGATGTTCGGCTCGTCTTCCACCACCAGCACCGAATAGGTCATGGCGCTTTCGTCTCCCCTAACCAGCGGGCCAATCCACTGTACAGGCATCCTAGCCATTCACATGCAAAATGTCATCTTTGTCTTCACACCATGCCCCCCAAACGCAACAAGGCCCCGGACGTGCCGGGGCCTTGTGCTATCTGACGAACAAGGGGGTAGGAGTGATGAGCGCCCAGTCCCCGCCTGTGCGGATGTGGACTTTAGATCGCCAGATATTCGTCTCTGAGTTCTTTGTTATCGAGGACTTCCTGTGCAAGGCCGTTAAACACGACTTCGCCCATGTCCAAAATGATTGCGCGGTCCGCCAAGTGCAGTGCGGCGATGGCGTTTTGCTCGACGATAATGGTGGTGATACCGAGCTTTTTGACGCCTTCGAGGATGCTCTCGATTTCGTGCACGATCACCGGGGCCAAGCCTTCATAGGGCTCGTCCAACAACAGCAGCTTGATGTCGCGGGCCAAGGCGCGGGCCACCGCCAGCATCTGCTGTTCGCCGCCCGACAACGTCACGCCTTCTTGATTGCGGCGTTCGGCCAATCGGGGAAAGTGTTCGTAAATGCGTTCCAACGACCAGCCGATGGGCGGAGCAATCTGCGACAGAACAAGATTTTCTTCAACCGTCAAACCGGAAATGATGCGCCGATCTTCAGGCACCAATCCAACGCCAAGACGCGCGGCCTGCCACGCCTGCATGGTATGCAGCGGCTGGTGGTCCAGCCAGATTTCACCATGACGCAATTCCGGATTGTCCATGCGCGCAATGGTGCGCAGGGTCGACGTCTTGCCCGCGCCGTTTCGGCCGAGCAGCGCGACGATTTCGCCTTCGTGGATATCAAAGCTGACGCCTTGCACGATGTAGCTTTCGCCGTAATACGAGTGCATGTCCCAGGCCGAGAAAAACGCCGTGGCCGCACCTTCGTTGACGGGCTTTTCCGCGGTCGGCTTGGTGCCCACGTTGCCCAAATCGATGCCGAGAGATTGATCGTTCATAGGTGCGCTCCACCAAGATATGCTTCTTGAACCTTCGGGTTGCCGCGAACTTCGTCGGGGGTGCCGTCGGCGATGATCGCGCCTTGCGCCAAAACCGAAATGTGATCGGCCAAACTGAACACCACGTGCATGTCGTGTTCGATGATCACTTTGGTCATGCCGCGGCTTTTGATGCGCTTGAGAATGTCGATGGTGCGGTTGGTATCGTGACGCGCCATACCGGCGGTGGGTTCGTCCAACAGCAGCAGCTTGGGATGCTGGATCAGGCACATGGCCAGTTCCAACCGCCGCTTGTCGCCACGCGACATGCTCGCCGAGAGATCATGCATCTGGTTTTCCAGACCCAAGTCCTCAAGGACGTGCTTGGCTTCGTCGACGAGTTCCTTTTCGTCGGCCAACGCTTTGAAAGCATTGAACCGGAACTCGCCGTCGCGCTTGGCCAAAGCCGGGATGATGACGTTTTGCAGCAGCGTCAACTCGGGAAAGATTTCCGGAGTTTGAAACACGCGCACAACGCCCAACTGATTGATTTCGTAAGGTGTTTTACCCGTAAGATTGACGTCGCCGAACTTGACCGATCCGGAATCAGGAGCCAGCAGTCCGACGCAAACGTTCAACAGCGTCGATTTGCCTGCACCGTTGGGACCGATAATGGCGTGGGTCTTGCCTTCTTCGATCTTCAAGTTGATGTCGCTGAGCGCCTGCAGACCGCCGAAGGTCTTTTGCACGCCGGAGACGTTCAGAACGATATTTTCCACGTTGTCCATCTCCTTAGCCCTCGCTCGGCCTGGTTTTGACCTTCGGTCCCGCATCGTCGGCAGACTTCGAACGGTCCTTCTTGATCCACGCCAGGGTGCGGCTGAATCCTTCCATGATTCCGCCGGGCAGGAAGATCACGACCACCATGAACAGTGCGCCCAAGGTCAGGTGCCAGCCCTCGCCAACGAAAGGATTGACGATGAACACCATGATCTTTTCCAGGAAGTCCGGAAGAAAACTGAAAATCTGATGCAAAACTTGTTCGTTGTAGGACGAGAAAATGTTCTCGAAGTACTTGATCAAGCCCGCGCCGAGCAACGGCCCGATCAGCGTGCCGACACCGCCCAAGATGGTCATCAAAACGACCTCGCCCGATGCCGTCCACTGCATGCGTTCGGCGCCAGCCAGGGGATCGGTGACTGCCATCAACGACCCTGCCAAGCCCGCGTACATGCCTGAGATGACAAACGCCACCAACAGATACGGGCGCGGATTGAAGCCGGTATAGTTCATGCGCTTTTGGTTGGATTTGATCGCCGCCAACTTGAGGCCGAACGGAGAGCGGAAGATGCGCAAGGAAATGTAGAACCCGATGATCAGCAACACTGCGCAGAAATAGAAGCCCGGATAGCCGCTCAACTTCATGCCGAACAGTTCCGTCGAGGGCAAACCGGTGCCCACCGCGGCGGCGTCAAGGATGCGCGGATCGTTTTGCGTCAACTGCAAACCCGTTTCACCGTTGGTGATCGGCGTGAGCACCGAATACGCCATGTTGTAAGACATCTGCGCAAACGCCAACGTCAGGATCGAGAAATAAATCCCTGACCGGCGCAGGCTGATGAAACCGATCAACACCGCGAAGACGCCGGCGATCAAGGTGCCGAACACAATCGCGGGAATGACGTTCATCGTCAGCAGCTTGAACGACCACACCGCGGCGTAGGAACCGACCCCCAAAAACGCGGCGTGACCGAACGACAGATAGCCCGTCAATCCGAACAGAATGTTGAAGCCGATGGCGAAGATGCCGAAGATTGCGAACTTCTGCAAAAGGTCAGGGTATGCTGCACCGATCGGCGACAACCAAATCGGCATGGTCAGCACCGCCACCGTGAAGACGGCCATGAGCAGAAGGTCTTTGCGTGTACTGTGAATGCTCATATCTTAGCTCTCCATCACGCCTTTGCGACCCATCAGACCACGCGGACGGACCAAGAGAATAACCACGGCGACCAGATAGATGATGATTTGGTCGATGCCGGGAATGAGTTCTTTGATTTCGTTCATCGATGAGAACGATTGTAAAATGCCAAGCATGAAGCCCGCCGCGACGGCGCCGGGCAGAGAGCCCATGCCGCCGACCACGACCACCACGAACGACAGAACCAAGAAGTCCATGCCCATGTGGTAATCCGGAGGCAGAACCGGCGTGTACATCACGCCCGCCAAACCTGCGACCACGGCCGCCAAGGCGAACACGATGGTGAAACGACGCTGAATGTTGATGCCCAACAGCCCAACGGTGTCGCGATCGGCCATGCCGGCACGCACCACCATGCCGTAGGTGGTGTATTGCAAGAATGCAAACACGCCGCCGATCACGACCATGGCAAAGGCGAAATAGATCAGCCGCCACCACGGATAGACCAGCGTATCGCTGAGCCCCAGCATGGCACCGACATTGGCACTGCCCGAAACAAAATCGGGCGCGGCTTGTGGAATTGGGTTAGCGCCAAAGAAATGGCGGATGATTTCCTGGATCACGATCGCCAGGCCAAACGTAACGAGAATCTGTTCCGCATGGCTGCGCTTGTAAAAGAAGCGGATCAAACCGCGTTCCATCGCAATGCCAATGACCACCATGATCGGGATCGCCAGCAAGATGGACAGCGGCACGGAATACTCGATGATCTTTGTGCCGGTATCGCCCCACCAGATTTCCAGATAGGGGGTCTCTTTGTACGCTTCGAAAAACGTGATGCTCTCATCGCGAACGCGCTGAGAAATCGTCAGGATTTTTTGCAGCGATACCGCACAAAACGCACCCAGCATGAACAACGCGCCGTGCGCGAAGTTCACGATGCCGAGCGTACCGAATGCAAGTGTCAGGCCCAGGGCGATCAGCGCATACGCTCCGCCTTTATCCAAGCCATTGAGAATCTGTAGAACGATAGCGTCCATGATAAACCAACCGCCTCTTCAGCGTGTAGAATTTCTATTTTTCAGAAGCCCGGCGCGCCGCCAATTTTTTATTGTTTTTGGGGCGATGATGCCGACCGCCGGTGCGGTCGGCATCACACGTCGCCTGTTGTGGCTTAGACCTCGTACGGGCCCAACTCACCGCCAAAGATTTTGGCGTCGTACTCGACCTGAGCACGCGGCACTTCTTTGACGACCTTGAGAAGGTCGAACTGAGACGTCGGGTTTTCGTTACCACGCACGACCAGAACGTCCTTGAAGCACTGGTGATCTTCGGCGCGGTACAAGGTCGCACCGTTGCCCATGCCGTCGAACTCGAAGCCTTCCAAGGCCTTGATCACCTGAACCGGGTTGAAGGTTCCGGCCATTTCGCAAGCGTTTGCATAGAGCAGCGCCTGAACGTAGCAGGTGTGCGCAGCCATCGACGGCGGTGCACCGTATTCGGCGCCGAAGGACTTAACGAAAGCCTGCGAGCCGGCGTCCTGCAAGGACCAGTTCCAGTTGGTGGTGCCCAAGATGCCTTTGATGTTTTCGCCCGCACCCTGCGCCATCAGACGCGAGAACAGCGGAACGATGATTTCAAAGTTCTTGCCGTTGACCTGCTTGTCGCGCAGACCGAACTGCACGGCCTGGGTCAGCGAGTTGATCATGTCCTTACCGTAGTGGTTCAGGATCAACACGTCGGCGCCGGAGTTCAGAACCGGGGTGATGTACTGCGAGAAGTCGCCAGCACCAACCGGGGTGCGAACCGTGTTGACGGTTTCCCAACCCAATCCTTCGGTGGTGTTTTTGATCGATTCTTCCTGCGTCCAGCCCCAGGTGTAGTCGGCGGTCAGGTGATAGGCGCGACGCTGCGTGCCGTACTCTTCCTTCAGCACCGGGCCGAGCGCGGCGCCCGACATGTAAGCGTTGAAGAAGTGACGGAAGCCATAACGCTTCTTGTCTTTACCCGTGGTGTCGTTGGAGTGGGTCAAGCCGGCCATGAAGATGGTGCCCATTTCTTGGCACAGGCCCTGAACGGCGACAGCCACACCCGACGAAGAACCGCCGGTGACCATCAACACGCCATCTTTTTCGATCATGCGCTTGGCCGATGCGCGCGCGGCGTCGGACTTGGTCTGCGTATCGCCGGTCACGTATTCGACTTTTTTGCCCAAAACGCCGTTGCCCTTGAGCGACAGCGGCTTCATGGTGTTGAGCATACCGCCGTCGCCTTCACCGTTGAGGTGCTTGACGGCCAGTTTGTAAGCGCGCAGTTCGTCAGCGCCTTCGTCGGCATACGGGCCGGACTGCGGCACGTTGAAACCGAACTTGACGCTTTTGGCGCTGCCCGGATCGTTGCGGAAGGCGTGAGCCTGGCTGGCAAAAATAGCAGGTGAGGCAAGAACCACACCGGTCGCCGCGCCGGCTTTCAACACACCGCGACGAGAAACGCCTCCGGATTTACCCCGAGATTGATCAGACATGTTTTAACTCCCTGATTGTTATGTCTCCGCCCCCGGCCCAATCCGGGGAGTACGGCTGTGACATTTCGAAGGAAGGCCTTGGGGAGGTCCGTCTTTTTTCTTTTCGCCCGAAATCCCTCTGTCACAGTGACGGTTAAGAATTTTCATCAAAGACTGTTGGAAGTCGACAACATTTTGCTTTTTAGTGCTTTTTTATGTTAACGTTGAAAAGATAAGAGTTGTAAATTTGTTAATCTTGTAAACATTCTTGGGCGAGCAAAAATGGTCAAAAACATCATGCTGGGCACGCGTTTGCGTCGATTGCGTAACGATCGCGGCCTCAGCCAAGTCAAGCTGGCGGACCAGTTGGGCATCTCGGCCAGTTATCTCAACCTGATCGAACACAATCGCCGCACTTTGACCGTGCCTTTGCTGCTGCGTCTCAGCCAAATCCTCGAAGTCGACCCGCAGGTTTTCTCCCCCCAGCAAGAAAATCTGCTCAGCGCGGAAATCTCCGAAGTCCTGCAAGATCCCATGTTCGAGGATTTGCAACTCAGCGACAGTGACATCGGCGCGTTGGTCGCCGACACCCCTGAATTGTGCCAAGCCGTGCTCAAAGCCTTTGGCGCATACCGCAAAGCCCATGACGATTTACAAATGGTCAGCGAGCGCCTCGCCCAAGATCCGGTGATTTCGAACGCCGGGTACCGCCTGCGCATGCTGTTGACGTCGATCCTGTCGTTTTCGGAAATTCTTCACGACACCGACGATTTGAGCGAGAACGAACGTCACGACTTTTCGAAAATCGTGATGAACGAGTCGGAGAATTTATCCGAGGCCGTCACCGACATGCTGGGCCTGATCACCGGCGATGGGCTGATGGACGTGGCCGGCGGGTTGTCGCCCACCGAAGCCGTGACGGACTTCATACAGGCCAACAACAATTACTTTCTGGATTTGGAAGAGGCTGCGACCGAGTTGCGTCGCGAAGCCGGACTGGACAGTCCCGCCCCGCACATGCGTCTTGCCGGGTTCTTGCTGGAAAAGCACGGTGTCAGCGTCGAGACCGCCGCCCCCGACATTCACGAGACCACCGCCACCGTTTACGACAGCGAGCGGCGGCAGTTGATCGTGTCGCGTGCCTTGCCGCTTTCCAGCCTGAACTTCCATCTCGCCTTGTTTGCCGGAAAATTGTCGTTCGGTGCGCAGTTCGAAAAGCTCGTCAACGTACCCGAATTGCCCAACGAAGCGGCGCGCCGGCGTGGCATTGCAGCGCTGGCAAACTATTTCGCCGGGGCGTGCCTGATGCCGTATGACGACATGTTGGCGGCAGCGGAAGCAACACGATACGACATCGGCCAGCTGCGCCAGCAATTCGGGGCCAGTTACGAACAGATTTGCCACCGTCTCACCACATTGCGCAGCCCCACCGCGTCAGGCATTCCGCTGCACATCATCCGCGTTGACGTGGCGGGCAACATTTCCAAACGCTTCAGCGCGTCGGGTTTGCGCATTCCCAAATACGGAAGCGCTTGCCCGCGCTGGGCCGTTCATCACGCGTTCATGACGCCGGGACAAATCCGCACGCAGCTGGACCGCATGCCGGACGGGTCGCGCTATTTCAACGTCGCGCGCACGGTGAGCAAGCCGGTGTTGCACCATGGACAACCGCAAAGCCATTATTCGGTGAGCATCGGATGCGAAGTCAGCGATGCGCGGCGCATGGTCTATGCGAACGGCATCGACATCGACCACGCCGACACCGCCGTGCCGGTGGGCGTGGCATGCCGATTGTGCGAACGTCTCGACTGTGCCCAACGCGCCGCACCGCCACCGCCGCAGGCCACCGCCGCAAACGCCCAACGCGCCCGCAACATTTCACCGGGCATCGGCGATATCTAAGGCTTTGGCGGCATAACGCTCAGTGCCGCGACCATCGCCTGACCGAAACTCAATCCTGCGTCACCCGGTGAAAGGAGCTCGGGCGACAACACCTTCATCCCTTGACCCTCAAGCGCGACCGTCAGCCCTTGTTTGACGACGGCGTTGAAAAAGCATCCGCCACTTAAGCCGACCGCGTTCAAGCCGGTTCGTTCCCGCGCGCGAAGAACCCAATCGCTCAGCGCTGCGATCAATGTACCGTGAAAAAGGTTTGCCCCGGCGGGGGCCTCCATTCCGACCAATGCCGCCAACAATCCTCGCATATCGAGATGATTGTCCGCCGTAACCGCCCACCCGCCGTCGAGAACGTCCGGCGATGCAACCATTGCCTCCAGCGCCATCGGCGCCTGGCCTTCAAATTCGGAGACTTCACACACTTTGAGAAGCCCGCACGCGGCGTCGAACAAACGTCCGCAACTCGACGTTTTTGGACTGTTCAAGTTGCGTTCAATCATTTCGGACAACATCGCCGCATGCGGCTGGTGGGGATAGTAGGCGGCGATCTCGTCACCCCGACCCAAGGCGTACAAAGCCGCAGCCCCCATGCGCCACGGCTCGCGTGCAGCAACGTCCCCGCCAGGTTGAGCCAAAAGATGCAATCCGCCGAACCGCTCATAGGCAGCCCCGTCCACAACCAACAACTCGCCCCCCCACGACTGGTCGCCCGGCCCCAAGCCGAACCCATCCAGCGCCAATCCCAAAAGCGGTTCATCGCAACCGTGCTCCGCCGTGACCGACGCGATGTGCGCATGGTGATGTTGCACCGCTATGGTGGGACAGCCCAATCTTTGCGCAGATTGAGTTGAGTGAAAATCGCGATGCAAGTCATGTGCGCAAGCGGCGACTTCGCTGTTACCGCCTGCCATATCCAGAAGCTTGTTCAACAAGCGCTCATACAGCTCGACCGCTTCGAGCGTTTCCATGTCACCGGCTGGCACGGTGACGAACGCCTTGTCACCCTTGATCAAACACAAGCTCGCCTTGAGATGCGCGCCCACACCCAACACCGTCGAATAGGACCGGTCCAGATCGATCACCGTGGCGATGTCCGCGTCGACCATGTCAATCGACCTCCAATTCCTTGACCCGCATGTCGTCGCCATCCGTCACCTGGATGCGATGCCCGCCGCATTTGGGACACGGATCGACAAGGCTCGAAATCGCGATGTGCTCCATGCAGTCATGACACCAAGCCTGACCGGGGGTTCGGATGATTTCCAATTTTGCGCCATCGGCGAGCGTGTCGCGAATCACGGCATCGAAGCAAAACGCGATTGCATCCGGATCGACGTGCGACAGTTCGCCGATTTCCAGCCACACGGTTTTGACCTTGGTGTAGTTCTGGGTGGCGGCTTGGTCTTGCAAGATTTGCAGCACGCCCTCGGCCAGCGACATTTCATGCATTGCGGACCTCCAACGTGCAACGGACACAAGGATCGACCGCCAAGACGTGCAGCTCCGCCGCCGCGTTCAAAGCATCGGGATCGACTGCCGCGGCCCCCAAGAGCCCAGTCGCCACCACGCCATCATTTAAAAAATTCAAATCGGTCGGCGCATCGATCACGTAGGTTGATATCTTGCCGTCCTTGACGCTTACAGTATGGGTCAATGCGCCACGCGCCGTTTCCACCGTCGCCGTACCTGCACCGTTCGCGTTCGGATTGAATTCTCGACCAGAGCATGGATGAAGCTCCCCCACCGCGTTCAACAACGACACCGGCAGACTCCGCATGTCGGCAAACCGCGCCAACAGCCGCGCACGCAACCCCGCGCCGAACGCGATCCGTGCGGCGGCGACATCCGCGTCGTTCCAGTGACGCGACAACGCCCCGCTTTCGGGCGCGACACCCTCGCCGAGCGCGCCAAAACCGTTGAGACCGCGACGGTCCAAAGCCGCCACCAGGGTCTCGGCAAGACCGCCTGGATCGAACGTCTTTGCCACGACATCCTGCAGATCGCACAAACGCGTGCGCAACGCATCTTCGTCCGGGCTCATCGCCACGCCACCAATGACCTTCCAATTTTGTCCATCAAATAGATCGGCTTCCAATCCGGCCTGCGCGGACAATGCCGCGCGTGCCACTTCGACGGCGGGGGGCATGTCGAGCACGCGCGGCCAATCCATGCATACGCGTAAAAGCGTTTGGGTGAGCATTTCGGCTTCGCGCAGAATATCACGCGCCGCGCGGTGCGGTGCGGCGACGTTCACGCCGCACGCGTCTTCCAAGGCTTCGAGCCCGGCCACGGTTTGCGCCATGGCGCACAGTGAAAACACCCGCCCCAACAGGCCAACCGTTTCTTCGGGCGTACGCCCGGCGAAGACCTTGGCGACGCCGCGCGGACGGGTGCTGTCAATCTTAACCGCAGAGACCTGGCCCGCAAGGGTAAGGAGGCGCACGTTGATGTGCCCTGCGAAATCGCTGCCGATGGCGTTGGTCATTTGCCTCGCTCCGGCAATTGAATGTGCTGCGTCCTACCACCCAAGCCGTGAACCATGTCGTGAGCGCGCACAGCGACGGTCGTCACGTTTGGGGGAATGCGCACCCCGCCCAACGAGCGAGTGAACGGCTGTTCGTCGACGTGTGGGTGCGCCAAAATCCGTGTGCCCAAAACCGTGCCATCGGGGGCAACGATATCATAAGCATCGGCGTAGTGATCCCAGCCTTCGTCGGCGTGGCGTACGGTGACATCGAAACGATAGATACCGCCCGGCGCCGGCGCCGCGCGCACGTCGAGCACATCGGCTTCGCCCGCCCAAGCCTGAGCACCATACAGCAACGCGAGCAAACTTACTGTCGCAACGCGATCAGCCTTCATCGTCAAGGGCCTCCAACATGACATCGGGACAATCCGTAAACACCGCATCCACCCCCCAGGCGAACAAGTCCTTCGCTTGATCGGGGTCGTTGACGGTGAACACGTGCAGCCGCGCACCATGAGCACGCACATCGCGCACCAGATCGGGGGTCACGAACGGCGCATAACAATGCAGATTGACGCACCCAAACCGAGCCAAACGCGCACGCCAATCGGGCGGCACGGCATCGCATAGATAGCCCAGATCAACGCCCGGCATCTCGGCCGCAAATTGTTCCAGGGCCAACGGATTGAACGACGACACCACCAGCGCCATGTCCGCGCGCCAGACGTTTTTAAGTGTGTCGCAAATGGCGGAGACCGTTGGCGCTTCCCAACCCAGCGTCGGCTTGAGTTCCAAGTTCACACTGAAACCGCGATCTGCGGCAAGTTCCAACGCTTGTTCCAAGGTCGGGATCCGTTCGCCCGCGAACCTGACGTCGAACCAACCACCGGCGTCCAACGCCTGAAGCTCGGCCAGGGTTTTCAAGATCACCGGCCCTTGGCCGTCGCTACACCGGTTGAGTGTTTCGTCGTGCATCAGCACCGGCACGCCGTCGGCGCTGATGGTGACGTCGAATTCCACCGCCCGTGCGCCCAGCGTGGCGGCCTCGGCGATGGCCGCCAGGGTGTTTTCCGGCGCACGCTTACTGGCGCCGCGATGGGCGATGATTTTGGGCAGGTAGCCAGGGCGGTGGTCGGACATATCGGGGTCTCGTCAATTCAGGCCAACGTTGACCCGAGTATGACGGACAACTGCACCACAGAGCAAATCTTATAGGCGGAAAAAACCCGCCGGATGCGTACCGCACCCGACGGGTTCAAAAGGAAGACCGTACACGTCAAACAGTCCCGTTTCAGGCCCTGGTCAATTGGCCAAATTCGGGTTGCCGACGTTGGGCACACCCTCCACACCGACAATGCCGGCGGGCAGTTCGTGGGCGATACCTTTGTGGCAATCGATGCAGGTCATGCCGTTATCGATGGCTTCTTCGTGACGTCCACGAGAACGTTTTTCTTGCACCACGAAGTCCATGAATTCGAAGTTATGGCAGTTGCGGCATTCGCGGGAATCCGTTTCCTTCATCACCTTCCACACGTTCTTGGCCAACTCCAGTCGCTTGGCTTCATACTTTTCGCGGGTGTCGATGGTGCCGAGGAAATGGTGCAGCAACTCGTTGGAAGCTTTGATCTTACGCGCCATTTTGTGCACCCAGGTTTTCGGCACGTGGCAATCGGGACACGTCGCGCGCACCCCGGTGCGGTTTGAATAGTGAACCGTTTCCTTGTATTCGCGGTACACGTTGGCTTCCATCTCGTGGCACGTTACGCAGAACGTTTCCGTGTTGGTAAGTTCCAACGACCAGTTGAAGCCACCCCAAAACATGATGCCGACAAAAAAGCCGGAGACCAGGAGTGTGCCCATGGCGTATCGGGCCGTGGGGCGGCGAAGCTGTTGCCACATCCGGCCCAGGAAGGAGTTCGGTTCTTCGTTCGAGGCGCTCATGGCTCAATCCCCTCTCGCAAGTGTGTGCTGCCCCCTATGCGGGGCGTCATCTCGAATATCGCTACGGCGCGTGTCACTTCAGGTCGATCGACGACGTAAACGTGTTCGGCACCAGCGCATTGGTTTCGGCCTGCGGAACATGGCACTGGTTGCAGAACCAGCGGCTTCCGGACACCTTGTTCAGGCGCACGCCCGTCGGGCTGACGTAATGCGTTTCACTGATCTTCGGTGCGTTGGCTTCAACGTTCTGCGGCCAGTCGTGACACCCCAGACACTGATTGGCCTTCAGATCGATTTGATACTTTTCGATCTTGTGTGGAATCAGCGGCGGTTGCTGACGATAATTGCGCGTAAACCGCTTGCCGGTATCTTGTTTGGTGATATCGGCCGCGCCCGGTTCTTCGTCGAGCGCCGTCTGCCCGCGCAACGACGTCACCCCTTCTTCGGCGTATGCGGCGTGGTTCATGCCAAACGCCGACACGGCCACAACAGCTATCCCCACCGCCATCACCTTGATCCAAGTCTTCATGACCAGTCTCCCTTTCTAGCCTAAGTAGGCAAAACCTCTCCGGCCGGGTTTTCACGCCGCGTGCCGGTCCGTTGAAATTGGTATGCTTTCCTCATCCACCTCGCCCTTGGGCGGGTCGTTGCGAAAGCGGACATCAAACGAAAAAACATCTTTGGCGCACACATCGATGCAGCGCCCGCAGTTGGTGCAATCGCCAGACAAGATCACCGGCCCGATAGCCGAGCCTGCGCCGCGTAACGCTGGGGTGATCACGTGGGGTTCGGGGCACACCGCGAAGCAATCCATGCAATCGTTACAGGCTTTGCGGTTTTGCGCCGAAACCCGCGTCAAGCTAACCGACCCGATCAAACCGTAAAACGCCCCCATGGGGCACAAATGCCCGCACCAGCCGCGCCGGCTGACCACCAAGTCGAACAGGAAGATCGCCAGCGCCACGGTCCAAACATAGCTGCTGCCGAACACCAAACCGCGATGCAGAATGGTGACCGGATTGAGCATTTCCCAAGCCATCACCCCGGTAATCAAGGCCGTGACCATAACCGAAGCCAAAATCCACAACCGTGTTTCGCGCACAGGCTGCCAGCCCTTGGGCAGGTCGAGGCGCTTGGCCGCCCACCGCGACGCATCGGTGACGATGTTCATCGGACACACGAACGAACAGTAACTGCGTCCGCCGACCAAGACGTAAACCGCCAACACGACTGCGGCACCGATCAGTGCGCTTGCGGCGGCGACGTGGCCCGCCAGCAAACTCTGCACCAAAATAAACGGATCGCTCAGCGGCAACACGCCTAAGGTGAGGCTAGACGTCAGGTTGCCTTTGACGATCCACACACCCGCAAGCGGGCCAGCCAGAAACAAGCCCAAGATGCCGAACTGCACCGCGCGGCGGATCAGCAGCCACTTGTGTGCGACCAACCAGCCTTTCGATTTCACCGCATCGCGTCCGGGATAGGCTTTGGTACTCATTTGAGACCTCCCCCCAAATTACCCGGCATCCGGTCGGGAAGATCGACGATGCCTTGAATCAGGGCTTCACCCTTGTTTTCCTTTTCCACCCAGCCGAGACGATAGTGCTCACCGATGCGGCCCTTGGCCAAATGACGGGGAAAGACGCGGATGGCGGCAGTTTCCAAAACACATGAGCGTTCACACTTACCGCACCCGGTGCACTTGTCCGAATGCACCGTGGGAATGAAGACAGCGTGCTTGCCGGTGCGCGGGTTGTGCAGCATCTCCAACGTGATCGCTTGGTCAATGGCCGGGCACACCCGATAGCACACGTCGCAACGCAATCCTTGGAAATTCAGGCAGGTTTCCTCGTCCACCAACACCGCCAGCCCCATGTCGGCGTCGTCGATGTTGGTGAGGTTCGGATCCAGTGCGCCGGTCGGGCACGCCTTGACGCACGGAATGTCGTCGCACATCTCGCACGGTGCGCGACGGGCAACGAAATAGGGCGTGCCCACCGGCACATCTTCGCCGACATCGGCCAACCCCAAAGTCGGATAGGGGCAATCGCGCACGCACAACCCACAACGGATACACGCGGCGAGAAAGTCGCTTTCCGCCCCCGCCCCTGGTGGACGCAAAGCCTGCGCGGGCAGTGATTGAGCCTGACGGGCGAACAATCCCACCACCAAGCTGAGCGCACCCACGCCCCCGGCGGCCCTGGCGACATTGGCCAAAAACCGGCGGCGCGACTGCACGCTCTTGGTGGATGTGGATGGTTCGCCCATAATCGAGCCCTACCCCTTAGCCGTTAAGCCCGCACCACGCGGCACGCGCACTTTTTGTAATCCGTTTCCTTGGAAAGCGGATCTGTGGCGTCGAGCGTGAGCTTGTTGACCAATTGCCCCGCATCGAACCATGGCATGAACACCAAGCCCCGAGGCGGTTTGTTGCGGCCGCGCGTTTCGACGCGGGTGGTCACTTCGCCACGTCGCGTCTGCACCTTGACTTCCTGACCGCGTTTCAGGCCGCGATCCTTGGCGTCGTCCGGATGCATGTAGATCTTCGCATCCGGGAAGGCGCGATAGAGTTCCGGCACACGCCGAGTCATAGAGCCGGAATGCCAGTGTTCCAACACACGCCCGGTGCTGAGCCACAGATTGTATTCGTCATCCGGGCTTTCGGCAGGTGGTTCGTACGGCGCAAAGATGATCGCCGCACGGCCATCGGGCTTGCCATAGAACTGCACGCCCGTTCCGGCTTCGACATGCTTGTCGTAACCTTCGCGGAACCGCCACAGGGTTTCCTGACCGTCCAACACCGGCCAGCGTAGACCGCGAGCGTTGTGATAGGCGTCGAACGGCGCCATCTCGTGACCCTTTTTGGGTCCTTTGTACTGGAACTCGCGATATTCCTCGAACAGGCCCTTTTGCAGGTAGAAACCGAAGTCCTTGGATTCCGAGTTGTTGTACACATTGCCTGCGTTGTCGGTGATGTCTTGCAGCGGAAATTTGTCCGTGTGGCCATTTCTGAACAACACTTCATAGAGCGTCTTGCCGCGATGTTCCGGCTTCAACGCCAGCAGTTCCTCGGGCCAAACCTCCTCGACCTTGAAGCGTTTGGAGAATTCGACCACTTGCCAGACGTCGGATTTCGCCTCGCCCGGGGCATCGACTTGTTGACGCCAGAACTGGGTGCGTCGTTCGGCGTTGCCGTAAGCGCCTTCTTTTTCCATCCACATCGCCGTGGGCAGTATCAAGTCGGCGGCCATCGCGGTAACGGTCGGATACGGGTCGGATACGGTGATGAAGTTTTCCGGGTTGCGATAGCCGGGATAACCTTCTTCGTTCATGTTCGGCGCCGCTTGCATGTTGTTGTTGCACTGGACCCAGTAAGCGTTGAGCTTGCCGTCCTTCAACATGCGATTTTGCAGCACGGCGTGGTAGCCGGGCTTGGGCGGAATCGTGCCTTTGGGCAAGTCCCAGGTGGCCTCGGCGAAATCGCGGTGCTTTTCGTTCATTACCACCAAATCGGCCGGCAAGCGATGAGCGAAGGTGCCGACCTCGCGCGCCGTGCCGCATGCCGACGGCTGACCGGTAAGCGAGAACGGGCTGTTGCCCGGCTCGGCGATTTTGCCCATCAACAGGTGAACGTTGTACAGCAGACCGTTCACCCACACACCACGGGTGTGCTGGTTGAACCCCATGGTCCAATACGACGTGACCTTCTTGTTGGGGTCGGCATAGAGCTGCGCCAACTTCTCAAGCTTTTCAGCCGGAACACCGGACATTTCGCTGGCTTTTTCCAACGTATATTCCGACACCATGGCGGCGTATTCGTCGAACGAAATTTTGTTGAACTTACCTTTATCCGGATTCTTCGCGGCCTTTTGCAGCGGATGTTCGGGACGCAGCCCATAGCCGATGTCGGTGGTGGTGGCGTTGAAGTTGACGTGCTTGTCGATGAAGTCCTGATTGTAGGCTTTGTTCTGGATGATGTAATTGGCGATGTAGTTGAGGATCGCCAGATCGGTTTGCGGGGTGAAGATCATGCCGTTGTCGGCCAGTTCGAAACAACGATGTTCGAAGGTCGACAGCACGTGCACTTCGCAACCCGGACGCGTCAGGCGCGTGTCGGTCAGGCGCGACCATAAGATCGGGTGCATTTCCGCCATATTGGCGCCCCACAGCACGAACGCGTCGGCGTGCTCAAGGTCATCGTAGCAACCCATCGGTTCGTCAATGCCGAACGCCCGCATGAACGCACCCACCGCGGACGCCATGCAATGGCGCGCGTTGGGATCGATGTTGTTGGAACGCATGCCCGCCTTCATGAACTTGGACGCGGCGTAGCCTTCCCAGATGGTCCACTGGCCGGAGCCGAACATACCCACCGAGGTCGGGCCTTTTTTCTTCAGGGCCTCTTTCCACTTTTCGGCCATGACGTCGAAGGCCTCGTCCCACGAGACTTCTTCAAAATTGCCTTCTTTGTCGTATACGCCGTTGGTCTTGCGCAACAGCGGCTTGGTGAGGCGATCCTTGCCGTACATGATTTTGGACAGGAAATAGCCCTTGATGCAGTTCAGGCCCTTGTTGACCGGTGCGTCGGGATCGCCCTGGGTGGCGACGACGCGGCCTTTCTTGGTGCCGACCAGAACGCCGCAACCGGTTCCGCAAAAGCGGCACACGCCCTTGTCCCAGCGGATGTCATCATCGGGAGATGCCGCCGTGGCGACATTGACGCCCGTTAACGTGGTGCCCGCCGCGGTTGCTGCGGCCAGGGCGGCTTGGGTCTTGATGAAGTCCCGCCTTGTGATGCTCATGATACGTGCTCCCCTTCGCCGTGATCTTCTTCGAAATGGGTGTAAACAAGAGAGGCGCTCAGCACCCCTGCGATGGTTCTGAAGGAATCAAAAACTTGTGCCGCCTTGCCGTCGTCCGGATTGTCGACGGTGACGACCAAGCGGCCGTCCTCCGTGACTTTGTGCACCTCAGCGCCGTCCAAAGCCTCGACGGCGGCTTGAACCGATGCGGCGTTTTCCGGTACGGCATGGATAACCAGACCCGTTATGCTCACGACTGTTCCTCCCGTTGAACTGAAACGACTTCGACCGCGCCAACCGGGCACGGCGCAACACACGCCCCGCACCCTGTGCAGGCGGATGGATTGACAATGGGGTGGGCAACGCCGCCCACGGCCAATTGAAAGCGAATAGCGCGGGCATCGCAGCGATCGCCGCAAACCCGGCAGGTGACTCCGTTTTGCGACAAACATTCCGCCCCGAAACGCGCCACGATGGCCCAGGGTTCCGCGCGATAGATGTCGTCTGCGACAATCGCGCCCGGCTCGCACACCTGCGCACAATCGCCGCAAAACGTGCAAGCGCCATTTTGAAAATCGATTTCGGGAAAGCCGCCGCCACCCTGCACAATCACGCCCTCAGCGCAAACGCTGAGGCATTCGTTGCATTGGTCACATGCGTCGAGAAAGGTTGCTTGCGGTGCTGACCACGGCGGTCGTATCACTGGACGGGCCGGATTGGCCAAACGCCCCGTAAACAACGCCCTACGGGATATCGACACCTGCATGGATGGCTCCCTGGTCATGCCCACAATGACTTGGTTCCATACGCGCTGGCGTCCTGAAACCGTTTCCCGTTTTTTCCTGAGGATTGCGACTTTGTCGTTCAGACCAACAGGATTCCCGAACATTCAATCTTTATAATATTCAAGACCGCGCCGCCTTGACCACGGTCAATATTACCCTCAATTTTAATGTGGAAACTATACAAAAATAGAACACGCCATCACCTAAGCTACTCATGGATGCATATTCCCGGTTCACATGGAGCGAGAGCGTGTTTTAGAGGCGCGACCTTTCTGCAATTGGTTGTTCGCCCACATAATATTGTATTATTATAGAGCCACGCGGGGGCGCATCCATAACAGTGGGGGCTGAAGGGATAAGCGCAATGCGAAATACATGTCGCACGATGCGTCATATTTGGCGTAACGCGTTTGCCGCGATCTCGTTCTTCATCGCAACGCTGATTTCCACTGTCGCTCTGGCCCAAGACGTCCCCATGACCTTGGGACTGATTCCGCATATGGCAGCCACGGACATGGCCCATCGCTTCAAGCCCTTGTCCGATTATCTGAGCCAAAAAATCGGTCGATCTGTCGAACTCAAGCTCTACAAACATTTTGAAGGGCTGATGGGCGACATTGGCGAAGGAAAGGTCGACATCGCCTTCCTTGGCCCCGTCCCTTATATCCAAATCACAAAACGCTATGGCCCCGTGCCCATCTTGGCACGAACCGAAATTTCAGGCCTGACGGGTTTCCACGGTGTGATCTTCGTTCGCAACGACAGCCCGGCACGCACCATTTCGGATTTGCGTGGTGCGCACTTTGCGTCCGTCAGCCGTTTCTCCACGATGGACTTGCTGGCGCAGGCGATGATGATCGACGTCGGCGTTCCTATTTCGGAACTTCCCCCACAACAATCCTTGGGCAGCCATCAAAATGTTGCCCTAGGGGTGCTGGTCGGCGACTTCGACGCGGGCTGTGTGAAACAGGATGTATTTGACCGGTACGCCGATCGCGGACTGCGCAAGCTGGCCGACACGTCCACCGTGCCGGAACACATTTTTGCGACCAACAACCACATGCCGCAACAACTGGTTCAAGCGCTGCGTCAGGCGTTTCTTGATATGAATGACAGCGCTGAAGGACGCTCGGTCATGCGGCAAGTGAACACGGAAATGACAGCGATGCGGCCCGCGAGCGATCCAGATTATGACGAATTGCGCCGCCTCCTGAGCTTGCTTGAAGGGAACCTCCTCCATTGAAACGCTATGTTTCGAATTGGCGCCTCAGAGCCGTATCAGCGCTGGCGGTATTGGTGTTGGTGCTTCTCTCCGCGTTTGTGTTTTTCATGGCCGGCCACTTCAAGTCCGTCATCACCGAACGCGAGCACCTTGCTGCGTCTCATGAGTTGGAGTTGATTGGGTCGTTGATGCGTGAGTCCTTGCTCAAACACGATTATGTGGTCGCGGAACGGTTCGTCACCGATTGGGGCAAACAACACCCTGAGGTGATTCAACTCGAAGCGCGCACCGCAAACAATTTCGTCCTGGCCGAATTTTCCCGCGAACAGATGCCCCCCATGACGCTCACCGTTCATCGTGACGTGATTTGGAACGGGGCATTGTTGGGTAAGCTCGAAATGATCAAGGATGCGCAACTGGTGTCGAGACGGCTGCACGAAATCACCTTTCCGCTTTATCTCGCCGCCATCGTCTTCACCCTCACTCTTGGCGGGGCGGCGTGGATGCTTTTGACCCGCATTGCCGTGTATCCATTGGAACACGAAATCGCCGAACGCCAAAAAATCGAAAGAGAACTGGTTCTTGCAAAAGAGGCCGCCGAAATCGCCAGCCAAGCAAAGACCGAACTGCAAGCCAACATGAGCCATGAGCTGCGCACGCCGCTTAACGCCATCATCGGTTTTTCAAGCACCATGAAGTCGGAAATTTTCGGCCCGCTGAATGAAAAGTATCTGGAATATGCGACCGACATTCACAGTTCCGGCACGCACCTGCTTGATCTCATCAACGACATTCTCGACGTTTCCGCGGTCGAGGCTGGAAAAATGGAACTGTCCGAAGAAAACATCGATGTTGGCGAAGCCCTGGCATCGACCGTAAGCATGGTGCGCAACCGCGCCGACGAGGGCAATGTCCGCCTCACCAGCGAGACGAACAACCGTGGCGACATGCTGTTTGCCGACAAACGGCGCACAACGCAGATTATTCTCAACCTGTTGTCCAACGCGATTAAGTTCACCCCTGCAGGCGGTCACGTATCCATCACTGCGTCACAAGATGAACTGGGGGCCCACGTCTTCGTCGTAGCGGACACCGGCGTCGGCATGGACGAGCAAGACCTCGCCAAGGCCATGACGCGCTTTGGTCAAGTGAACAACGCCGTGGGCAAGAAACACGAAGGCACCGGCATCGGCCTACCCTTGACCCAAGGCTTGGTCGAACTGCACGGCGGAACTTTCGACATTCAAAGTCAAAAGGGCAAAGGCACGACCGTAACGGTGCGCTTCCCGCCACAAAGAACGGTTACAGCCTAATTGATTGTTTTTGGAAAATGGTGCCCCCAGCCGGAATCGAACCGGCACTCCCTTGCAGGAACGGGATTTTGAATCCCGCGCGTCTACCAGTTCCGCCACAGGGGCACTGTGATGTTTGGTGAACGGACGACATAATACTCAGAGACGCGCGCGGGTCAACACATATAGATATGATATTGAACATGCCCGCGCAGAGGCGAAACGACGGCCAATTGCCCAACGCGCCCAGGGCTGCTATGACCATTGCCGGGCGGGGGAAATTCGCTCGATTTGAACCAACAGCCCAACACCTGGGGAGTTTCCGCCTTGCTGCGCAGCGTCTATGACTGGACCATGAATTTTGCCGCCCACCGCAATGCCTTGTGGGCGCTGTTCATCATTTCGTTTATCGAAAGTTCGGTGTTCCCCATCCCCCCCGACATCCTGCTCATCCCGATGATTCTCGCAAGTCGTGAGAAAGCCTGGAAAATAGCAGCCGTTTGCACCGTGGGCAGCGTGCTGGGCGGCATCGCCGGATACGGCATCGGCTTTTTCCTGTTCGAGCAAATCGGCCGTCCGCTGTTGGAGTTCTATGGAAAAGCCGGAAAATTCGCCGAATTTCAGGAAATGTACAACGCCTGGGGTGCATGGGTGGTCGCCATGGCCGGCCTGACGCCGTTCCCTTACAAGGTCATCACCATCGCCAGCGGCGTGACGGCGCTGAACCTTGGCACCTTCGTCATCGCGTCGGTGCTGTCGCGCGGCATTCGCTTTTTCCTCGAAGCGTGGTTGCTGTGGTATTTCGGCGACCCGATCCGCGAGTTCGTCGAAAAATATCTCGGCATTTTGGTGACAGGCGGATTCGTGGTGCTGTTCGGCGGCTTTATCGCGGTCAAGTTTCTGTTTTAAACGGCCGTTTTTAAGGGAAACGTCACCCAGAAGGTCGAGCCTTCGCCTTCGATGCTGGTGAAGCCGATTTCACCGCCCATTGCTTCGACCAGTTGCTTGGTGACCACCAACCCGATACCGGTGCCTTCGGTCGCCGTTTCCTCGGCACCCAGACGATTGAACACCTCGAACATATGCGTTTGTTTATTTTCCGGAATACCCACACCGGTATCGCGGACCGACAACGTGATAAAGCCGTCGGCACCATGCGCGCACTTGACCTCGACCTCACCGCCTTCGCGATTGTATTTGACGGCGTTCGACAGCAGGTTCAACAGCACTTGGCGGGTGCGCGTTGAATCGACGTAAATAGCCGTTTCGGCATCGACACCGGCACAATCGCTATGCATTTGGATGTTGCGTTGCGCGCCTTGCGTCTGGGTCAAGGCGAGACAGCTTTCGATCAGTTCGTGGACGTTCACGTCCGTCGGTGACAGCTGCAAATGACCGGCTTCGATCCGGGCGAGATCGAGAATTTGGTTGATCAACTCCAGCAAATGCTGTCCCGCGGCAATGATCGTATTGACATGCTCGTCCTGACGTTCCGTCAACGGCGTTTTGGGATCGTATTGCAAAAGCTGAGAAAATCCCAAAATCGCGTTCAACGGTGTGCGCAATTCGTGGCTCATGCTCGACAGAAACTCGGATTTAGCGCGACTGGCCTCTTCGGCTTCGCTCTTAGCGATCTTAAGTTCTCTGAAAACCTGCTCACGTTCGACCAGCGTTTTGCGGAAATCTTCCAAGCCTTCGCTGAGATGACCGATTTCATCTTGGCGGCGGCTCCAGGGAAATTGCACGTTGTAGTGACCTTGGCGAAAGCTGTTGACGAGTTCGCTCATCCCTTCAAGCGGGCGCACCAATCGCACCGAGACGAACACAACGGCGCCGATCATCAAGATCACGTCAACAACGATGATCAGGCTGTAAATCAGCAGCTGACGCAAGGCCCAGTCTTTGTTTTGAAGCGTCAGGGCATGACTGACCTCGACGACCTTGTCCATCGCGACCGAAAGCGTCTTGAACGTCGGCATCGCCACGCCAAGGTACTCTTGTTCGCTAACATCATAACCGCCAAACGACGCATTTTTGAGAATGCTGGCCTGTAGGGGACGTAGCCGGTCTATCAGGTAACGTCGGACATTTTCGATTTGCGCGGAGACCTCGGGATGATCCACGGCTTTTGCATGCTGCTCGACAAACGCCCACAACGCTTCGCCACGTCCACGGAATTCATAAATTTGGCGCAGGGCGTCTATGCTGATCGGCTTGCCCGAGCGCACCCCCATATGAATGCGCGACGATTCCCCGACACCATATTTACGCAACTGCGATCCGTAAAACCGCAACATTTGAAGTCGTGAAACCGTTAAAAGTTCCTCGTTCTCAGCGCCAATTTGACGCTCAATCAGCTGCAACACTTCGGACTCGATGACCGAAAGCAATCGCGATGTTGCCGCCGACCATTCCAACAATATGTTGGTATCGCGCATTGCCAAGGGTTTGGTCAGATTATCGTCCGCGCGGGCACGCACATCTTCCAATTGATCGCACAGCTTTGCCACGCTTTGCGCCAATGGCACTTTAAACGCCTGTTTTTGATTGCCTTCAATGCGCGCCCGCAACTCACCCAAAATCTTGCGGTTTTGATCGATGAATTTCCGGTCCTGTGCAGATATCGGGTGCGGATTGCGCAATATGATGGCGGTCCGCGAGCGTTCGAAATCAAGCGCGCCGAGGGCTTTCATCAGCGTATCGAAAGTTTCTTCCGAAATCTCTGCCTGAATCGCCGCTTGATAGACCTTCCAGGCATCGAACGCACGGTAGCTGCCGTTCACCAACTGCACCAAGCCCAACACCAAGACGATGCCGATCAGGACAAATCGAACGGACGAAAAAAAGCCTGATTTGGCTGGTGTTTTCAGTGTCGAAGTGGGGGTCTTTTGTTCAGTCATGCTTGCTCAGCCATGCCTCGTGTTCATCGCCTTGGCCCCCCGACCAAGTTGTCTCACCACCGCCCCTGCAATACAATTGTATGTGCGTCTGACCTAATATATCAATCAATCGTTTATTGAAATGATTTTCTTCCCGCCGGCTAAGTGGTCTATAGAGATACACCATGAAAAATATCCATCTCTATCCCACCTTCTTGATCTTGGTTGGCGTCGGTTCTCTCGCTGCCGCCTACACTGCGCAGTACGGCTTCGACCTGGAACCCTGCGTGTTGTGCCTTTATCAGCGCGTACCGTTCGCCGTGGCGATCGTACTGGGTTTTGTCGGATTGCTGCGCCCTCGATGGCTGGGCGTTGTGTTCGTACTTGCAGCCGCTGTATTCGCCATCAATGGCGCCATCGCGTTTTATCATGTCGGTGTCGAACAGCATTGGTGGTCGTCGGCCGTTGGCTGCGGCGGTAAACTGCCGACCCAGGTTTCCACCGCCGATCTGCTTGCCAGTCTGGAGCGCAAAGCGCCAAAATCCTGCGATGCGGTGGACTGGACGATGTTGGGCATTTCCATGGCGGGGTGGAATATACTATTCTCAAACGGGCTTGCGCTGGCATCTCTCTACGTGCTGCGCACCCGCAAGTGGGAGACCTGAACGATGAGCAAAACCGTATCCACCACCCCTGTCGGCGGCCGCATGCCCGGCGATCCGACCAAGGATGAGCTGATCGAACGCATAATCCGCGTCGACCAGGCTGGCGAGTACGGCGCGGTGCGCATCTATCAAGGTCAGTTGGCGGTGTTGGGCAAAGGCCCCAAGGGCGACATGATCCGCCACATGAAAGAACAAGAGGACGTCCATCTGGAAACCTTTTCCAAGATGGTGTCGAACCGACGCGTTCGCCCCACGGCGCTGATGCCGCTGTGGCACGTTGCCGGTTTCGCGCTTGGCGCGGGCACCGCGCTGCTCGGTGAAAAGGCCGCCATGGCCTGCACGGTTGCGGTCGAGGAAACCATCGACGAGCATTACCAAGCGCAGATCGCAAAGCTCGGCGACGACGAAAAAGACCTACGCGACACCTGCGCGAAATTCCGCGAGGAAGAGCTGGAACACCGTGACATCGGTTACGAGCATGGCGCCGAAAACGCCCCTGCGTACCCCCTGCTCAGCCGCGCCATCAAATTCGGCACCAAACTGGCGATTAATCTGTCGGAAAAAATTTAAAAAATTTCGGCCTAAGATTCGAAACCAGCAATCCCTGCCTTCTCGCTACAACACCCAACCCGGTCGCACGAAATGGCAGGTGTAGCCATTCGGCACCCGTTCCAGATAATCCTGGTGCTCAGGCTCGGCTTCCCAGAAATCGCCAACCGGTTCGACTTCGGTGACCACCTTACCCGGCCAATGTCCGGAAGCCTCTACATCAGCGATGGTGGCGCGTGCGATTTGTTCTTGCTCATCGTTCACAAAATAGATCGCGGATCGATACGACATCCCCCGATCATTGCCTTGGCGGTTTGGGGTGCTCGGGTCGTGGATCTGGAAAAAGAATTCGAGAAGTTTGCGATACGAAATCTGCTCGGGGTCGAAGATGATTTCGATCCCCTCGGCATGGGTGCCGTGATTGCGGTACGTCGCATGCGCCACATCGCCGCCGGTATATCCAACCCGGGTGGACACGACACCAGGCAACTTGCGGATCAAATCCTGCATGCCCCAAAAGCAGCCCCCGGCCAAAACGGCGCGTTCGGTCATTCGCTGTCCTCCACTCGGTTCACGGTCGATGTATCTGATAGAGGATTTAGGATCGCAAGGGATCCAATACGATCAAAATCTGCGATCAGCTTTTGCGTTTCTTCACCAAGCCCGAGATCACGCCGCGCATGGTGCGGACTTCCTGTTCGGTCATCCGGGCGCGTTGGAACATGTTGCGCAGATTGCGGATCATGCCAGGCTTTTTCGCTTCGACGCCGAGGAACCCGCAGTCAGTGAGTTCGCGTTCCAGATGTTCGAACATGCCGACCAACTCTTCCTTGGTAGCACGACGCGTATCTAAGCGCACTTCGTAGACTTCGTCCGGCTGGTCGGCCGCGACCTGAAACCACTCATAGCCCATCAACAGCACCGCTTGGGCCAAGTTCAGCGACGTGAACCCGGGGTTCAACGGCACCATCAAGATGCTGTCGGCCAGCGCGATGTCGTCGTTGTGCAAGCCCACCGCCTCTTTGCCGAACAACACCCCGCACTGCACCTCTTGGGCACGCAGGTCGCGCATTTCTTTGGCGGCGGCGCGCGGCGTCAGCACATCCTTGGACATATCGCGCGCCCGCGCCGTGGTGGCGAACACGTGGCCCAAATCGGCGATGGCCTCGGCGGTGCTGTCGAACACCCGGGCGTTGTCGAGCACTACGTCTGCGCCGGATGCGGTTTTATACGCCAACGGATTGGGCCAGCCGTCGCGCGGTGCGACGATGCGCAAATCCAAAAGCGCGCAGTTGAGCATCGCGCGCGCCACCATGCCGATGTTTTCGCCCAATTGCGGCTGCACCAAGATCACCGCGGGGCCACCTTCGGCAGCCGAGGACGCAGTTTGTTTGGCGGGACGGCGGTGTTTGGTCGAAGAAGGTGTCGGGGTCATATCTCTTTAAGCGGCCGAAGCGCCGTCGCAAAACAGTTTGTAGATGATGGAATCGCGCAGCGCGTTGTACGACGCGTCGATGACGTTGGCGGACACCCCGACCGTCGCCCAGGTGCGGCCGCTGGTGTCGGTGCTTTCGATCATAACCCGCGTGACGGCGGCTGTTGCATCGCCGGGGGTCAGGATGCGCACCTTGTAATCGACCAGACGCAAATCGCTCAAGGAGGGGTAGAGCGGCAGTAAGACTTTGCGCAACGCCGCGTCCAGGGCGTTGACGGGGCCGTTGCCCTCAGCCACCGCCATGCGCTGATCACTTTCGTGTTTGTCGCTGCTCAACGCCAACTTGACGGTGGCTTCCGACAGGGTCACCAAATCGCCTTTGGCATTCCAGCGCCGCTCGTCGATGACGCGAAAACTCGAACAATGAAAATATTCGGGCACGCTACCCATGGCGCGACGCGCCAACAGCTCGAAGCTGGCTTCCGCCCCGTCGTAGGCGTAGCCCTGCTTTTCCTTTTCCTTGACCTTGTCGAGCAGCGCATTGATGCGCGGGTCCTTATCGTCGACCTCTAGCCCGATTTCGCGAAAACGCGCCAAGATGTTGGACCGCCCGGCTTGGTCGGACACCAGGATCTGGCGGTGATTGCCGACGCTTTCGGGATCGATGTGCTCATAACAGCGCGGGTCTTTCTCCACCGCCGAAACATGCAATCCGCCTTTGTGGGCGAACGCCGACTCGCCGACATAAGGGCGATGGCGGTCCGGCGCGCGGTTGAGACGTTCGTCTAGCGCGTTGGACACGTGGCTGAGATGTTTGAGGCCGCCCGCCCCGACCGCGGTTTCAAAGCCCATTTTGAGCATCAACGTCGGGATCACGCTGACCAGGTTGGCGTTGCCGCAGCGTTCGCCCAAACCGTTGATAGTGCCTTGAACCATGCGCGCCCCCGCGCGTACCGCAGCCAAAGAATTGGCCACCGCATTGCCCGTGTCGTCATGGCAGTGGATGCCGATTTTATCGCCGGGCACAGTTTCGCAAACCTTGGCGACGATGTCTTCGATTTCAAACGGCAGCGTGCCACCGTTGGTGTCGCACAACACCACCCAGCGGGCACCACCGTCTATGGCGGCGTGCAGACATTCCATGGCGAATTCGGGATTGGCTTTGTAGCCGTCGAAAAAATGCTCGGCATCGAACATCACCTCGTCCACCTTGCTCGCCGCATAGGCGATGCTGTCTCGGATCATGGCGATGTTTTCGCTGCGCTCGATCCCCAATGCCACGTCGACGTGATAGTCCCAAGTCTTGCCGACCATGCACACCACCCGCGCATCGGTGCCGAGCAGCGCATTGAGGCCCGGGTCGTTGTCGGCGCTACGCCCGGCGCGGCGCGTCATGCCGAACGCGGCGATGCGCGCCGTTTTCATCTTCGGCAGGTTATCGAAAAAGCTGTCGTCGGTGGGGTTTGCGCCGGGCCAGCCGCCTTCGATGTAATCCACGCCCAGATCGTCAAGATCGCGCGCAATGACGTCCTTGTCCACGGGGCCGAAATCAACGCCCGATGTCTGGGCGCCGTCGCGCAGCGTGGTGTCGTAGATGTAGACGCGGTTGGCGCTCATAAGATTGACGTATCCTCATATGTAAAGAAGAGCGGAGCATGCCCAATTTCGCGCCTGCACACAAGATTTTCCGCGCTGTTTCTGGCGGCGCTGCAAAAGCGACCTTTCCAGTTTAATGACGCTGGGCTTGGAGATATACACGCTTGCGTATATTCTCCAGATAGAATGATTCGACACGGCGCACCGATTAGGGCTTAAACCGATACACATGAGCGGCGACTTCGATTTTGAACATGACGACCAGTACCCGGCACTCCGTGAACGGTGCATGGGAACGAACGTCAATGAGCAGACGCTTCTGGCCACCGATTATTTAAATCATTTCAACGAAGTCGTGATGACTTTGGAAATGCTGGCCGACATGCCCGAACTGCTCGAAGAAGCGCAAATGTGGGCGCCCAAAGATTACAAAGACCACTTTCGCGACAGCACCATCGCCGACAAAGAGCTCGCCATCGAAGCTTATGATCACGCGCCGCCGAAGTTCAAAGAGCCGTTCGAACAAAACATCGAAAAAATCAACAAGCTGATCACCACCTCGGTGGAACGACTGACCAGCGATTTGGAAACCGGCGATATGGATTTGGTGCGCGCCAACGCCAAGGCGTTGAGTCAGGTTATTCAGCGTTTGATGGATATGTGCAGCGCCAACATTCACGGCTCTGGTGCGACCATGGATCAATCGGAAATCGACAGCATCATCGGCGCAGCCCCCAGCGATCAACCCGCCGGTGCCAATCAAGCCGACATCGACGCGCTTTTCGATTAGCCTTTCACCAACGGTTTGCGCACCTGATCGATGGGGAACGGCGTGACGTTGCCTCCGGCTAAGCGCACGAAATCCTCGAACGGGACCGGACGGCTGAACAAGTAGCCTTGTCCGATGTCGCTGCCCAGTCCATGCAAAAAGGTGCTTTGGCGCTCGTTTTCCACACCCTCGGCAATCACTTTCAGCCCTAGATTTTGCGCCATGTTGACGATCGCCTTGGCCATGGTTACGGCGTCGGGATTGTCGGGAAGCCCCGTCACGAAGGACCGGTCGACCTTGAGCGCATCCAAGGGGAAGCGGGTCAGATAGCTGAGCGACGAATACCCTGTGCCGAAATCGTCGATACTCAGCGACACGCCCACCGCCTTCAATTCCTTGAGTACCCTCACGGTTTCTTCGGCGTTTTCGACCAACATGCTTTCGGTCAATTCCAGATCCAGGCAATGACTGGGCAAGGCCGTCAATTCCAAGACCTCCTGCACCCGCTCCGCCAAATTCCCCTGACGGAATTGGCGTACGGACAAGTTCACTGCGACGCTGACGTCAGTGAGTCCCATGTCCGACCATTCCTTGGCTTGGCGGCAGGCGTTTTCCAAAATCCAATCGCCGATCGGCACGATCAGGCCGGTTTCTTCGCAAACAGGCACAAACTCGACCGGCGAGACCGGCCCCAGGTCGGGGTTCGACCACCGTGCCAACGCCTCCGCACCGACGATGCGTCCGGTGCTGAGATCGACTTTGGGCTGATAAGCGATGTGGAATTCATCGTTTTCTAAGGCATGACGCAAACCGTGTTCGACCGCCATACGGCGCAATGCATTGGCGCTGAGGGTCGACGAATAAAATTGAAAATTGTTGCGTCCCTGTTTTTTGGCATGGTGGGATGCTGTGTAAACGTTCTTCAACAGATCATCGACGCTGTCGCAACTGTCTGGATAAATGATCACGCCGATGGAACCGGAGCTATAGAGTTCCTTCCCGTCCACATGGAACGGCTGGCTCAAGGCCCGCAACATTCGGGTGGCGACCACCTCGACCTCTTCTTCTTCGGTGACGTTTTCCAAGATGACGGTGAATTCATCGCCGGAAAGACGCGCCACCGTATCCTTGCCACGCACACACGATTCCAAGCGCTTACCAGCCAATTGCAACACCACGTCGCCGGCCGCATGGCCCATGGCGTCATTGATGTGTTTGAAGTTGTCCAGATCGATGAACAAAATCGCCGATTTTGTCCCATCCGCATCGGCCTTGGCTGTGCTTTCCTTCAATCGTTCGCTGAACAAATAACGATTGGGCAAATGCGTCAACGGATCGCGGGTGGCCAAAAAGGTCAGGCGGTCCTCGGCCTTTTTTCGTTCCGTAATGTCACGCACCACGGCGATGTAATGCAGTCGGCCGCGCAGATTGAAATCGCTCAGGCTGACTTCCAGCGGAAACCCGGAGCCGTCCTTGCGCACGCCCGCAACTTCGCGGCCGCTCTCGGGCCGGGCCAGGTCGACTTCTAGATTTTTTAAGATCGTCGCGGAATCCGACTGTCGCCGGCCACGCGTATCGGGGATGATTTCCGCAATGCTGACCCCGGCAAGGCCGCCGACAGGGAAAGCAAAGATTCGTTCCGCCGCCGGGTTCGCCGTTTCGATGATCCCCATCTCATTGATGGTGATCAGACCATCCACGGTGGTGTCCATGATGGTGCGCAGAAATTCCTCGCGCTCCGTCACTTCGCGTATACGGCGGTTCTTTTCCGTGACGTCCCGCGCCACGAGAATCACTTCCCGCACGTTCCCGTCGGATTCGTCATAGACCGAAGCGGCGATTTCGACATCGACCTCACGCCCATCGTCGGCCATCAGTTTCATCGCCGTGCGGCGCGTTTCCTGCAGCAGGGGGGTGAAGTGATCGTCCAGAAGCGTTTCGAAATCGGGATGGACGAAATCTTTCATGGAGTGCAACTGCGCCTGCTCTTGATCCACCGCCAGCAGCGCGCAACCCGCTGGATTAAGCAAATGTATCGCCCCGTCCACCGAGCAGATGGCGATCAAATCCGGCGCCAAATCGATCAGGCTGGCTTGGTGCTCGTCGCTGCGCGCCAAGGCTTCGTAGCGTCGGTCTTCCAAAAGCTCATTGAGCAGATCGAGAATGCTTTGTCCCGATTTGCGAATGTCTTCGGCGTATTCACGGTATTGGGGATGAGACATGGGCCCGAGCATCTCGGCGCTCATCATATCAGCAAAGCCGATGATGTTGTTGAGCGGGGTGCGCATCTCGTGCGAAAGCGTGCGCAAAACACCGCGCCCTTCACGCATTTGCGGACTGTCTAGCGGACTCCCCGTCCGGTCCAAGCTGAGATCGTCGTTTTGCCCCATGGTCCTGCCAAGTATCCTGCTTCATCTACGTCGGCGTCATACCGTCGGCGTCTTCCTCAATGGGCGCGGGCTAATTGGGCGTAACCTCACCCGTCACAGCCACACAACGATGCATCCAAGCGATTGCCCACCACGCACAAAACCATGTTAGTGGTGGGGTGACCTTTATTCTACATGTAAACAACCGGAAAATGAAAATCATAATCCAATCCGACTACAAACCATCAGCAAAACACCCTTATTGGTTGTTTTTCCGCAAAGCAAAGGCTTATTACCGAGACTGTAAATGGACATGGGGGGTGCTGCCTTCGCCCTCAAGGGAAAACACTCAATACACCTGCAATCATTAGATGTGATCAGACTTATTGCCGCCGCCACGTGGTGCCGTTGGCGCCATCTTCGAGAATGATGCCTTGGGCCATCAACTCGTCGCGGATGCGATCGGACGTAGCGAAGTCCTTGTCGACGCGGGCTTGTTTGCGCTGGGCGATCAAGACATCGATATCCGCGTCGGAAAGACCGTCTGTTGTGTCGCTGGCGCCGCGCAGCCACACCTCGGGGTTTTGTCCCAGCAGGCCGAGCAGGTCTCCCGCCAATAACAGCTCACCTTTCAGGCGCGCTTTTTCATCCTTGTCCGTCGCCGCATTGAGTTTGCTTTTGATTTCGAACAAATGAGCAATGGCCTTAGGCGTGTTGATGTCGTCGCATAGCGCCGCCATCACGTTCGCCGGCACCTGATCGGGCACATCGGCTTTCACGTCGGCATTGCGCAGAGCCAGATAAAACTCGTCGAGCTCCTTTTTCGCTTCGCGAATGCCTTCTTTGCGAAAGTCCAAAGGTTGCCGGTAGTGGGTTTTCAGCAGCGTCAGGCGAATCGCTTCGCCAGGGAATTCGTCGAGCAGATCGTGCACGGTGTAGAAGTTGCCCAACGACTTGGACATCTTTTCACCTTCCGACATCAGATAGCCATTGTGCAGCCAATAATTGACGAATTTCGAACCGCCATGGGCGCAGGTCGACTGGGCGATTTCGTTTTCGTGATGGGGGAAAATCAAATCCTGGCCGCCCCCGTGAATGTCGAAAGTCGGGCCGAGGTGCTTTTCGCTCATCGCCGAGCATTCGATATGCCAGCCCGGGCGGCCGCGGCCCCACGGGCTGTCCCAACCGGGCTGGTCGTCGGCAGACGGTTTCCACAACACGAAATCGGCGGGATCTTTTTTATACGGCGCGACCTCGACCCGCGCCCCGGCCACCATTTCGTCGCGGTTGCGGCCCGACAGGTGGCCGTATTCGCGATAGCTGGGCACATCGAACAACACATGGCCGTCGGCGGCATAGGCATGCCCTGCCGCGATCAGCTTGCCGATCATGGTGATCATGTTGGCGATATGCTCGGTGGCGCGCGGCATCACATCGGGATGCATCGCGCCCAGAGCGCCCATATCATCGAGATAGGCTTGTTCGGTGCGCTTGGTGATATCGGAAATGCTTTCGCCGCTTTCCTTGGCACGGTTGATGATCTTGTCGTCAACGTCGGTGATGTTGCGGGCATAGATCACGTGCTCTTCGCCATAGACGTCGCGCAGCAAACGATACAACACGTCGAACACCACCACCGGGCGTGCGTTACCGATATGGGCATAGTCGTAAACGGTCGGGCCGCACACATACATGCGCACGCGTTTTTGATCGATGGGGACGAATTCATCCTTGGCGCGTTTGAGCGTATTGAACAGCTGAATGGTCACGACGTTGCCCTCTTTACCCTCGTTTGCCCTGCAGACGGTTCGCCGCGCGCATTCGACCGATCAGCGGCAAAAACGCTTTTAGCTCCGGCCCGTGCTCAAGCCCCGTCAGCGCCTTGCGCAACGGCATGAACAGATCCTTGCCCTTGCGCCCGGTCGCGTCTTTGACAGCCTTGGTCCACGCGCCCCAGGTTTCCTCATTCCAATCGCCATCCGGCAGCAAGCCGGCCGCAGCAGCAAGAAAATCGACGTCGCCCGCGTCGATCACCGGGTCGATGTCTGCGTCTGCGATGTTCATCCAAGTCCGCACGTCGGTGATCCGTTCCAGGTTGACGCGCACGACATTCCACAGTTCTTCCGTCGCGCCATCGGGCAAGCGCGCGGCGACGTCGGCGTAATCCGTGGCGTGCAAAACCTGGGCGTTGAGCCGCGCCAATTGCGCCGGATCGAATTTCGGCGTGGCGCGCGAAAAATGAGAGAAGTCGAACGCTTCGACCAGCGCGCTCAAATCCTTTTCCGCTTTGATGTCGTCGGAGGTGCCCAAATGCGCGAGATAACTGGCCAATGCCAACGGCTCGACCCCGTCCGTGCGCAGATCGCGCAGCGCAAGCGAACCTAAGCGCTTGGACAATCCGCCGCCTTCAATGTCGGTCATCAACGGCAAATGCGCGAATGTCGGAACCGCCGCTTCCATGGCCTCGAACATCTGCACCTGCAGCGCGGTGTTGGCGACATGGTCTTCACCGCGAATGACGTGGGTGACCCCCAGGTCGCGATCGTCCACGGCGCTCGGCAACATGTACAGCCATGATCCGTCGTGGCGGCGCACCACCGGGTCGGACAGCTTTTCGGCATCGAAATGGACCGGGCCGCGGACCAGATCCTCAAATTCGATGGCGCCCGGCGTCAGTTTGAAACGCCAGTGGGCTTCGCGGCCCTCATCGATAAAGCTTTGCAGTTTTTCGGCGCTGGGCGGGGTGTAGATCGGTGGCAACCCGCGGCTGCGCAGCCGTTTGCGCATATAATCCAATTCTTCCGGCGTCTCGTAGCACGGATAGACCCGGCCTGCGGCCTGCAACTGCTCGAACGCACGATCATACGCCGCAAGACGTTCCGATTGCTTTTCCTCGACATCCCAGTCCATGCCCAACCAGCGCATGTCTTCGCGAATGCCCTCGGCGTATTCTTCGCGCGAGCGTTCCTTGTCGGTATCGTCGAGGCGCAAAATAAACCGCCCGCCCATGTGCTTGGCGGCAAGCCAGTTGATCAGCGCCAAGCGCGCATTGCCGACGTGAAGGTAGCCCGTGGGGCTGGGTGCGAAGCGAAATGAGGTCATTTTTTAAGCCGTAAAACCATTGGTGAGCGGGTAGCGCCGATCGCGACCGAACGCGCGCGACGTGATCTTAACGCCGGGCGGCGCTTGGCGACGTTTGTACTCCGCCCGGTCCAGCATACGCCAGACCCTTTGCACCGTTTCCAGGTCATAGCCGCGCGCCGCAATGTCGGCAACCGGCATTTCCTTTTCGATCAAGCAATAGAGCATGTCGTCGAGATCTGCATATGGCGGCAGCGTGTCCTGATCGGTCTGATCGGGTTTCAACTCGGCGCTGGGGGCCTTGGTGATGATCCGTTCGGGCACCACCGTCCCTTGCGGACCCAGCAACCCGCCGGTGTAGTGGGCATTGCGCCACGCGCACAATTGATAAACCCGGGTCTTGTAGACGTCCTTGAGCACGTTGTAGCCGCCGCACATGTCGCCATAAAGCGTCGCGTACCCCACCGACATTTCCGATTTGTTGCCGGTTGAAACCACCATGTAGCCGAACTTGTTGGACATCGCCATCAAGATCAGCCCGCGCGAACGGGCCTGAATGTTTTCTTCGGTGGTGTCGGCCGCGTGCTGAACGAACTGTTCGCGCAGCAAACCGTCGAACGCGTCCATGGCCGGTTGAATGGGAATGGTGTCCAACTTCACGCCCAGCAGTTGGGCTGCCTCTGCGGCGTCTTCCAGACTTTCCTTAGAAGTATAGGGCGACGGCATCATCACGCAGTGAACTCGATCCGGTCCCAGCGCATCAACCGCCACGGCGGCGGTGATGGCACTGTCGACGCCGCCCGACAAACCGATCATCACGCCGGGAAAGTAGTTCTTATTGACGTAATCCTTAAGCCCCAACACCAATGCTTTGTAGATGGCTTCGTTGTCGTCGAGGATATCGACCATCATCCCAGGCTGGGGCGCCAGGGTATCGTTGTCCCAACCGAACGACACCGGCTCGATCCGGCTTTCAAACACCGGCAATTGGACTTTGATTTCGCCGCTTTCGTTCATCACGAACGATCCGCCGTCGAACACCAATTCGTCCTGACCGCCGACTTGGTTGACATAGACCACCGGCAAGCCGGTTTCACGCGCGCGTTCGCGGGCCAAATCGATGCGGATGTGCGATTTCCCCAACTCGAAGGGTGAACCGTTCAGCACCAACAGAGCTTCAGCACCGTCCTTCATCAAGGTTTGCGCGACGTCCGGCACCCACATGTCTTCGCACGTCATCACGCCCAGTTTGATGCCGCGAAAGGTCACCGCACCCGGCTGATCGCCGGGGGTGAACAGGCGTTTTTCGTCAAAAACACCGTAATTGGGTAGCGCGCATTTGGGCACCACCGCCTTGATCTTTCCGCCGTCGAGCAGCAAGGCCGCATTGTACAAATGCGCATCGTCGATCCACGGCGCGCTGATCAAAAGCCCCGGCCCGCCATCGAGGGTCAACTGCGCCAAATCCAAAACCGCATCTTTCACCGCAGTCTGAAAGCTCTTTTTCAGCACCAAATCTTCGGGCGGATAGCCCGATACCACCAATTCGCCGGTCATCACCAGATCGCAGCCCAGTTCTTGCGCTTTCGCACGGGCATCACGTATCAGCTCGACATTGGCGGCAATGTCGCCCACGGTGGGATTGATCTGGGCAATGGCGATGGTTGGCTGGTCTGTCATGGGGGCTTTTTAGGGTCCTGTTTGGCTGATGTAGGCCGTTGATTGCGGGCAAGGCGGGAGGGTAGGCTCCGCCCCCAACCCTGTCAACGCGGCAACATGTCTGTCTTAACAGAGAATTTCAAGGCTTCACACCGCGCAATAGTCGTATCCACAATTGTTCATACCAATTAAGATTGGAATTTAGGGTTTAGAATCGGTATTTTTGGGGGCATTCTCCAACTTTGATCGCAGAAGTGACCAAGAAGGGACGACACACGGAATGACACCCATGCCACCCGAAGAACTCGGCCAAAAGCTTCGCAGAGACCGCTCGCGTGCGCTGGCTCAGGCTGTGGTGACGGCGTTTACCGAACGGCTCAAGGAAGAGGCCGCGAAACAAGGCGGTTTCCTGTCGCAGCGCCACATCGATGAGCTGAACGTTGAGTTCCAAACCAAATCCGAGCAACTGACCGCCGTGTTCGAGCAAGCGCTGCTCGACGCCACGCGCGAACAGGAAGAATTGAAGTGGCACGCCATCAAGCGACCGGCCTTCGACCGTCTGATGGTCAAGCGGTTCGAACATTTGCTGTTGCACCGCGGCGCGAACGGCATTGTCCACGGAACCATATCCCGGCGCATGCTGCCGGGCTTTTTTCTCGCCCTACATATGATGATGGGCCCGCAGGAACGCGAACGCTATCACTGGCGCTGCGACGCGGCGGTCGAGCGCATCATGAAAGGCCGCGTTCCGGTCGATTGGAACCTGATCGACAAAGATGAGGCTGTGCACGACATCGTGCTTGACGCCCAATATTCGATCGCCATGCATTTCGAAGACATCGCCCGGCGGACCGATTGGTTCATCAACATCACCAATTCCCACTTGGCGCCGCCCGCCCACAAAGACGCCGGCGACGCCAATTGGGAGCTCACGCCGCCCGCTTTGCAGGGGTTGCTGCAAAGCTTACTGGCCGATCTTGGCGAAGCCGTCAGCGATGACGCGGCTTGGCACCGCCTCGCCCAGCGTCATCCGGATGCGGACCGCAACAAGCTCGCCCTGATTCTCGATCACTTGCGCTAAGCCACCAACAAAAAACGCGCCCCGTACATGGGCGCGTTTTGATGTTTGACGGTCACGACGCCGAAGTCGGAGACTTCAGCCCTGATCGGCCTGGCGCTCCGTTTTCAACTGTTCGGCCAACAAGAACGCCAGTTCCAAAGCCTGGGTGGCGTTCAAGCGCGGATCGCAGTGCGTGTGGTAGCGTTCCGACAGGTCGGATTCACCGATTTCCTGACCGCCGCCAACGCATTCCGTCACGTCTTGTCCGGTCATTTCGAAATGCACGCCGCCAGCGTGGCTGCCTTCGGCTTTGTGAACCTCGAAAAAGGCGCGTACTTCCTGCAAAATCGCATCAACATGGCGGGTTTTGTAGCCGACCGAGCTTTTCACCGTATTGGCGTGCATCGGATCGCACGACCACACCACGTGACGACCTTCGCGTTTGACGGCGCGGATCAAGCCCGGCAGAACGGTGCCGATGTGGTCCGATCCCATGCGCGTGATCAAGGTCAAGCGACCCGGTTCGTTTTTCGGATTCAAGGCGTCGATCAAGCGAATCAACTCATCCGGCTCGATGGTCGGGCCGACCTTGCAGCCGACCGGGTTGTGAATGCCCTTGAGGAACTCGACATGCGCGCCGTCCAATTGACGGGTGCGCTCGCCGATCCACAGCATGTGCGCCGAGGTATCGTACCAGTCGCCCGACAGGGAATCGACGCGCGTCATGGCTTGTTCGTAGTTCAGCAGCAACGCTTCGTGCGAAGTGAAGAACGACGTTTCGCGGATTTGCTTGGTGGTTTCCGCCGTCATCCCGCATGCCGCCATGAATTCCAGCGCTTCTTGAATGCGCACCGACATGTCGCGATAGCGCTCACCCAACGGGCTGTTTTCAACGAAGCTCAAGTTCCAGCGTTGCACCTTGTGCAAATCGGCAAAGCCGCCCGAGGCGAACGCGCGCAGCAAATTCAGCGTCGCCGCCGACTGGTTGAACGCTTGAACCAAGCGTTCGGGATCGGGGATTCGCGCTTCCGACGTGAAGTCCATACCGTTGACCATGTCGCCACGGTACGCCGGCAATTCGACGCCGCCGATGGTTTCGGTGTCGGCCGAACGCGGCTTGGCGAACTGACCGGCCATGCGGCCGACCTTGACTACGGGACAAGCCGCGCCGAAGGTGAGCACGATCGCCATCTGCAACAGAACGCGGAAGGTATCACGAATGTTGTCGGGGTGAAATTCGGCGAAGCTTTCCGCGCAGTCGCCGCCTTGCAGCAAAAAGGCCTTGCCGGCGGAGACGTCCGCCAGCTTGGCTTTCAAACTGCGTGCTTCGCCTGCAAACACCAGCGGCGGGAAGTTGCGAATGCGCTCTTCGACCTTTGCCAAAGCCTCCTGATCGGGGTAATTCGGCATTTGGATGGCTTTTTTGCTTCTCCAGCTCGCGGGCGTCCATTGTTCGGACATGGGCGATGATCCTCTTTATCGTTCAGCCTACTACTCGTGCCTTGTTTAAACCGGGGAGGTCCTAAGGCTTGAACGCAGGGTGATACGCTGAATCGCGCTCATTTTCCAGGGCAAACGTACAAAAAACGAATTTTTGCGCCAAACGAGCGGCCCATAGTGTCCGTGTCGGCAAGAGGTCCCGTACAGGTCGCCTGTCAGCTCTTTTGCTTGGTGAATTTCAAGACAATGCTGGCTTCCGCCGTCGTCGAGGCGATGCCGATCGTGCCCTCGGCCGAAATCCCGAGATTGAATTCAAGCTCGCTGAGCTCCAATTTGCCGAAAGAGCCCGAGGTCATGTCCTTAGCCAATTTCGCCACCCGTTCGCGGGTTTCCTGCCAGCTTGCTAAGACATCATCGAATTTCGCTTTCGACGACTTTGATCCGCTGGAAAAACCAAAGGCATGCAAATTCGCACCCTGCGCGCCGGGTATGGTCGCAACCTCCGCCTGGGTCTCCATACCGGGCAGGTGCATATCCCTGGATATAATCGTGATCAATTGGTCTTCGACCTTACCCGCCTTTTTCTTAGCCATGATATCCATTCCTTCGTTATCTGAATAAATCGAGATCAAGCAGTGCTTGCGCCTGAGGCAGATATTGACACTCCCCCAACTGGCCGCCATTTGTCGCAAAGCTCGAAGTGTAGATGCCGACACCTCGCCCATCGGACGTATCGCGAACAAGCCCCCCGCTGTCGCCGGGCTGTCCATGGTCGTCAAGATAGACCCGCCAACTGTTATATGGGTTCAGGTTGTCGGCAAAATACATGGCGTTGGCGACGCGCGTTTGTACACGCCCGGAAACATCGCCCCGCAACTCAACCACGTCCCCGGTGACAGGATTGGGGTTCACCACGAGAGGCCTGGCGGACGAGGGCATGGCGTCTGGTACCGAAATGAACGCCGCGTCGACGCTGCCGGCGCAAAAGTCCTCAAGTGTCCCGTATCCGGCCTGCTTCAACGGAATGCTCGCACCGCGCGTTTGTCCGATGATGGCGTGTTTGGCCGTCAAGATGCCGACACGGCTTGTGGACCGCGACACCGCCCAGCTCGCACTGGAAGCGTTGAGAGGCGAGGGCAGAACGTGCAACTCACGGCGGACGGAAATCGGGTAGAGCTTGAGCGGAAAATCAGAAATTCCTGACAGATCGATGGGTGGCAAGTCATCGTCCACCCCCAACCTGTCGTAATAGAAGGCAATAGCGAAGTCCCACCCCAGTTCGCGAACCTCCGGACGCAGGTCCCACCGCTCTCGCCCCTCCGGCCCGACCGGCACGAACCCGATGCCAAGCCCCAGATAGCCTTGTGTCAACGGCAAGGGAATGGGAAACCGGAAGCTCACCTCTTGAAGCAACTTGCGCAAATCGTTACGCACCCGCATGAACCACAAAAAGCTCCGTTCAAGCACGGGTTCTTCGCGACTTAAGAGCTCTTCACGGCTCAAGGCCTCCGATGGCGACAGCTCGGTTTCCGGCATGCCTGGGGGCAATAAATGTTCGATTTGATCATAGGGTAACGCCATGCGCTAAATGGTAGCACACCACAACATAAAATCTCTTATAAATATCAACGACGGGATGCAACTGCCTACTGATCTTCATCGTGATCGGGCAGTTTTTCGCGCATGGTGACGAATTCTTCCGCCGCCGTGGGGTGAATGCCCACCGTGGCGTCGAACTGGGCCTTGGTGGCGCCGCATTTCAGCGCCACGGCAAAACCCTGCACGATTTCCGGGGCGTCGTCGCCGACCATGTGACACCCCACCACGCGCTGGCTGGCGCGGTCCACGATCAACTTCATCATGGCATGGGATTCGCGCCCCGACAGGGTGTGTTTCATGGGGCGAAAGCGCGACATGTAGATGTCCACGTCTCCGCGCTCGCGGGCTTCAACCTCCGTCAGTCCAACGGTGCCGACCGGCGGCTGGCTGAACACGGCGGCGGGCACGTTTTCGTAATCCATCGGCGTCGGGCGGCCTTCGAACTGGGTGGCGACAAAAGCCATGCCTTCGTTGATCGCTACCGGCGTCAGTTCGATGCGCGAGATCACGTCGCCGAGCGCAAAGATCGACGGCACCGAGGTCTGGAAATATTCATCCACCACCACCGCGCCCTTGTCGGTGAGCGTCACGCCCACTTCTTCAAGGCCCAGGCCCTTGGTGTTGGGGGTGCGCCCGGTGGCGTAAAAGACCTTATCGCAGTCGATGATTTCGGTGCCGTGCAGACGCACGGAATATCCATCCCCTTCGGGTTCGATCGAGCGTACCACGCATTCGCGGTGGATGGTGATGCCTTGCTTTTCCATTTCGGCGGCCAAGGCTTCACGGATGTCTTCGTCGAAACCGCGCAGGATATTGCCCGCGCGAATGATGATGGTGACGTCCGCGCCGAGCGCATTGAACAGACCCGCGAACTCGACCGCGATGTAGCCGCCGCCGACGATGACGATGCGCTTGGGCAATTCGTCCAGATCCAACGCCTCGTTGGACGTGATGGCGTGCTCGATCCCCGGCACGTCCGGCAAGTGCGGCCAGCCGCCGGTGGCGATGAGGATGCGTTTCGCCGTATAGCTCTTGCCGCCCACCTCGACAGAATTGGGGCCGGTGACCACGCCGCGCCCGTCCAGCAGATCGACATTGTTTTCGCGCAGGATGCGCCCATAGATGCCTTCCAAGCGATTGAGCTCGGCGTTTTTATTGGCAATCAGCTCGCCCCAATCGAACGACGGTTCCGCCACGTCCCAACCGAACCCACGTGCGTCGCCGAAGCTGTGAGCGAACGACGATGCGTACACCAGCAACTTTTTGGGCACGCACCCGCGCATCACGCAGGTGCCGCCGACGCGGCTTTCTTCCACCACCGCGACTTTCGCGCCGGTGCGCGCCGCCATGCGCGACGCGCGCACCCCGCCGGAACCGGCGCCGATGGTGATCAGATCGTAATCGAATTTGGACATGTCGTTGTTCTCAACTGTTCGGGGATTGAGCGTTCGGTATCTTTATATAGTCCCGTGCGGCGATCTTTAAATGCCGCCGATGCACAGGTATTTGACCTCGACGAATTCTTCGATGCCGTACTTGCCGCCTTCACGCCCCAGACCGGATTCCTTGACCCCGCCGAACGGCGCGACTTCGGTCGAGATGATGCCTTCGTTGATGCCGACGATGCCGTATTCCAGTTCTTCGGCGACTCGGTAGACGCGCCCGACATCACGAGCATAGAAATACGCCGCCAGGCCGTATTGGGTGTCGTTGGCCTTGGCGATGACATCGGCTTCATCGCTAAAGCGGTACAGCGGCGCCACCGGGCCGAAAATTTCTTCGCGCGCACAGGCCATGTCGCCGGTCACGTCGGTCAAGATGGTCGGGGTGTAGAAGGTGCCGCCCAGTTCATGGCGCGCACCTCCGACCACCACCTTGGCGCCTTTGGCCACCGCATCGGCGACCAGCTTTTCGACCTTTTCAATCGCGGCGGCGTTGATCAGCGGGCCTTGGGAAATACCGTCGTCAAAGCCGGAACCGACTTTCAACTCGCCCACCGCGACAGCCATCTTTTGCGCAAACGCGTCATAAACGCCGTCTTGTACGTAAATGCGGTTGGCGCAGACGCAGGTTTGCCCGGCGTTACGATATTTCGACGCCATCACCCCGGCCACCGCCGCGTCCAGGTCGGCATCGTCGAACACGATGAACGGCGCATTGCCGCCCAATTCCAACGAGACTTTTTTGACCGTGTCGGCGCACTGCTTCATCAACAGTTTGCCCACCGCGGTGGAGCCGGTGAACGACACCTTGCGAACGGTCGGGTTAGAAGTGATCTCTGCGCCGATCTCTTGGGGAATACCGGTAACCACGTTGAACACGCCTTTGGGAATGCCCGCGCGTTCCGCCAGCACCGCCAAGGCCAGCGCCGAATAGGGCGTGTCTTCGGCGGGTTTGGCGACCACGGTGCAGCCCGCCGCCATCGCCGGGGCACACTTGCGCGTGATCATGGCGTTGGGGAAGTTCCACGGCGTAATCGACGCCACCACACCGATCGGCTGCTTGATCACCTGAATGCGGCGGTTGGGGGCGTTGGTCGGCACGGTTTCACCGTACAGGCGCTTGGCCTCTTCGGCGAACCACTCGATAAAAGAAGCCCCGTAAACGATTTCGCCCATCGCCTCGGTTAACGGCTTGCCTTGCTCGGCGGTCATCAGGCGGGCCAAATCTTCTTGGTTTTCCATCACCAGATCGAACCACTTTTTGAGCAGTCCCGCACGTTCCTTGGCCGTCTTGGCACGCCACGCGGGCAGCGCGGCATCGGCGGCGGCAATAGCGCGCGCGGTTTCCGCCCGGCCCATTTCGGGCACGGTACCCAACACATCGCCGTTGGCAGGATTGGTCACGGCAAAAGTCGCGGTGTTGTCCGCATCGACCCAAACGCCGTTGATGTAGGCTTGTTGGCGGAACAGGGCGGTGTCTTTCAAGTCCATGGGAATCTCCGGGGAGGTTGTGGTGCCGACTGAATGTGCGCCGCAGTATAGCCCCGCAGAGAGCGCCTGTTAACCACGCACGCGCGACCTTTTCCACTATCAAAGCGTATTAATTTGTATTTCACACGGCCATGCTCGAATGTGGCTTGAGGTTCTAGCTTGTGGAACGTTTAGGCTCGCGAAATGGAACCTCATTTGAACGCATTTTTATTGTCCCGTCGCCAACTGCTGCTCAGCGGCGGAGCGTTCGCGCTTTCTACAGTGGCCCCGCGCCTCTCGCGCGCCGCACCGCACAGCATCTTGCGCGCCGCGCCGCACACTTCGCAAATTCTTCCCAGCGATTGGCCTGCGACGCCAACGTGGGCGTATTCGGCACAAAATCCAGGGCCCGTCTTGCGCATCAAGCAAGGCGAACGTCTGCGCGTCCTGCTGCAAAACGACCTGGACCAACCGACCACCGTGCACTGGCACGGCCTGCGTCTTCCCCACGCCATGGACGGCGTGCCGGACGTCACCCAAGCGCCGGTTCAACCGGGCGAAACGTTCCTCTACGATTTCATCGCCCCGGATGCGGGAACCTATTGGTACCACCCCCATGTCAACAGTTCCGAACAAGTCGGACGCGGTCTGCATGGCGCACTGATCGTCGAAGAACCCAATCCTCCCGAAGTCGACCGCGATGAGGTGTGGGTGCTCGACGACTGGCGTCTGGATCGCGATGGCGCCATTCGCAACGATTTTCAACGCGCCATGGACATCAGCCACGGCGGTCGCTCAGGCAATGTTGTGACCGTCAACGGGCGCATACCCGAACCTTTACAGGTGCGCAAGAACGAACGCATCCGCCTGCGTTTGATCAATGTCGCCAACGCCCGCATTTTCGGCCTCAATTTCGAAAATCACGATGTCCACGTGATCGCCATCGACGGCCAACCGGTGACACCGCATACGCCGCAGTACGATATGGTCCTGCTCGCCCCCGGCCAGCGCGCCGATGTCATCTTGGACTGTACGGGCGAGGCCGGGTCCAGCCACCGCATCATCGACGCCGCCTACCAAGACGATGCGTCGCTCCTGCAAAACATCGTCTATGACCCAGGCGCACCGGTGCGCGAAAACGCCCCCGGGGCGGTGCCGACGCTTGCGCCCAATCCCTTGGCGGAACCGGACCTCAACAACGCCGAACATCACGACATCACCATCAGCGGCGGGGCCATGGGCGCGATGCAGGGCGCAATCTACAAAGGAAAATATCTGCCCATCGACGAACTGGTTCAAGACATGCGCATCTGGGCGCTCAACGGGGTCGCCGCGCACACCACCGCGATGCCCCCGATGCTGAATTTCACCTTGGGTAAAAGCCACATCATCACGGTCAAAAACGACACCGTGTTTCCCCACCCCATGCATCTGCATGGGCATGCATTCCGCATTCTGTCTCAAGACGGCGCACCCGTCCCCCACACACCATGGGCCGATACGGTCTTGCTCAACGGACGCGGCACCGCAGAAATCGCGTTGGTCGCCGACAATCCCGGCGATTGGCTGTTTCACTGTCACGTGCTGGCCCATGTTCAGGGCGGCATGACATCCATTATTCGTGTCGCTTAAAGATACCGCAGGAAAGAAGAAAACCATGAACGTCTTACGCTTGCCCTTGATCGCGATCACCACCGCCGTTGCGTTGAGCGCGTGCGGCGACAACCTGGACCGTGCCGACGCGGGCAATTCCGAAGCGGTGGCGCTGGGTGAAAAGCTCTACGCCGAAAATTGCGCCGAATGCCACGGCGCGGACCTCAAGGGCCAGCCCAACTGGCGCGAAACCAAAGCCGATGGCACCCTGCCCGCACCGCCCCACGACGACAGCGGTCACACCTGGCACCATGACGATCAGTTGTTGTTCAAGTACACCAAACTGGGCGGGGCCGGGGTCGCGCCACCGAACTTCAAAAGCGCCATGCCAGGGTTCGGCGCCAACTTGTCGGATCACGAGATTTGGGCGGTGTTGAGCTACATCAAAAGCCGCTGGAGCCTCCAGGCTCAGGCGCGCCAAGCAGGTCTCAACAAATAAGAACCATTCCAGGTTTCTATGGTTTTCAACAGCTTGCTTGACCTTACAGCAACTGTAACCCCTACGCTTTAAGGATCGGAGCTCCAGTGAGTTCCAGCGACAAGGTTCGGAATCTGGCCTCAGATCCCCCCCCTTGTCCCCCTTGCAAACTTTCGACGCGCTGGTTCGCCAGCGCGTCTTTTTTTTCAGCTCAACCCATCCAGCAGCGTTTTCCGCAGTTTTCGATCGCGCTTCAGATGCCATTCGCGGCTCATCGCTTCGCCGCGATTGACATAGCGTTCGGCGTACAACAAGGACCACGTGCGGCCGCGTGTGGACTTGGCGCCTTTGCCAGCATTGTGGGTTTGCAGCCGCGCATCCAGATCGGTGGTCCACCCCACATAGGTACGCGGACCACCGATGCCGTTGCTGCCGAGAACGTAAACGAAGCTGCTCATCCCATCAGCTTAGCGGTGATGGGTTATTCAACCGTTACCGATTTGGCGAGATTGCGCGGTTGATCCACGTCGGTGCCTTTGATGCATGCGGTGTGATACGCCAACAGCTGCACCGGGATGGCGTAGAGGATCGGCGCGACGAACGGATCGACTTGCGGCAACGCGATGGTCGCGGCGGCAAGCTTGCCGAGTTTTTCCGCCCCCGGCCCGTCGGACAGGAAAATCACCCGCCCACCGCGCGCGATCACCTCCTGCATGTTCGAGGCGGTTTTTTCGAACAATTCATCGGTCGGTGCGATCACGATCACCGGGACGTTTTCGTCGATCAAGGCAATGGGGCCGTGTTTCATTTCGCCCGCCGCGTAGCCTTCGGCGTGGATGTAACTGATCTCTTTGAGCTTCAACGCGCCTTCCATGGCGATGGGATACATGCTGCCGCGTCCCAGATACAGGACGTCGCGGGCTTCGGCCACTTCGGCGGCCAGTTCCTTGAGCCGCTCGTCATGGTTCAACACATCGGCGGCAATGGCCGGAACCTCGATCAAGGCTTCCATCAAACGCGCTTCGCAGTCGTGCTCGATGGTTTTCTTGGCGCGGCCCATGGCGATGGCAAGGCACGCCAACACCACCAACTGGGTTGTGAAGGCCTTGGTCGAAGCCACGCCGACTTCCGGCCCCGCGTACGTCAGCAGCGTGCCGTCGCTTTCGCGGCTGATGGTGCTGTCGGGCACGTTGACGATGGACAGAATATGCTGCCCCTTATCGCGCGCATGGCGCAATGCGGCCAAGGTGTCCGCCGTTTCGCCCGATTGCGACACGAACAGCGCCGCGCCGCCCTCGGCCAAGGGCGCATCGCGGTAACGGAATTCGGATGCGACATCGACCTCGACCGGAATGCGCGCCAACTTTTCGATCCAATAGCGCGCCGTCTGGCATGCATAATAAGAGGTTCCGCACGCGATCATCGTCAGGCGCGTGACGCCCGCCAGGTCGAACGGCAATTCCGGCATGGTGATGGTGCGATCGGCCGGGTTGATAAAGCCCGACAGCGTGTCGCCGATGACCTGGGGCTGCTCGTAGATTTCCTTGAGCATGAAATGGCGATAACCGCCCTTGCCGACCGAGGCGTTGGAAAGATCGCTGATGCGCACCGCGCGTTCGACCGGTTCATCGGCGGCGTTGAAGATCTCCGCCCCATCCTTGCCAAGCACCGCCCAGTCACCGTCTTCGATGTACATCACCTTGTTGGTCAGATGAGAAAGCGCGATGGCGTCGGAGCCCAGATACATCTCGCCCTCGCCCACGCCGATGGCCAGCGGACTGCCGCGCCGCGCGCCGATCATCAGGTCGTGCTCGCCGGCGAAAATGATCGCCAACGCGAACGCTCCGTGCAGACGTTTCAGCGCCTTGGCGGTCGCGTCTTTCGGGCTCAGTCCTTCTTCCAGATACGCGGTGATCAGATGCACCACCGCTTCGGTGTCGGTGTCGGATGCGAACACATGGCCTTTGGCGGTTAGCTCTTCTTTTAATTCCTGAAAGTTTTCGATGATGCCGTTGTGCACCATCGCGACCCGGTCGGTAATGTGGGGGTGGGCATTGGCTTCATTGGGGATGCCATGGGTGGCCCAACGGGTGTGACCGATGCCGACCGCGCCGCTCAACGGTCGCGCTTGCAAAACCTCTTCCAGGTTCTTGAGCTTGCCCTCGGCGCGGCGGCGGTCGATGCCGCCGTCCACCAACGTCGCGATACCGGCGGAATCGTAGCCGCGATATTCCAGACGTCTCAAGCCTTCAAAAATCTGCGAGGTCGCTACGTTCTTGCCGATGATGCCGATGATGCCGCACATGTGCCGGGGTCAGTCTTTCTTCTGTTGGTCTTTTTGGGATTGCTTGCGCTCGCGATAACGTTGCGCCGCGCCGCGAGCGTTCTTTTGTTCAGCGCGGGTGGTGACGATATCGTTTTCGCCGACATCGCGGGTGATGGTCGAGCCCGCGCCAACGATGGCGCCCGCGCCGACGTTGACCGGCGCGACCAGCGCGGTGTTGGAGCCGATGAACGCCCCCGCACCGATGATGGTTTTCGATTTCAAAAAGCCGTCGTAATTGCAGGTGATGGTACCCGCCCCGATGTTGGCCCCCGCGCCAATGTGCGCATCGCCGATGTAAGTCAGGTGGTTGACCTTGCCGCCCGCATCCACGGCAGCGTTTTTGATTTCGACGAAATTACCGACCCGCGCGCCTTCGCCCAAGGTGGTGCCGGGACGCAAGCGCGCGAACGGCCCGATGATCGCTCCCGCTTCGATGTGCGCGCCTTCGAAATGGCAAAAGGCTTTGATGTGCACATTGTTGCCGACCGTCACGCCGGGGCCGAAAAACACATTAGGCTCGATCAACACTTCTTTGCCGATGCGGGTGTCATAAGAAAAATAGACCGTCGACGGATCGACCAGGCTCGCGCCGCCCTTCATGGCTTTTTCGCGCAAGCGGTCCTGGGCGATGGTTTCGACCAAGGCCAGTTCGATGCGGGAATTCACGCCGATCAGTTCTTCTTCCTCACCCTCGACCACGGCGCAATTGAAACCGTCTTCGCGCGCCAGGGCAACGCAATCGGTCAGGTAATATTCGCCTTTAGCATTGTCGTTGTTCAGTCGCGACAGCAGAGACGGCAAAAACTCGCCGTCGAAACACATCACCCCGGAATTGCACAACGGAATATCAAGCTGTTCGGGCGTGGCGTCGTTGGCTTCGACGATGGCCAGCAGGTCGCCGTCTTCTTCATCCACGATCAGGCGGCCATAAGCCCCCGGCTCGCCGGGCATGAAGCCCAACACCACCACGGTGGGGGCGAAACGGCCCTCGATGGGCTGGCGGGCTTCGAGCATGGCGTTGAGCGTTTGCTCGGAAATCAGCGGCGTATCACCGTAAAGAACCAAGACGTTGCCCTTAAACGAATCCAGCGCGTCCATGCCCGCCTTGACCGCATCGCCGGTACCCAGACGTTCGTATTGCACGGCGGTGGCGTGCGGGGCCACGGCGGCTTCCAGTTCCGGCATATCCGGGCCCACCACCACCACGATCTTTTCCAGGCTCAGTTTCGCCAGGGTGTCCAACAGATGATTGACCATCGGATGCCCGGCCACCGGATGCATAACCTTGGGCAGTTCGGACTTCATGCGCGTGCCGAGACCGGCGGCGAGAACGATGGCGGCAGTTTTCTTATTTGACATTCGTGGCGACCCACCTACATATCCGGGGAAGTTTTCGATCATATTGTATGGGGCGCAAGGTGCCACATGCTGGGCCTCCCCGCCAAGTCAAAGATTACTACGGATTATTTCATTATGAATGAACAAAAATTGGGGGCCATCAGCGCCCTGATCTTCGACCTCGACGGGACCCTCATCGACAGCGCCCCCGATTTGCAAGCCGCCGGCAACCGCATGCTGGTCCCCTTGGGGCGGCGCGAGGTCAGCGTTGAAGAAGTGCAGATGATGATTGGCGACGGGGTGCCCAAGCTGGTGGAGCGCTGTTTCGAAGCCACCGGCGACATCCCGCCCGAAGACGAGTTTCAAAAACACGTCGCGGCGTTCATCAAGGATTATGAGCCCCGCTCCGCCGAACTGACGGTGGCCTTCGACGGTGCCGTGGACATCCTGGAAAAGCTCAAGGCGACCGGCATCAAGCTGTCGATCTGCACCAACAAACCCTATGGCGCGACCATGGAAATTCTTTCCAAACTGGGTTTGGCGCACTATTTTGACGTGGTCATCGGCGGCGACACCCTGCCCGGCATCAAAAAGCCAGATCCGCGTCACTTGTTGGCCGCGCTGGATAAAATGGGCGTCGAGCCCGCCCGGGCGGCCATGGTCGGCGACAACGGCAACGATGTGCAAGCTTCGCACGCAGCGGGCCTTCCCGTGGTCTTGTTGAGCCACGGCTACACCAAGATCCCGGTGGCGGAACTGGGCGCGGAAGCCGTAATCGACCGTTTCGCGGACCTGGAAGCGGCGCTGGCGAACCTCGCTTAAACCACCCGCACAGCCAAAGGCCCGAAACCCACCTTGACAGGGGAAACATAGGGCCTTATACCGCCGGAACCGACACCATCGGGCGCGTAGCTCAGCGGGAGAGCACTCCCTTCACACGGGAGGGGTCACTGGTTCAATCCCAGTCGTGCCCACCATCGAAACCCCAAGGGAAACCTTGGGGTTTTGTTTTGCCTGACACATCAGGCGATGAGATGGCGTTTTTTCATCGCACATCAGTTTCACGAGAAACCGTGATGGTTTCATTGTTGCGGATCAGCGAAACATATCCTCGGTACGTTCCCGACTGCCACCTCGGCGTTTTCAAGCGCAAGCCGCTGAACGCGAAATAGCGGGCCTTGTTGGCCTTGAGTGGAATGCGCTGATTGTGGATTTGGTGCCCCTCTGGATCGGTAATCGTGATGACGATTTCATCACCGGCGCGGATCCTGAAAAATTCCGCCCACACAACCATGGCCGACGACGACGCATCGAACGCCTGATCTTGATATTGCCCGTCGCGGATGGCCTTCAGATCCGGTTTTCCCGGCGCAAATCCGACGTTATAGATCGCGGTCGGTTGGTAGGGCAATTTCGCCAGAGTTTGCGCATCCCACAGCGTGTTTTCTCCAATACCGCAAGTTTGGGTGCGATCCAGACCGGCAAAGGGATCGACGATTTCAGCCCCCCGCTCGACCTGAAAATGCAGATGGGGAAACACGGTCTGGCCGGACAAACCCACCATGCCCAATTGCTGTCCGCGTTCCACACGATCGCCGGTATTGGCCATCACGCTGTTTTGACGCATGTGACAGTATTGGGTGATGAGGCCGTTATCGTGGCGGATTCGCAGACCGTTGCCGCACTCTTGATTGGCGACGGAGGCGTCTTTGACGCCTTCGAAACTGATGTCTGCCATCCCGTCGCGCTTGCCGATGACCTGTCCGGATGCGGCGGCGAACACCGCCACCCCCTTGCGCACTGCGGCCATGTCGCGAACCGCGAAATCGGTGCCTTTGTGCTGGTCACCGGGGGGGGCGTCGTAGGTGGCGTCGCCACAATTGTAATCTAACGTCCCCGGGCCGGGTTTGAGATCGACATAATTCACGACCCAGCACGTCGCACCCGGCTGACAATCGACGGGCAGGGCGAGCGTAAAATGATCTTCACCAGCCTGAACCGCCAAAACCGGCATGCCAACAAGGCAAGCAACAACGGCGAACACGCGGATGAAATGATGGCTCATGAGGCCTCTGCGGCTTTGATGAAGGACTCGATATCGCCGTAAAACCGGCTTTCAAAGGCGCGAATCTTGTCGTCGGGCCAGTTCCACCACTGGGTCTTTTCCAATGCGGCGATCTGCGGGGCGCTGAAACGCTTTCTCACCACCTTGGCCGGATTGCCAACCACAATGGCATAAGGCTCGACATCCTTGGCGACCACCGCACCCGCGCCGATCACCGCACCGTTGCCGATGGTCACGCCGCTCAAGATCATCGCCCGTGCGCCGACCCACACATCGTGGCCGATGGTGACGCCACCTTTGCTCACCGCGTCCTGATCGCCGTGTCCGGGATGCAGGAGCATGGTGCGCAGAGGATATGTCGATGGCAAATCAAGAGGGTGATCGGCCTTGGAAAAAATCACCACGCCGAAACCGAACGAACAAAAATTGCCGATGGAAATCGGCGCGTCCGGCGACAGCCCCTGAAAGGCGTTGCGGTCCAAGCCGTAAGTGCCCCGGCCGATGGAAACGTAATCGGGCAAGATGTCGCGGCTGCGTTTGCCGCCGAACAGTCGTTTGAGTTTTCGCATCAGCTTCGACATCAATCCGCTCCGTTTCGGATTTGATCGTACGCTTGTTTGAGCGCATTGCGAAAGCCCATTGCTGGGCTAAAACCGACCTCATCGCGCAAGCGGGTCGCATCCGCCACCAGCACCGGCGGGTCGTCCGGGCGGTCTGCAAACGCCCCCAGGCGCACCAGTTCTGGGTGGCCGGAAAACTCACCCAGCGTCGTGGCGACCTCGGCGATGGTGTGCGGCTCGCCGGTGGCGACGTTGACCGCGCCTTCGACGTCGCTCATCAACAAAGCACTGAACCCCCAACCAACGTCGCGCGCAGACATGAAATCGCGCACCTGAACCCCCGACGAACATTTCGCCTCGCGCCCGGCGTTCAGCGCCAAGACGATCGACGGGACCAGACGGTTTTCGTTTTCGCCGACACCGTAAAGCAAGAACACCCGCCCCCAGGCCTGGCTTAATCCCGTCTCTGCCGCATACGCCGCCAGCCAACGCGAAAATTCCAGCTTGCTCTGCCCATATAAGGTGTGGGGCTTAAGCGGTGTTTCGTTTTCTCGGCACACACCATCGCCCAACCGGGTCCAATCGTATTCGGCGCACGATCCTGCCATCACCACACGGGTGCCGCCTTGGCTGCGAAATGCTTCAACCAAACGCTGGGACGCCAATTGCCAATCGTGATTTTGCGGTGCGTTCCAAAATTGCCCGTGCTCCGTCACCCATGCCAAATGCAGCAAGTGTGTCGCCTTCACCTCTTCGGCCAAACGTTCCACGGCTCCCGGCGTCAACAGATCGCAATTGTGCCAAATCACACCCGGCGGTGACGATGCCGGCCGGGCGCGCGCCACACCGTGAACCTCAAGCCCTCGCGCCACCAATGCCGCGATCGCGTGTTTGCCGATCAAGCCCGTCGCACCAGTGACCAATACGCGTGTCATGTGTCATCTCTAAAGTCGGGAAAAGTTGCGTCGCGATCCGAGATTATGCTGGGGGGCAGTGGCCACTCAACGCCAAACGCCGGATCATTCCAACGCACGCCGCGCGCCAAACCGGGAACGAAGGTCTCGCCCATTTGGTACTGCACCAAGGCGTCATCGCAGAGCGTGATGAAACCGTGCGCACAGCCGGGTGGGACGAACAAAGCCTTGTGATTGTCGGCCGTAAGCTCAATGCCGAACCACTGGCAAAATGTCTTTGAGCCTTCGCGGATGTCCACCACCACGTCGAAGATAGCACCCTGGATGCAACTGACCAGCTTCGGGTCTGGGTTCGGTTGAGCCTGGTAATGCATCCCGCGCAACGTGCCTTTTTGGGCGTTGTACGACAGATTACTCTGCACGATATTCAGCGTCAGTCCGGCATCCGCGAATGCTTGGCGGCAAAAACTGCGCGCAAAAAAACCCCGCTCGTCATGAATGGGCTCGATCTCGATAAGCGCCGCGCCTTCAATTTCCAGCGGAGTTAATTTCATCACCACACCTCGATTTCCGGTACGGCGACGACGAACTTTCCGCCCCAAGCTTGAATATGGCTGAGTTGGGCTGAAACTTCGGCGCGGATATTCCACGGTAAGATCAACACGTAATCGGGTTGAGCAGAGTCGATGTGATCGGGGGCAAGGATCGGGATCCGACTGCCAGGCAGGTACTTGCCTTGTTTGGCGGGGTTACCGTCGCACACGAACTCGATGAGGGCCGTATCGACATTGGCGTAATTTAGCAACGTGTTGCCTTTGGCCGCCGCACCGTAAGCTGCCACAGTTTTGCCGTCCAATGCCGCCGCATCGAGAAACGCCAACAGCCCTTCGCGCACGCCTTCGCATTTGGCCTCGAAGCCTTCGTAGGTTGCCCGCGCGTTCAGACCGGCAACGCGTTCCTTAACGCGCACGAATTCCACGCCCGGCTGTTCGGCGTGCGCGGCGCTGTTTGATTTGCACGCGTACACTCTGAGTGAACCGCCGTGGGTGGTCAGTTCTTCGACGTCAAAAACCTTCAGCCCACACTCACCGAAGATCCGCTCCACCGCCAACAGCGACAAATACGAATAGTGTTCGTGATAGATGGTGTCGAACTGCACCAGATTGAGCAGGTTCAAAAGGTGCGGGAACTCAACCGTCATCACACCGTCGTCGTTGAGCAAAATCGCAAAGCCTTCGACGAAACTGCGGATGTCGGGGACATGGGCAAGAACATTGTTCGCCGCCATCAGGTCCGCGCCGTGACCGGCCGATTTGAGACGCGTCGCGGTTTCGGCGTTGAAGAACGCAACTTCGGTTTGCACGCCCTTTGCTCGCGCCGCTTCGGCGCAGCCCGCCGCCGGATCGACCCCCAAAACCTGAACGCCTGCGTTCACGAAGTGTTGCAACAAATAGCCGTCGTTGCTGGCGATCTCGACCACCTTGCTGCCGGCTCCCAGCCCGAAGCGATCGATCATGGCGTCGGCATAGGCCTTCGCGTGTGCCACCCAGCTCGCGGAATACGATGAAAAATAGGCGTAATCGGCGGTGAAGATCTGGTCAGCCGGCACGTCGTCGGCCAACTGCACCAGATGACAGTCCTCACACACCACGGCGTGCAGCGGGAAGGCTTTTTCCTCCGCTTCGGCGCTCGGCAGATAACTGTTCGATGGCGGTTGATGGCCCAAGTCGACCAAGCTCAAGGTGATGTCGGAACCGCAGAACCGGCACGTGCAAAGGGGGGTGGTCATAGTTCGGCTCCGTACTCTTTCAATTGACGAGCGGTCAACTCACGCGCATCCGCACCGTTCAAAAATGCCCCATACCAATCGGCGGTGAGACGCACCGCGTCGTCCACATCCAAACGCGCCGACCAGCCCAACACTTCGCGCGCCAAGGTCGCGTCCACCGACAGCAAGGTCTTTTCCTTCAGCTTCGACGGCTGAACATCGGGATCCATATCTTGGCCCAAAGCCGCCATCATCTTATCCGTGATCGCGCCGACCGTGGCACTGGGGCCCGGTGGCGGACCGAAGTTGATGGCGCGCGGGGTCGCGTCGGGTTGGCTCATCAAGCGTTCGATGTACATCAGATAGCCCGCGTTTAAATCCAATACGTGCTGCCACGGCCGGGTCGCATCGGGACTGCGCAAGGTCAGTTTCTCGCCGCCGGCCAAGGCACGATAAATGTCGGGAATCAGCCGGTCTTCGGAAAAATCACCGCCGCCGATGACGTTGCCCGCACGCGCCGTGGCGATCACCGCGTCGCGATCGTAAAAATAGCTTTTCGCCCACGACTGGGTGACGATCTCCTGGCACGCCTTAGACGCCGAATAGGGATCGTCCCCGCCTAACGGCGCGTCTTCGGCGAACGCTTCGCCGTCATCGGTATTTTGATAGACCTTGTCGCTGGTGATGATCAACGCCGCACGCAAATGGTTTGCATCCCGCAGGGCCTCCAACAAATTGATTGTGCCCATGACGTTTGACGCCACCGTGTCCACCGGTTCGCGGTACGACCGCCGCACCAAGGCTTGGGCCGCCATGTGGATGACGATTTCCGGATCAGCCTCAGCCACCGCGGCACGAACCGCTGCACCGTCGCGTACGTCGCCGATGGTGGATCTGAGCCCCGACCACGGCGACAACAAATCGAACAGGCTTGGATCCGTTTCCGGCGCCAGCCCATAACACCAAACCTGAGCGCCCAGACTTTCCAGCCACAGCGCCATCCAGGTGCCCTTGAAACCCGTGTGCCCCGTCAAAAACACCCGCTTGCCGCGCCAAAACTCCGGGGTGATATGGATACTCATCAAACGGTTCCTTCCGGTCGCGCACGGGTGGTGGTTTTCGATGCGGGCCTGCCCCGCATGTAGGCCAGAGCCCCACAAAAACGCGCCGCATCGCGGTACGCCTTTTGAGGCCGAAATAGCAACAGGGCCTTGAGCCCAAACCTTAGCACTTGCCGCCAGCCCAGCACCCGCGCGGCGGCGGGACTGTGGTGCTTGGCCTCGAAATATAACCGAGACCACGACAAGTTGTAGAATTTTTCCCAAAGGCGATCCCGGCCGCTGCCGATGGATCCGCCACCGATGTGATGCGCCACAGCATCGGGCACGACCAAGACCTTGAAACCTGCTGCCATCAAACGCAAACAGATGTCGTCGTCTTCATGATAAAGAAAAATGGCGTCGTCAAAAAAGCCCACCGACTTGAGCGCAGACATGCGCACCAAGTTCACCGCACCCGATACCACCCAGGTACAAAAGCTGCCTTCCGGTTTGGGCTCGGATTTACGGTTGCCGGGCATTAAATCGCGCTGAAACAGCGGCCCGTTCCACGCTCTGTCGAAATCGCCGTCGGTGCCGACCAAAAGCGGCGACAACAGGCCTGCATCGGCATTGACGTCGGCTTCGGCCACCAAGCTTGCAAGCGCTTCGTCGACAAATTCGGCGTCCGGATTCATCAGCAGCGCGAATTCGGTTTGCACCAGGGCCAGCCCTTGGTTGGCTGCATTCCCGTATCCGACGCCAACCGGGTTTTCGATGATTTCGGCCCTGGGCATGCGCTGGCGTACGATATCGAGGGTATCGTCGGCGCTTTCATTGTCGATCACAATGATGCGCGTAGCGCGCGCTACGCTGTCAAGACACGGCCCAATGACGGCGCCGGAATGGTGGGTGACGATGATGGTCGTCGTCCGCGCCCAGGCTTCCTCGGCACCGCCCTCAACAGATGTCATGCTTCAGTCCCAGGTTTTCCAGGGCGCTCGGCCACTGGTCCACAAATCATCGAGCATGCGTTTTTCGCGCAACGTGTCCATCGGCTGCCAAAAGCCCTCATGATGGAATGCACTAAGTTGGCCGTCTTTGGCGAGACCTTCCAGCGGTTCGCGCTCCCATATGGTGTCGTCGCCGACTATGCGGTCCAGGACACCGGGCTCCAAAACGAAAAAGCCACCGTTGATGAAGTCGCCTTCACCGGCCGGCTTTTCGACGAAGGCTGTAACTTGATCGCCATCCAGGCGTGTTGCGCCAAAACGCCCCGACGGGCGCACCACCGTCACAGTGGCGTCGCGGCCTTGTTTTTTGTGAAAGGCCAGCAACTCGGTGATGTCCACGTCCGACAAGCCGTCTCCGTAGGTCATGCAGAACGGCTGGTCGGCATCGAGATAGCGCGCAACACGCTTAACCCGGCCACCGGTCATACTGTTGGGGCCGGTATCAACCAACGTCACGCGCCAGTCTTCGGCATCTGTGGCGTGATAGGTGATTTCGTTCTTCGCCAAATCCAACGTCACATCGGAACGGTGCAGGACATAGTTGGCGAAGTACTCCTTGATCATGTAGCCCTTATAGCCCAGACAGATGATGAAATCCGTCAAACCGTGAGAGGCATACATCTTCATGATGTGCCACAAGACCGGCATACCGCCAACTTCAACCATTGGCTTGGGCCGCAGGTCGGATTCTTCAGCTATACGGGTCCCAAATCCCCCGGCGAGAATGACGACTTTCATGAACGATCCCCAGATCAAAATAAAAAACAAATTGGCCGCAAACCCGTAAGCCTTGCGAAACCTTGCCTCCTTTTAACGAACTCCGGCTTGGCTCACAAGCGTGTGCTCAGGCTTTTGCCTGGCTTTTGTGCCAATTCCAGGCCGTTTCGACGATGACATCGAGATCGCTGCGCTCAGGGGTCCAATTCAGAACCGACTGCGCCTTGCCTACATTCGCCACCAACATCGGCGCATCACCGGGACGGCGGGGTTGTATTTGGACATCGAAATCAGCGCCTGAAACGCGTTTCACGGAATCGAGAACTTGGCGCACGCTGGTCCCCACGCCCCCGCCGAGACAAAACGCTTCGAGCCCCGCTTGTCCGGCGAGCAACCGATCCAAAGCCTTGACGTGCGCGGTCGCTAGGTCCGATACGTGAATATAATCGCGCACACAGGTGCCATCAGGAGTGGCGTAATCGTCGCCGTAAATGAACATCCCCGCTCGCTGCCCCAAAGCAGCCTGGCAGGCGATGGGGATCAGATGGCTTTCCGGGTCATGGGCTTCGCCGAGTTCGCCGTCGGGGTCAGCGCCAGATGCGTTGAAATAGCGCAGCGCCGTCGCGTTCAACCCGTGGGCGGCGGCGAAATCCGCCAACATTCCCTCCACCACCGCTTTGGTCTTGGCATAGGGGCTGATCGGTGCGATCGGCGAAGTTTCTGTGATCAACGCGTCGCCGACATCGCCGTGCACCGCACAGGTGCTGGAAAAAACTATGTCGCGAACGCCTGCGCGGCTCATCGCTTCCAACAGATTGAGGGTACCGGTGACGTTGGTGCGGTAGAAATCCTCAGGCCGCTTGACGGATTCACCCACCTCGATCAAAGCCGCGAAGTGCATCACCGCAGCGGGTTTGTGCGCCGCGATCACGGCGTCCAGTGCCGCCGGGTCGAGCACGTCGCCCACCACCAACGGCCCCCATTTGGCCGCCCAATCGTGGCCGTTGCTGAGATTATCGAAACTGACCGGGGTGTAGCCCGCCGCCGCCAGCGCCTTACACGCATGAGAGCCGACATATCCGGCGCCGCCAGTGACGATCACTTTAGTATTCATCGTGCCTCACAACCCTTTAATTCGGACAACATTCTATATCCCACGGACGTAGACAATCTCAATCATTTACCCATTTTTTCTGCTCTAAACGCCCCCCGACAAACCACCGCCTCAGCTTGACGTTCTAACACTATTCACGTAACGTATCAGTCACGATCGAGAAATGATCGTTTTGATTTTTTTTCAAAATCCCCTCCACCTACATGAGGGATGAGAGCAAGAAGGCTCGACCATATTATGACTGGCACTCATGGCAAAACCCATAAGCCTGTTCCATCCACGCTTGGGCCCGCGCCTGTTAACGACGCCGCCTCATTAGCGCCCCTCTCATATGGCCGCCAATCCATTGACCAAGCGGACGTTCAGGCCGTCGTCGATGCCTTGAACTCCAACTGGCTGACCACGGGCCCCGAGGTTCAACGCTTTGAACAAGAGTTCGCACATGCCACTGGCGCCAAGTACGCCGTTGCCTGCTCCAGCGGCACAGCTGGTTTGCATTTGGCGACCATGGCTCTAAATCTGGGCTCAGGTGACAAAGTCATCGTCCCGACGATGACTTTTCTGGCCACAGCGAATGCCGCCCTTTATGTCAACGCAGACGTTGTGTTTTGCGATGTCGATCCGACCACGGGCCTTATGACTGCAGATACCTTTCGCGCGGCCCTGGACGGTGTGGACAACGTCAAGGCCGTGATTCCGGTTCACCTAGCTGGGCAATGCGTGGACATGCCGGCAATCCGTAAACTCGCGCAGCAACATGGTATCGCCGTCATCGAAGACGCCTGCCACGCACTTGGCGCGAACATATTCGACGCCATGGGCGCCATCACCCCGACTGGATCGTGTGCGATGAGCGAGATGTCGGTATTCTCGCTGCATCCTGTAAAGACCATCACCACCGGCGAAGGCGGCATGGTCACCACCAATGACGAAGAACTCTATAAGCGTCTTAAAAGCATGCGCATCCATGGCGTAACGAAAGACGCCAATGAGTTCAAAAACCCCCACCTGGGACTGGACGCTTCCGGCGCGCCCAACCCCTGGTATTACGAAATGCACGAACTGGGCTACAACTTGAGAATTAGCGACATCAACTGCGCATTGGGGCGCAGCCAATTGAAAAAGCTATTTAGATTTGTCCAGCGCCGCCAGCAACTTACATCACTATACGATGAACTTATCGCCCCCCTGAATCCGGCGGTCAGGCCACTCACACATATGAACAATGGCACCCCGGCCTGGCATCTTTACGTGGTCTTAATTGACTTCGAAAAAATCGGCGTCAGTCGTTCCACCGTTATGCATAGGATGTCTGACATGGGGGTTGGAACTCAGGTACATTATCTACCGGTTCATCACCAGCCCTACTATCAAGAACGGTATGGCGTGAAAGATTTTCCGGGGGCTGATGCGTATTACGCGCAATGCCTATCCATTCCCCTTTACCCCGATCTACAGGATGAAGATGTTGTGAGGGTTGTTGAGGCTTTAAAGGCCGCCACCGGCTTGCGCTAATCCCCCCCTGAAAATCCCTTCGTTTTTATTGCGCACAAGGTCTCAGTTCTATTTGTCTTCCGCATTCTTTCCGGCGTCATAAAGGTCTGCCCCATACCACACCGGCGACTTGACGCCATATGTTCGAAAGCTATATGCTCGGCATAACGTTCAGGGTGTGAACGGTGCAATTTTGCAATTGATTGCAATCACTATCAAAGGTGAAATTCGACAAGCCATGTCAGATGCCCCAATGAAACACGAAGATGAAATCACCCTTAACGTTCTATCTTCCGTGCATGAAAATCATGAGGTTACGCAACGCAATTTGGCGAATGAGCTCGGTATCGCTCTTGGCCTGACCAACGCTTATCTTAAGCGGTGTATTCGTAAGGGCTTGATCAAAGCTCAGCAAATTCCTCGCAATAGATATGCCTACTATCTCACTGCCGAAGGCTTTTCAGAGAAAAGCCGCCTTACAGCGCAGTACTTAACAACATCCTTTAATTTTTACCGACGCGCGCGATCTCAATGCGAAGATATCTTTATGCTCTGCGTCGAAAATGGCTGGCATCGCGTCGCATTGCATTCAATCAGCGATCTGACGGAAATCGCACTGCTTTGCGCAAACAATCACGACGTTCACCTTCAATGCGTCATTGATCCGGATTGCACACAAGATCTTTACCACAACGTGCCTGTTTTGGCGGATCTGCCGGAACAGGACAGTTTTGATACCATTGTCATCACCAACTTGACCAACGCTCAAGGCACGTACGATGACTTAGTGGCACGCTTCCCCCAAAAGCCCATCTTGGCCCCCGAGTTTATGTGTATCAGCAAAAACAAAAGAGATCTTTGACATGCTGCGCTGGTATGTCGCGTACACCAAGCCCAACTCCGAGCACAAAGCCCAAATAAACATCAATGCGCAAAATTTTACGGTTTTTTTGCCGCAGTATCTCAAAAAGCGTCGGCATGCCCGCAAAACGGAAACCGTCGCCACCCCTCTTTTCCCCCGATATATTTTTATTCAATTTGATATCGAGTGTCATCAATGGCGCAAATTGGCGTCTACCATTGGCATAAGCCATATCGTAAGCGAGGGCGACCGTCCGACACCGATCCCCGATTCGGTCATTGAATACATTCGCGCTCGCACGAATTCCGAAGGCTACATCGACATGTTGCCCGAAAAACCTTTAGCCAAAGGTGACAAGGTTCGCATTACAGAAGGCCCGTTTAGCGACATGGAAGGCATTTTCGACAGTTATAGCGCGAACAATAGAATCCACATTCTACTCAACATCTTAGGCCAAAATACGCGGGTCAAAATCTCATCGTCGTTTATCGCCGACCCATGAAAAACGTTTCTTGTGCTCGACATGCCAAGGCATCCACACTCACCCCCTGCAAGCCCGACCCAAGACATTGATTTAATTTAATATTTAGCTTGTTTTTGAGCACACAAACATACCCCTTGACTTGACCGTTCGCAGCATGAACACTGGCGCAATTGCAGCTGGAAAGCGCCTTCAGGCGCTTTCACCCGGCCTGCGGTAGCTTGCCTGGAACCTTGCTTGGCCTGCACATCGCCCCTGTCGCTTACGCACGTTTCGTCACGCGCAATGCCGCACTCCCCGTGCAGGCATATCATGGCTGTAGCGTGCCCACACAATGTACAGTGCGGTTCATTTGCGTTACTCCTTGAGCGCATATTCTTTTGAAATAGACACAAATCACGAGAGTTAGATGCACACCATCATGCACAATTTTGAAACGCCGCAGCCCGATTTGAATGGTAAGAACATACTGGTTACAGGGGGCACAGGCTCATTTGGCAAAGCGTTCAGTCACGCTGTGCTCAAAAAGTATAAACCCAACAAGCTCATCATTTATTCGCGTGATGAACTCAAGCAATATGAAATGGCGCAAGAGTTCAGCCAGTACGACACCAACATCTTGCGTTTCTTTATTGGCGATATTCGAGACCTCGACCGCCTCGAAATGGCGATGCGCGACGTTGATATTGTTATCCACGCCGCAGCGTTGAAACACGTCCCCGCCGCCGAATACAATCCCTTTGAGTGCATCCATACCAACGTCATTGGTGCCGAAAACCTTGTCAAAGCGGCGATCCGGTGTGGCGTAGACAAGGTCGTCGCATTGTCGACTGATAAAGCAGCAAGTCCGCTAAACTTGTACGGCGCGAGCAAACTTGCTTCCGACAAAATTTTTGTTGCCGCAAACCACTTAAGCGCCGGCATGACTAAATTCTCCGTCGTGCGCTACGGCAACGTCTTTGGCTCACGCGGCAGTGTGATTCCCTTCTTCCAAAAACTGATCGACGAAGGCGCCGATCACCTGCCCATTACCGACCCAAGAATGACGCGTTTTTGGATTACACTGGAACAAGGCATAAACTTTGTTATCTCCAGCATGGCGATGATGAAGGGCCGCGAGCTGTTCATCCCCAAAATCCCCAGCATGAAAGTGGTCGATATCGCAACCGCGATGGCCCCCAACCTGGAACAACGCGTCATCGGCATTCGCCCCGGTGAAAAACTTCACGAAATCATGATCACCGAAGATGACGCCCGCAACACCGTGATGCTGACCGACCGCTTTATCATTAAGCCAACGATCATGTTTGACAGCGAAGTTGAATGTTATGAAAACGAAATTCCCGTTGCGGAAGACTTTTCGTACTCGAGTGACAACAACACTGAATGGCTCAGCGTTGAAGATTTTGCATCCTTACTCGATTAACAAAAACTGAAACGTCAAAACTCTCGTTGTGAACACGATACTCATCACTGGCGCCACAGGCCTTCTCGCACCATATCTTGCCGAAACCATGCAAAGCATGGGCAGGGTCGTTACCACGTCGCGTAGCGGTGGTGATGTTTCGTGCGACCTGACCGACACTTTGGCCGTTCAGCAGCTGTTTCAAAACTTACGCCCCAACATTGTCATACATACTGCGGCGTTGACCGACGTTGACCGATGTGAGGCGGAACCTGAAGAAGCAAAACGCCTCAACCATGTCGCCTGCGAAACATTGGCCGCATTATCGTCAGAACATAAGGCGCGACTGGTATATATCTCCACCGACCAAGTGTACTCGGGACGGCATAAAGACAATTCAGAAACCGATCAACCTGCCCCGGTCAATGTGTATGGTTCGTCAAAACTTGCCGGTGAACAGGCCGTGATGTCCAACGGGCGCAACCTTGTTTTTCGGACCAATATGTTTGGCCCATCGCGAACTCCCGGACGTATGAGTCTCAGTGATTTCTTTTTCGCCAAACTCAAACGTCAAGAACCTCTGATGCTGTTCGCCGATATGTACTTTTCCCCTTTGCACATGCAAACGCTAAGCGACTATGTCGCACAGAGCATTCGCAAAGAAATCCACGGGACATACAATCTGGGCAGCCGTTGCGGGTTATCGAAAAAAGACTTCTGTATCGCAATTGCCCGCCTTTTCGGTTTCGATACCGCCAACACCCGGGCGGCCAGCGGCCTCGACAATTCTGACCGCGCGCCCCGCCCCGCGGACCTCCGCCTAAATGTCGAGCGAATTGAAAAGGCCCTTGGCGTACAAATGCCGACACTCATAGACGAAATCGAAAAGCTGACCGAGCAAGCCTCTCAATAGACCCACCAGGAAATACGAAATGCGCACGTGCACAAAATGCGTCATGCCGGAAACCGCTGAAACTCTTGAATATGATGACAGTGGTCAATGCTCGGTATGCAGTCAAATCGAATATAAAAACACCAAAGTCGACTGGGACGCGAAAGGGCGTGAACTGGACGAAATCATCGAGTCCGTTCGCGGCAAGTACGATTACGACTGCATCGTGCCGTTCTCTGGCGGCAAAGACTCAACGTTTCAACTGTGGTATTTGGTGCGCGTCAAGAAACTCAAGCCGCTGGTCGTACGCTTTGACCATTCGTTCATGCGTCCGAAACTGATTGAGAACAACCTGCGCACTTTGCGCACGCTTGGCGTCGATTGCCAAACCTTCACGCCAAACTGGCAAGTCGTTCGCAAGTTGATGTATGAATCCCTCAAGCGTCGCGGGGACTTCTGCTGGCACTGTCATACCGGTATTTTCGCATATCCCATGTGGGTTTCCGTATGGCAGAACATCCCCCTGGTGATTTGGGGAGAACCTTCGTCTGAATACACCTCGTTTTATGAATATGGCGAAGATGAGGAAGTCGATGAGCGGCGCTTCAACACCCTCGTCAATCTCGGCATCAATGCCGAAGACATGCTCGGCATGTTGAATGACAAAGTGTCTGACTACCCCATTACCGAACGCGATTTAAAGCCTTACACCTTCCCGCCAGCACGCGAAATTCGCTCGCGCAACATCCGTTCGATCTGTCTTGGTTCGTACATTCCTTGGGATGTCAAAAAGCAGGTGAAAATCATTGAGGATGAGTTGGGCTGGGAAGGCGACGAAGTCGAAGGCGTTCCGCCTGGGTATGAGTACGAAAAAATTGAGTGCTATATGCAGGGACTGCGTGATTACACCAAGCATCTTAAACGTGGTTTCGGGCGCACCGCGCATTTGACGTCGATCGATATTCGAAATGGACGGATGACGCGCGACGAAGCCGTGGAGCTTACGGAAAAATACGACGGCAAGCGCCCCTTCGCTCTCGACCTTTTTTTGCATTATCTTGGCATCACAGAGGAAGAGTATTTCGAGCTCGTGCGGCCGCACCTCGTGCCGCCACATGAATTCCCGGACGAAGAGACACGTCAACGCAATCGTGCCGAAAAGCCCCCTTCGGACTTCGACAAGTGGACCCGCATCACCGGCGATCGAAAAAAAGACGGTAAATCGAAACCATAATGAACATTTCGATTGTTGACTACGGTGCGGGCAACATCGCATCCGTCCAAAACGCCGTTTACATGGCGGGTTATGAGGCAGATGTCGCGCACACCCCGGAAGATGTCCTGAAGGCCGACCGCATTATTTTGCCGGGTGTCGGCGCCGCTGGAAAAGCCCTCGCGCACCTTCGCGCCACTGGCCTTGCCGCAGCCTTGACCGAAACGGTACGGGGCAAGGGGCGTCCTATGCTCGGCATCTGCTTGGGCATGCAACTTCTGGCCACGACCTTGCACGAATATGGTGAGCATGAAGGCTTGGGGTGGATCGAAGGCGATGTCGTGGACCTTCACAGCATCCCCGGCGCAGGCCCTCATATCCCCCATACCGGCTGGAACGTGGTGACGCCCACGGAACACGCCGCCTTCATGTTTCAGCGTATACGCCGCGATGCAACGTTCTACTTCAATCATTCGTTCACATTGCGCACACCAAACGACGACGTTGTCGCCGGCATCACGTCCCATGGGGTTCCTTTGGTCGCAGCCATTCAAACCGAGACGGTTTTCGCTGTGCAATTTCATCCTGAAAAAAGCCAATTGAACGGCGACCATTTGATTTCCGCCTTTCTGTCTTGGGCCCCATGATGAACTTTCCCACTTCAACCTCGGCGCCCTTGGCGCAAAGCACCGTCAAAAAGCGGCTCATCCCCAGCCTGCTGCTCCAAAAAGGCCGTTTGGCAAAAGGCGTGCGTTTTGCGGATTGGCAGGATGCGGGACGCGCGGACACCACCGCAAAAGCCCACAACGCCCAAGGCGCAGACGAGCTTATAATCCTCGACATCGAAGCCTCGCGAGAAGGTCGGGGCCCTGACCTCGAGACCATCGAAAAGGTATCGCAGGAATGTTTCATGCCCCTCACCATCGGCGGAGGGATTTCATCACTCGACATCGCCCAGCAGTGTTTTGCCAGAGGCGCCGATAAAATATGCGTAACGACAACTGCCTTGCGCAATCCTGAACTGATTTCCGAGCTTGCTGAAACGTTCGGCCGTCAGGCGATCGTGCTCGGCATCGATGTTATGCAAGACGGTGACACCTGGAGCCTCTACGACTTTTGCGAACACGCTCCCGTGAAAGATCGCGACTGGAAAGATTGGCTTGTCGAGGGCGTGGCCCGTGGTGCAGGCGAAGTCCGCCTGATGTCGGTGGGACGGGAAGGCACCCGTAGCGGGATGGATATCAGCCTGTTGAAACAGGCCCGCCCCCTGGTGGACGTCCCCATTATCTTGGATGGTGGGGCCGGAACGCTGGACCATCTGGAAGAAGCCTTGCGCGCGGACGCAGATGCCGTTTGCGCCGGCACCATGTTGGTTTTCTCCGATAACAATCTGGTCAAGGTCAAACGATATCTGGCCTCGAAAAACATCGATATGCGGCTTTAGCCCCGTCTAACGGACATGACAAAAAGTGAAACTCTCACGGCCATTTTTCGTTGCGACGCGGGTCCCCGTCTCGGTGGCGGCCATGTTATCCGCTGCTTAACGCTGGCCCATGCGCTCAAGCAGGAAGGCTGGAATATACGGTTTGCCGTGTCCCCGCAAACCCTAGACATCGTGCCGCAACTCGCCCAAAGCGACATGACTTACGTCGAAGTTGATAAAACACCCGACGCCTTCATGGCTCCATTTCAAAACGGCTGCCACTTGGCCGTCATAGATCACTACGAATGGAACGGCGAGCATCACCGGCGTTGCAAGGGATGGGCGCAACGTATCTTGGTGATCGACGACATGGCGAACCGGTCTTACGAAGCCGACTTTCTGCTGGATCAAACCATTGGCCGCGCGCCGCAAGAATATATCGGCAAAGTTCCATCCGCCTGCCGGGTGATGACTGGGGCTAATTACGCGCTGCTACGACCAGAGTTCGCCGAAAACCGACAAACAGCTATCACGTATCACACGACCCCAAGGGACAAACGGAAGATTCTCATCAGCATGGGCATGATGGATGCCGATGACCTGACCTCTACCGCGCTTCGGGGACTAGCCCAATTGACGGCGGATATCGAAGTCGATGTCGTACTGTCCAAAAGGGCTCCGAATATCGATAAGGTTCGCTCTCTCTCACTACCGAATCACATCCGCATGACCATCCACGCCGACGGGGGTGACATGGCGCAATTGATGTCGGCCGCAGATATCTCAATTGGCGCATCGGGTGTGACTTCGTTGGAACGGTGCAGCCTAGGCCTGCCTTCCGTCACGGTTGTGCTGGCGGACAATCAAGCGCGCATCGCCGAAGAAGTGGCCGAGGCTGGCGCTTCGATCAATTTGGGTTGGCACGGCGACGTCACCCCTGGCGACATTGCCGAAGCCGTCCGGCGATTGATGTCCGATGAGCCTCTGTATCTGCACATGGTGGACAAAGCCGCTGGGTTGTGCGATGGAACCGGTACTGCGCGCACAATTCAGACCATCCTGAGCGGTTTCGCCCAATAGCGTGGTTATCCTTAGGTTTTCTATGAAACGGATCAATAAAAGCCCATGTCTTTGAATATCATTGGCATCGCCTTTACAGCTGATGCAACAGCGGCACTTCTGTGTGACGGGAAATTGATCGCGGCCATCGGGGAAGAGCGCCTGAACCGCGAGAAGTTATGCAAAGGGATCCCCAAGTTGGCCATCTCCAAAGTCTTGGAAATTGGCGGCCTGTCCATTGATGACATAGATTTCTTTGCCGTCCATGGCGCTGCTGATGAACCGGACACGGGCCCATTTGAAGCCGCGCAGAAACGCATTGATGCTGCGGACCTGCCCGATGATGTGCGCGCCATCCAGACTCAACAAATTCAACAGCGCCTGGAACATGAACGTTTCGTTTGCAACACCCGCACGCCGAAAATTCTTGAGGAACTGAAAAAGTACGGTCGCCCTGTCATAGAATTCCCCCATCATGAGGCCCATGCGGCGAGCGCTTATTACGGATCGGGATGGGAAGAGTGTTTGACGCTCACGGCCGACGGCTGGGGCGAAGATGCATCTGCGACCCTGTGGAAATGCGCCAACGGCCGCATGGAACGAATTGGTCACACGCCAACGATCGACTCCCTGGGCTACTTCTACGGCAGCATCACCAAATCCCTGGGGTTTATTCCCCACCGACACGAAGGCAAGGTTCTCGGCTTGGCCGCTTATTGCCAAAAGCCCAATTCCTATTCACGCATTCGCGACATGGTTGGCGTCGACACGGCCCGCTCTCAATTCATTGGTCATGTGGAAAACGGCCTCTTCGCCCCAACCTACGACAGCCCGCCCTTGGTCGAGTTCGTCAAGGACTACCCCCGCGAAGACATTTCCGCTGCCGCACAAATCCGCTTGGAAGAGGTGGTGTGCGAGTTGATCGATAGCCTCAGCGATGAGCCGGTCAAACTCGCCTTGGCAGGCGGCATCTTCGCCAACGTCAAACTCAATCAACGCATTGGCGCACTGAAGAACATTTCGGATGTCTACGTGTTCCCGTGCATGGGGGACGGCGGTTTGGCCGTGGGCACAGCATGGCTAGCGCACGTAGAGCAAACCAAACAGTCACCCATACCTGCCAAATCCATGCTGTTGGGCATGACGATTGAACCGGATGACGCCCGGAAAGCGCTGGAGAATAGTCAGTTGCCGTATTCCAAGCCGGACAACATGGCTGCAACGGTGGCGCAATTGCTTGCCGACGACAATGTCGTGGCACGGTGCAGCGGGGCGATGGAATACGGCCCCCGGTCTTTGGGCAATCGCAGCATTTTATATAAAGCCAATGACCCATCAGCCAATGACTGGTTGAACGAGCGCCTGCACAGGTCCGAATTCATGCCCTTTGCCCCCGCAAGCTTGGTCGAGGACGCTGAAGAGCTTTATCTCAACTTGGCGCCGGGCCGTGGGCCCGCCAATTACATGACCATGACTTTTGACTGCACCGAACGCATGCGTAAGGAAGCTCCCGCTGCTGTTCACGTGGATGGCACCGCGCGACCACAGTTGGTAAGCCGCGAACTCTACCCTGAATTCCACGATATTCTCAGCCATTACAAAGAGCTGACCGGTTATTCCAGTGTCATCAACACCAGCTTCAACATGCATGAAGAACCCATCGTCGGAAGCGCCGATGACGCTATTCGCGCTTTTGTGGCGAGCGGTCTTCCCTACCTCGTTCTCGGAGAGTTTTTGGTCGAACAGAAATAAGTTTCAAGCGCCACGCGGGGCAGATAGATTTTCCCATTCGTCGCGCAACAGCGCGAGCCAGCGATTGTCTTGATAGTCGTCCCGCCACTTGAACGCACGCCGCATCAAGCCTTCTTCCCGAAAGCCGTTTCGCAAAAATGCCTTCAAGCTTGCGCTGTTTCCATCGACCACGCCTGCCTCGAGCCGGTTCAGTCCCAGCTTGGTAAAACCATACGAAACAACTAGGGAAATCGCTTGGCTCGCATATCCCTTACCCCAGAATTCTCTTTCACCGATAAACAAGCTGACGTGAGAAGATTCGTTGCTCCAATCGATCGGTCCGATCTTAATATTGCCAATGTGACGATTGCTCTGCCGATCGACAATGGCGAACAGGATGGCATTTTCGCTTTCAAGCACACTTTGAACGAAACGGCGAACACCGTCCAAATCATGAACGTGGTTTCGCACCCCGACCAGAAACCCCGTAATTTCGGGATTGTTCAACCAATCGACATATGTAGCGTTGCAGTCCTCAATGGATATCGTGCGCAAGATCAAGTCCGAGCCGGAGAGATCACATTCTGCTTTCATAAGTCACCCTTATTGCCATAGTCATTGGGTCAATTTGACTATAGTATCTGGAAAAATCGGTTTACGCATACCATCGCTTTGAAGCGCTTAATGTTCTCAATACCGAATATACGAATCCCGTTTTGAACACACCAACTTCAGCCTGTCTCAGCGGCGACATGTTTTATACTCACGCTATCTTCATCCGTAACATAGGAATTGCGAAACCGTGCTCATAACGGTCCTGGGCTTGGGCTCAATTGGTCTTCGACACGCTCGAAATCTCATTTCTGCCGGCATCGAGGTGCGTGGTTTCGATCCAGATCAAACCAGACGCGACCTCATGAACGACCTTGGCGGGAAGGCCTATGCGTCTCGGGAAGAAGCTCTTTCTGGGGCCAGCGCCGTCCTGATTTGTTCGCCGAGCCAGCACCATTTGGCCGATTTGCGCCACGTCGTCGAGCTTGGGCTGCATGCCTTCGTCGAAAAACCCCTTGCGCATACGACCGACGGATTGGCGGATGTCTTTGCCCAAGCCGATGACAAAGGTCTGGTGATCTTTCATGGCTTCTTTTTGCGCTTTCACCCGTGCGTGCGACGCGCAAAAGAGCTGATCGATACGGGAAAGCTCGGTGATCCGCTGTGGGCGCGGGCGCTATGTTCCGGATACCTTCCCGGTTGGCGACCGCATCAAGATTACACCCAAGGATACGCAGCGGACCCCACCAGCGGCGGCACGCTTTTGGACAACATCCACGAATTCGACGTGCTGTACGCCTTGCTTGGGCCCTCCCAAGTGCGCGCGTCCGTGCCGGGCCACAGTGGCACACTCGAGATTCCTAGCGAAGATATCGCCGATGTGATTTTGGTCCATGACACTGGCGCACAAAGCTCCGTCCACGTCGATTACGTGACCCGCCCCGCTAAGCGCGTCACCGAAGTCTCCGGCACTCAGGGCCGAATAGAAATAGACCTCATCAAACGCCAATTGATTTTTGTGGATACAAACGGCGAAACCGTAGAGGAACAGACGTACGACGGAACCTTTTCCGACGATTACGTTGCCGAGATGCAGGCTTTCCTCGCTTGCATCGATGGAACCGAAGTACCGCAATGTTCCAATGAGGATTCGGCCCATGTTCTCAATCAGATTTTGTCAGCTCGCCAACTAGGTGGATTATCGTCTCATGGCCAATAACGTTGTCATCATTCAAGCCCGCCTGGGCTCAACCCGTCTTCCCGGAAAAGTCCTCTTGGACCTGGGAAACCGCCCGGTTATCGCCTGGGGCATCGACGCTGCCCGGAAAATCCCCGGTGTCAGCAAGGTTGTCATCGCAACAACCGACCAGGACTCCGACGATCCGATTGTCGAGTGGTGCCAGAAAAATGACGTCGCCTGCCATCGTGGCCCCGAAAATGATGTCCTCAAGCGTTACGCCTTGGCTGCCCGGGCTGAAAACGCCGACAACATCCTGCGCATCACCTCCGATTGCCCATTGATCGATCCCCACGTTTGCGGGCAGGTCCTCGCTTTGCATCAGCGCACGGCGGCCGACTTCACCACCAACAACGATCCGCCGACGTGGCCAGATGGCCTGGATTGCGAAGTCATGACCCGCGAAGCATTGGAGACTGCGGACCGCGAGGCGACTCGTCCATCAGATCGCGAACACGTCGCGACCTTTATCCGCAACACACGAAATCGCTTTCACGTGGAAACGCTCATCTGTTCTTTGCCTGGTTTGAGCGCGGAACGCTGGACTCTCGACACACCTCAAGACCTCGATTTCCTGCGCGAAATCGCCGCACGTGTTCCCTGCGACACCCCATCGTTTGTGGATATTTTGAGCATCCTCGACAATGAGCCTGAGATCCGTGCGAAAAACGCCGGGCAGCAACGCGATGCAGGGTTGGCCAAATCCATCGCCGCCGAATCCCCCGACATTGAACGGTGTTTCGATGTTAGCAATGCAATGCTGGAGCGGGCGAAGAAAGTTATTCCCTTAGGCTCGCAAACCTTCAGCAAATCTTGGCTGCAATTTCCGCGCAAAACTGCGCCGATGTTTTTGACCCATGGGCAAGGCGCGCGCGTTTGGGACGTGGATGGCAACGAATACGTCGACTTGGTCTCCGGCCTGTTGCCGGTGCTGCTGGGCTATCGAGATGCCGATGTCGACCAAGCCGTACGCAATCAACTAAACCAGGGCGTCAGCTTCAGCTTGTCGACCGAACTCGAAGTTCGGCTCGCAGAAGAATTGATCGATATGATCCCGTGTGCCGAAGCCGTGCGCTTCGGTAAAAACGGCACCGATGCGACATCTGCGGCGATCCGTATCGCACGCGCCAAAACCGGTCGCGACCGGGTGGCCGTCGGCGGGTACCACGGCTGGCAAGATTGGTATGTCGGCGTCACTACGCGCAACAAAGGCATCCCCAAAGCCGTATGTGAATTGACCCACAGCTTCCCCTTTAACAATCTCGAAGCTCTTGACGCGCTGTTGAGCCAGTACCCCAACGAATTCGCGGCTATCATTCTCGAACCGGCTGGGGCCAATCTGCCGCAGGATGGCTATTTGAAAGCCGTGCGTGATCTCGCTCACCGCCACGGCGCATTGTTGGTTTTCGACGAAGTCGTCACCGGCTTTCGTTGGGCCGCAGGCGGTGCGCAGGAATATTACGGCGTCACCCCCGACCTTTCCTCTTTCGGCAAAGCCCTCGGCAATGGCTTACCTATCGCGGCCGTGGTCGGACGCGCCGATATCATGAAGGAAATGGAAGAGGTCTTTTTCTCTTCGACCTTCGGCGGCGAAACCCTCTCTCTTGCAGCATCCTTGGCGGTCTTGAAAAAAATCAGAACCGAACCTGTCATCCCCCGTATTTGGGAAGTCGGCGGCCTGATCGCGGATCATGCCCGGGCAAGCATCCAACGCCTGGGGCTGGACAACGTCATCTCTCTGATCGGGGCTGCCCCTTGGACCGTGCTGGCCTACAAGGACACAGAAACGACCCGCAAAGAAGCCATCAAGACGCTGTTCATACGTGAGATGCTCAAGGCTGGCGTACTCTTGAACGCCAGCAACAACGTCACCGCCGCGTTCACCGAAGGCGATATCGCTCGGGTGTTCGGCGCGTACGATTATGCTTTGGGCAACGTTGCCGATGCCCTTGAACGTGGTGACCTGGAAGCCCAACTCGGCGATCAGATCATCGAACCCGTTTTTTCCATTAGGTCCAACTAGTCCGATGAGCAAGCTTGCCATACTTGGGGGTTCCCCAACCGTTACCGGTTCGGTTTCCCCCTTCATCACGGTCGGCGCCGAAGAACGTCAAGCCGTGTGTGACGTGATCGACAGCGGTTTGCTGTCTGGATTTTACGGATCATGGAGCGAAGAGTTCTGGGGCGGGCCAAAAATAAAAGCCCTGGAAACAGCCTGGATCGAACGTTTCGGCTGCAAACACGCCGTATCCGTGAATTCCAATACCAGCGGCTTGATCGCTTGCATGGGCGCAATCGGCCTCACGCCGGGAGACGAAGTGATCGTACCGCCGTACACGATGTCGGCGACCGCAATGGCGCCTTTGTTTTACGGCGGCGTTCCGGTTTTTGCCGATATTCGCGACGATGACTTTTGTATCGATCCCAGCCAGGTCGAACGATTGATCAGCAACAAAACGCGCGCAATCATCGCCGTCAACCTGTTTGGTCATCCCGCCCGCATGCACGAATTGCGCAAGCTTGCCGATCAACATGGCATCCATCTCATTGAAGACAATGCCCAAGCCCCCACGGCCACAGAAGACGGCCGTTACACCGGCACCATCGGCCACATCGGTGTGTTTAGCCTCAATTGCCACAAACACATCCAAACCGGCGAAGGCGGAATATGCACTACCGATGACGACGACCTGGCGCTACGCCTGCAAATGATCCGCAATCACGGTGAAAATGTCGTCAGGGACACAAATACGGCCGATATCACCAACCTCATCGGTCAAAACTACCGCATGACTGAATTGAGTGCCGCTGTCGGCGTGGAGCAATTGAAGAAAACCGATCAATTGATCACTCCGCGGATCGAATTGGCCGAATATCTCAGTGCCGGCATTGGTGGCTTGAGCGGCTTGACCGTCCCCCAGGTGCGGGACGGCTGTCGACACGTCTATTACGTTTGGGCGTTGCGCATGGATCCTGATGTGCTGGGCATCTCCAGGGCGACTTTTGTCAAGGCCTTGGCTGCGGAAGGTGTCAGGGTCTCGCCGGGATACTTGTCGCCCTTGTATAAGCTGCCGGTATTTCAGAACCGCCACGCCATCGGAAACGCGGGCTTTCCATTCACATTGTCCGATCGCACATATGAGAATGTCTCCTGCCCTGTTGTAGAACGATTGCAAAATCACGAACTCATCATGTTCGAAATTTGTGCTTACGACTATTCGGATGAACAAAAAGCTCAGATCGTCGCTGCAGTGCATAAGGTGCATGACAACTTGGCTCAACTTCAAGATCTGGATTTGGCTGAACAATGAAAGATACTGTTGTCATCAACGGTCGCAAAATCGGACCGGCGCATCCTCCATATGTCATCGCCGAAATGTCAGGCAATCATCTCGGCGATATCAATCATGCATTTTCCATCATGGAGGCAGCCAAAGCGGCAGGCGCGGACGCCATCAAGTTGCAGACATATACGGCCGACACCATCACCATCAAACATGACGGCCCAGAATTCACCATCCACGGTGGCTTATGGGATGGACGTACGCTGCACGATCTTTACGACGAGGCACATACTCCATGGGAATGGCACGAAGCATTATTTGCCAAAGCCAAGGAACTGGACATTACGACTTTCAGTTCCCCGTTCGACCACACCGCTGTCGACTTTCTGGAACAGCTCGGATGCCCTGCATATAAAATCGCATCGTTCGAAATCGTCGACCATCCCCTCATTGAAAAGTGCGCCGAAACCGGCAAGCCGTTGATCATGTCCACAGGCATGGCCAACGCCGATGAAATCGAAGCCGCCGTAAAGGTTGCCCGCAATGTCGGATGCGAAGACCTCATCTTGCTCCATTGCACCAGCGGTTACCCCACGCCGGTGGACGATTGCAATTTGCTAACCATTCCCGACATGTCCAAGAGATATGATGTTTTAACCGGCTTGTCCGACCACACTCACGGCTCTGCCGTTCCGCTGGCCGCGATCGCCTTAGGCGCAGTGGTCGTGGAAAAACACCTGACGCTCAAGCGTGCCGATGGCGGTCCCGACGCCGCGTTCTCTCTTGAACCAGACGAACTGAAGACACTCACCGAGGGCTGCGCAATCGCCTTCCAGGCCCTAGGTCACGTGAACTACGATCTTAAGCCATCCGAACAAGCGAGTTTGATTTTTCGCCGATCCCTCTACGCCGTCGAAAACATCGAGGCCGGGGAAGAGCTGACCGAACGCAATGTTCGTTCGATCCGTCCGTCACTGGGATTGGCTCCATCCCACCTCAAGGATGTCATTGGTCGTAGGGCATCGCAGGACATCGCATATGGAACGCCACTGGCCTGGAACCTGATCGAGTGAGCAAGTCGCCGAAAATATGCGCAACCATCGAAGCGCGCATGACATCATCGCGTCTACCGGGAAAAGTCCTCAAGCCGATCCAGGACAAGCCCGTACTGGAGTTGATGGTCGAACGATTAAAACAGGTGCCATCCTTGGACGGCATCATTCTCGCCACGACCACCAATGCAGACGACGAACCGCTGGTTGATTTGGCATCGCGCCTCGGCATCGATTGCTATCGCGGCAGTGAAGACGATGTCTTACAACGCGTTCTGGGTGCAGCCCAAAGCCATGGCGCGGACGTCATCGTCGAAACGCTTGGCGATTGCCCGCTGATCGATCCGGCGCTGGTCGAGCAATGCGTGCAGGAGTGGAACAAAGGCGACGTCGATCATGTCTGCAACTTTCATCCCTATACCTATCCCATCGGCATGGAAATCGAGGTCTTTGCCACTGACGTCCTTGCTGACGTGGCGCGCAGAACCGATGATCCGGCGCACCATGAACATGTGACCACGTTTATTTGGGAACACCCCGACCTGTATCGTCTGCGCAGTGTACAAGGACCGCCGGAGCTGTCTGCGCCTGACATCCACATCACACTCGACACCCAAAACGATTTCGAGTTGATCAAAAGCATTTTCGATGCCCTGTACCCCAACAACCCCGCTTTTGATTTGGGGGATATCCTCACCCTATTGCGAAATCGCCCCGAACTGTTGAACCTGGTGAAAGACGTTCATCGCAATGTCTTCTGACGTGTTGAATGCGATTATCATAGGCTGTGGCCGCATCGGCGGCGGCGACAAGACCTTTTCCCATGCCGCGGCTTACAGCGCTCACGCCGGCTATCGTCTTATCGGCTGCGTTGAACGCAATGACGAGACCCGTACCCACTTCATGGATCAGTGGAAGGTCAACCAGGGCTTTTCATCCATTGAAGAACTTATTGAAAGCAATATCGTTTTCGACGTTGCCAGCATTTGCACACCAACGCCATTTCATGCGGAAGCGCTAACGAAATTGCTTGATACAAATGTACGCGCGGTCTTTTGCGAAAAACCCCTGACCGACGATCTTGGCCAAGCTCAAGCCTTAACCGCAGCTTACGCCCATCGCAACATCGCCTTGGCCGTCAACTACCACCGGCGTTGGGACTCATCGATGCAAACGCTGAAACGCGAATTGAGTGATGGCGAATGGGGACGCGTTTTATCGATTTCGGCACACTACATGAAGGGCCTTTTCAACAGCGGCAGTCACATGTTGGATTTGATCTCCGCATTGGTCGGTCCTTTACGCCCGGTAAGCGCGATACGCAGCTGCGATGGCTTTGGCCCAAACGATCCGACGATCGATGCCGTTCTCAAAACACCCGATCAAACCATCGTTCATTTGATGGGCATCGAGGCCCATGCTCATTTTATGTTCGAGGTCACAATCGTCACCGAACGGGGCGTCATCGCTATTGAGGACGCAGGCTTTCGCATCAGAACCCGACGCGTCCAAGATGATCCGATGTTCGCCAACGATCGCAACCTGGACGAAGGTCAATTCACGTCGACCGCTCAAGACAATGCTTTCGCCGCGGCCGTGGATAATATCCGCAATGCCGTTTTGCACGCAGAGCCGATCAAGTGTGATGGTGAAACGGCTTTGCAAACGCAAGTCCTGTGCACCACCCTCTTGGATATGAGCACGCGCGCCCAAGCGTAAAACACCCAGATGACCAACCGAACCGAGTCCCCCCGCATCTTGGTTGCCGCGCACGATCCCGGTGGCGGAAATATGCTGCTCCCCATCATCACGCAGTTACAGCGGACAAACGCGAACGTACATCTGTGCGCTCATGGACCGAGCGCCCAATTATGGCGTGCTGAAGGTTGGTCCGTGTCATCATCGTTTGAAACATGCGAATCTGTCTTCAGTTTCGTTGAGGACTTTCAACCAGACCTCGTCCTTACGGGAACCAGCATCGCCGTCGGTGACGGTTATCGCGCGGACCTTGAGATCGATTTTTGCCAAGCCGCCAAAGACAAAGAGATCCCCACAGCTGCGGGCATTGACGCCCGGATGAATTTACAGGCTCGATTCACGCACACCGGAACCGGTGCGTTGGTCGTACCAGACGACCTTTGCGCGCCTGACCAATGGACTCGAGACCAACTCGCCAAAGAAGCTTGGTGCACTGCCCGCATCCACACGGTTGGACAGCCACACTTGGAGCGCGTCATAAAAAATATTCGTGAAAGCCGAAATAAAATTCCTTCGAACGCCCGTCCCCTGATGGTCTTTTTTTCCGAGCCGGTGGGGCTTGGCATCACCGAAGAGCAGCACCCCGGCTTCACCCAATACGAGGTCGTCAAACTGTTGTTGCACTCTTTGTCCGGTTTAGCGATTGATCTCTTGATCCAACCTCATCCCTTGGAAAATAGTGCCGACTGGCGGACCTTTCTCGAGAGCGTGGATATCTCGCCACCTTTGCAAGTCGATGTTTCAACGCAGACGACACCGGCACTCCAAACCCATGCCGATGTGATTTTCGGCATCGGCTCCATTGCGTTGATCGAGACCGCGATGGCCGGGATCCCGACGGCGGCCTTGCAACCCAATCGGAAACACTCCGTCAACCCGCGCATTGACGCCATGAGCAACATCCAGAAATTCTATAGCCGTGACGGAATCGAGGGTGCCGTGCGCACATTCGCAACCACGTGCACCGCGCCTGTTTCCGATCCCATTTTAGCCGCAGAAATTTCTCACAGCTGCGAACGCTTTCTTTCCGTTATTGCGGCCATATTGCGTGAGACCTGTCCACATAAACCCCTGCAATCGCCAACAGCTGGTTCCCTTGAGCTTCAATCATGAGCCATCCTAAAACACCCCAGAGACGCTTGCGCGTTGGCCTGTTGATGACTGTCGATGCTCCTATGGGAGGCTATGTCATTCAGGCGATGCTGGAGCGCGGCGTCACAATTGACGCCCTGATATTCGATTCAAAAATAATCTCACAAGTCGATTTGGATCTTCATGAAGAACGTACCGGCGGCCGTCTACCGCCGATAGGACTGCACACTTTCGAACATCATAAGATTCCAGGATACTTTGTCGCCAACCACAACTCAGCAGCCACGCTTTCTTTGCTGGAGCAGCTAGATTTAGACATTCTTGTCAATGCAGGAACGCCGCGAATTCTCAAGAACCCAATCCTCAATGCCCCGCGCATTGGTGTTTTGAATTGCCATCCAGGCCTTCTACCGCACTATCGGGGATGCAGTTGCGTCGAGTGGGCGATCTTCAACGACGAACCGGTGGGTAATTCCGTTCATCTCATGACCGAGGAAATCGACGAAGGTGACGTGCTGATGACCGAGCCTTTGTCGTTTGCCTCTGACGCCACCTATCAAGATATTCGCATAGGCGTTTATCAAGCCGGATTTGAATTGCTGGCCGAGGCCACCCACAAACTCAACACCTTCGTCTTGGATCGTGCATCGTTCAAACCTCAAGATGAGGGCCGATACTACGGACCCATCGATGAGGACAGCATGGCCGAGGTCCTGACAAAAGTGCGCGAGGGACGTTACCAATATCAATCCCTCTCAGCCTCCAATCCGCCACCAAAGAGTCAATAGCGCCCGATGGACAGAACATCTTCACACGGGCTCCCGTCCCTACTTAGCCGCTTCGAGGTCCACGCCAAGAAAGCTGTCGCGTACGCACAGATCGAGGCAAAACGCATCCTCGACCGCCAAGCGCGCGCCGAACGTCTACGTGCTATTGAAAGCATGAACGCCATCGAGCCTCTCTCTCAAGAGCCACTCGCGAAATGTGTGCTTATCGATGGGATGTTCGATAATCCGAACCTATGGCTGCGATTTAGCTTGATCCGCGCGGCACTGGGCTTAAAGCATGCCCGTGAAATTGGCTTGGTTGGTCCCCATAACACCAAAAATGCCATTTTGACTTTCAAGAAATTCGGCATTCCCGATTCCGATATTGTCAGGGTGGACGCCGTGAACCAAGATCACGCGGCGGCACGGCACATTGTCCACGAACTCTTGGCGCAAACGCGAACCGCTGCAGATATTTTAAATTGGCAAATGCCCCACGGGTATCCAACCACTACGACGTACGACATTCTGCTCAAACGTCAACGCAAGGCGCAGGTGGACCTCACCGATCCACTACTTGAAGACCACTTGCTGGAAATTGTCGAAGCCCTGCAATCCGCCCAAACGATCTTGGACACCTATCAGCCCGATCTCCTGTTGCTGTCCCACGCCATCACGCCACGGGATTCCGCACTTGCTTGGTTGGGGCAGTTACGTGGCATAGATAGCATCATCATGTACGGCAACTACGGCACTCCGCGATATTGGCGCGTGCACAATGCCACCGATTTCACGCACTCAGCGCTGTATCCGACTTTGTCTGAACTCGATGCCCTGCCCAGTGAGATGATCGAACGGCTAAGACGCTGCGGAGCAGAACATCTGGAACGGCGTTTCCAGGGCCAAACAAACGATATTGGCGCCACTTATGCCTTTCAGAAAAATATCGCAAAAGTATCACGTCAAGAATTAGCGAACGTGTATGGATGGACCACTGACCGTCCTGTGGTCACTGTTTACGCCTCAAACTGGTTCGATTATCCGCATGGATGCGGGATGTCCCTGTTTCTCGATTTTCTCGATTGGATTCAGACAACCCTGGACTGCGCAAAGGCGAATGACGATGTTTACTGGATTTTCAAACCGCACCCCTGCGACAAGTGGTATGGTGGGGTCACGCTGAAAGATCTGATGCCGGAAAGTATTCCGCCACACATGATCCTCGCCCACGAAGATTGGAATGCTCTTGACGTTATGAATATGACGGATGCCATTGTCACCTATCACGGCACCGCCGGCATCGAATACGCCACCATCGAGAAACCTGTTTTGGTCGCAGATCGGGGTTGGTACGATCAGGCCGGTTTCGTTCTTCGCCCCGATAGCAGGACACAATACCAAGAGTTTCTATCGCAACCGTGGTGGAATGAAATCGATGTAAAAACCGCCAAGGCCCGGGCAGATGTGTTTGCCGGTTTGTATTTCGGTGTTCCGGAGTGGCAAGACGACTTTATGATGAAAGACGATTCACAAAGCCAAAATTTGATGAAGCATATCCCCGATCTGCTTGGCAACAACACAGCGGCGCTCGCGACTGAACTGGGAACCATCCAACGCTGGTACTTCACATCTCATGGCCAGTACCACACGTACAAAATGTTTTCGGCAAGCTCCTTTAAATCCTCAGCAGCGACCTGACGCCCCCCCTCCATAGGCATCTTCAAACGTGAAACAAAGTAGTTCTCCCCTCAATAGCTTTTACAACGGCATACGGCTCCTGACCCCTGTGGAAAGAGTTCGCGCCGCGATGTTGGTTGGACTGTCTTTTGTGACCTCACTCATCGACATGACAGCCTTGGGCTCGGTCATGCCCGTCGTCTCTTTGGTGATCGATCCCAGCACGATCGACCAAAACGTCTATTTTATTAAAGCCATGGATTTCATCGGCGCGACCACTCATACAGATAAGGTCATTGTCACGTCCTCGACATCGATTGCACTACTGTTTGTGGCCGCTTTGCTCAAACTGTTTAACCAATACGCCATCAACATTTTCAGCGCCCGTTGCCAAAACAGATTAGCCAACGATCTCATGACGGCATGCATTGCGGCACCCTATTCGTGGTTTTTGAAAGCCAACACGGCCTTGACGACCCGCATGTTTCAAAACGACATCAACGTATGGGGTCGCAACTTCATCAACCAGCTGCTGATTCTGTTCGACAACCTGATCATTACGCTGATCGCCATCGTGGCCGTCGTTTCCTTGATGCCGCTTGCAGGTGTTTTCGGACTGCTGACCATCGGCTTCATCGCCGCGTTGGCGCTATACTCTATCCGTCCGCACCTCAATCGCTTGATCCATCAAAAGAAGCGTGCGGAAGGCCTGACCATGCTCGCGGCCTATCAGACTATTTCCGGAATCAGAGAAGTTAAATTTTCCGGAGAAACTTCGTTTTTTCGAAAAGCCTTCAATAAAGCCTTTTCCTCTTTCAGCTTTAGCCACCACATGTCATCGGTTTTGCATATCCTGCCAAGCACGTCCGTTCTGGCCATAGGCCAGATCGGGCTTGTGGCCATCGTCGCCATCCTAGGCACGTCGGAAACGAATACGGGAACGCTGGCCTCGACACTGGCTTTATTGCTGCTGATTGCTTCGCGTGTCGTTCCCGCCGTCAACCAAATCACGGCCCGGGTAACCTCGCTGTGGAGCTTCATTCCATGGATGGACGGGCTGCTTGACTTTCAAAAAAGTCTGGACGCGGCTCTGCGCGAAAGCGCTTTGCACACCGCCGATCAAAAAAAGCCCATAGAAGCATGGGACAGTCTTTCACTGTCCGACGTCGAGTTTGTCTATCCCGGCACCGATCAAACGGTGATTAAGAATATCAACCTTCGCATTGAAAAGGGGCGCTCGTACGGCATTGTCGGCGCGTCCGGTTCGGGCAAAAGCACCTTGGTCGGCATCATCGTCGGCTTGTTGGAACCGACACACGGCGTCATGCGCATTTCCGGCGAAGACATGAGCACTTTCGACCTGACGACTTGGCAACACAAAATTGGCTATGTCACACAAGAGCCGTTTATCGCTGACGACACGCTTTTGGCGAACGTCGCTTTCGGTCGGGAAAGACATCAAGTCGACATCGACTTTGTGATGAATTGCCTGCACAAAGCCAACTTAGACAAGTATGTCGAGGATCTGCCCCAGGGACTGGATACCTCGCTTGGCGATCGAGGCAAGGGCCTGTCGGGGGGGCAACGTCAACGTGTCGCCATTGCCCGCGCCATTTTCAAGAAGCCGGAAATTCTTGTTTTGGATGAAGCGACCAGCGCGCTGGATACAATGGCTGAGCAAAAGGTGCAGCACGCGATCGAAAACCTTCATGGCGAAATGACCATCATTTCCATTGCCCATCGCCTTTCGACCCTTAAAAACATGGATCAAATCATCGTGATGGATGGGGGGAAGATTGTCGATCAAGGAACGTTTGCAGAGTTGTCCGCGAGGAGTTCGTCCTTCCAGGATCTTTTGTCGAGCGGCGACAGCTCCAAGCAAGCTTCCTGACATTTTAATTTATTTGGTGTGTGCATATGAAGTTTAAACATACGTTCGAAATTGCCTCTCGCCCCATTGGCGGCGATGCACCGGTCTTCATCATTGCCGAGGCCGGCGTTGCCCATTTTGGAGATATGGATCTGGCGCGACAGTTGGTCGATCTGGCCGCAGATGGCGGGGCAGATGCTTTCAAAACTCAGTTTTTTGATGTCGAAGCTTTGATTTCAAATCGTTCACAAGAATGGCAAGACCGCCTGCGCCCACGCAACCTAACCTTGGAACAAGCCGCTGAATTAAAGGACCGTTGCGATAGCAAAGGCCTCATCTTTATGGCGACGGCTCATGACGAGACCCGTATTCCCTGGCTCGAGGAACTCGATGTGCCCGCGGTCAAGGTCGGCTCGGGCGAACGCAACAACCTGCCCTTCCTGTCGCGCCTCGCCAAGCTCGGAAAGCCCATGATCATTTCCACCGGCATGTCGAGCATGAGCGATGTCGAAGAGGTTATCTCAACCTGTGCCGATGCTGACAACGATCGCCTGGCCCTGTTGCATTGCGTAACGAGCTATCCAACACCGAACGAAGACGTCAATCTCGCCGCCATGGACAGATTGCGCGATGTCTATGACGGGCCGGTCGGATATTCGGATCACACCGTCGACGATCTGGCCGTATATTTAGCCGTCGCCCGCGGCGCAAAGATCATTGAAAAACACATCACGATTCTGCGCGACATTCCCAATGCACAAGACTGGAAAGTTTCCGCCGACCCCACCACCCTACGCCCAATGGTCGACAATATCCGTCGCGCGGAACAAATGATCGGTCACGGACGAAAAGAAGCCGCGCCATGCGAACAACCCGGCATCGCCTGGGCCCTGAAATCTCTGGTCGCAGCAAAGGACTTCCCCGCAGGGCATACGCTTAGCGAAAGCGATCTGCTCGCGAAACGTCCTGGCGACGGCATCTCGCCCAATCGCATCGACACCTTAATTGGCCGGACGTTGGCTCACAACGTAGCCGCCGACGACCTGATTTTGGAGAAGGACCTGCTTCCGTGACGAAACGCCACATTGCCGTACTGACGGGCAAACGGGGCGGTTACGGCGCTATGAAGCCGTTGCTGTACGCCCTTGATCAGTCGCCGGATACCCGCCTGTCGCTGATCGTCACCGATCAACACGTAAATCCCAAGTTTGGCTCGACCATTTCGGAAGTCGAGCAAGACTTCACCGTTGCCGCCGCCGTCGACATGGAGCAAAAAGACGGATCCGCGGTCAGCCGTTCTCGTGCATTGGGGGTTTGTCTGACGCGCATGGGCGATGTGTTGCATGATCTCAAGCCCGACATCTTGGTGCTTTACGGGGACCGGGGGGAGGTTCTGTCCACCGCGGTCAGCGCCATTCATCTCGGTATTCCGATTGCACACCTTCAAGGGGGCGACATCACCGGCAACGTCGATGAATTGATCCGCCATGCCTTGACCAAATTATCCCATCTACATTTTCCTTCGAATGAGCAAAGCGGTGAACGCATCCGTCGCATGGGCGAAGAAGTATGGCGCGTTCATGTCGTTGGCGACAACCATGTTGACCCGATCGTTGCCAAAAACTTTGCGGATGAGGCAACCATCCGACAGACCTTCGGACTCGATGCAGAAACTGCGCCGATTGTCATTTTGCAACACCCGGAAACGGTGCGGGACCGAGACCATTTCGCGGACATGAAAGCGACCCTTGACGCCGCGCTTGAACAGCAGCGCCCAACGATTATCGTTTACCCATGTTCAGATCACGGTTACGAAGAGGTCATTCAAGCTATAGAAACGGTCCGGAACCACCCGTTGGTATCCGTTCACAAAAACATCGATGCACCGTTCTTCTGGGGATTGCTCAACATTGCCGGCGTAATGCTCGGCAACTCTTCCGCCGGTTTAATCGAAACGCCCTATTTCCGAATTCCGGCGATCAACCTAGGTGATCGCCAGACCGGGCGCCTTCATGCACAAAACGTGATCCATGCCCCCTTTGACAAAGACGCCATTGCCACCGCATTGCATAAGGCTCTTAAAGATCCCGCTTTTCGCAACACGGTCGCATCATGCGATCAACCCTTTGGCGATGGACAAGCCTGGAAACGCACATTCGATGTGTTGCGCACCATCGAACTCGGACATTCTCTCTTTAACAAACGCATGACCTATTGAAATCGAGCTGAACGCCATGGGCAAACCAATCGCCATTTATTACCGCATCATGAAGTATTGCCCTGAAAACAGGTCATTGCTCGATCAACTGTTCGAGGTCGTCGAGTTGGAGGATCCCCGTGAGGACACGCCGGAGATTCTCGCACGCGCCGCCGTGTTGTTCGCGCCACTCGGCTTTCTGGTCGATCAAACTAAAATCGATCTTTGCCCAAACTTGCGCGCCATCGTATCCAACACGACCGGCATTCCGCATATCGACGCAACATCTGCTGCACAACGTGATATTGCAGTCTGTGCATTACATGATGAACAAGCATTTCTAGATACCATTACACCAACGGCGGAACACACCATCGCCCTGATGCTCGCGGCTTGGCGGCGTATCCCCGCCTGCCACGATGCCGCCGCACATGGTCAGTGGGACCGGCGCAACTGGGGTGCGCCACGGATGTTTTCACGCATGCGGCTTGGTCTAGTGGGTTACGGTCGGCTCGGACGCAAAGTTTCCGAAATCGCGACCGCAATGGGAATGAAAGTTGCGTACTTCGACCCTTACCAAAGCGGGTCGGTTGAAAACATCCATGTCTTGGCGCGACAGTCTGATATTCTCAGCCTTCATGCCCCGGCTAATGATGAAACCCGCAATCTTGTCAGTCGTGAGGTTCTACGCGAACTGCCCCACGGGGCAATGGTGGTCAACACGGCCCGTGGAGAATTGCTCGATACCGAAGCGCTTTTGGATATGCTTGAAGATGGTTCCATATATGCGGCGGGTCTCGACACCATCGACGGTGAATACGATCCCGATTTTGGCAAAACCTTTGCGGACAGCCGTATCGCACAATATGCCCGGACCCACACAAATTTGGTTTTGACCCCACATATTGGCGGGTCAACCTCTGACGCATGGCTTGAAACCGAGCGTTTTGTTATCATCAAAGCTGCGAAATCATTAAAGATAGATGTGATGCAATGAACGTTTGGGGCCTTATACCCGCACGAGGGGGCTCAAAGAGCATTCCCCTCAAAAATCTCGTCCCGCTCAACGGACGTCCCTTGATCGACTACGGTGCGAAAGCTGCGTTGGCCAGCGGTCGCCTCGAGCGCATCGTTTGTTCGACAGATCATGATGAAATTGCCCAACGCGCTATACAGCTTGGGTTGGAGGTTGACCGGCGTCCGGATGCACTGGCCGATGATCATGCCAAAGTAGACAATGTCGCCCAAGACTTTATCAGACGAAGTCAAAATGACGGCTATGCATTGCCCGATGCCATCGTACTCATCCAGCCGACCAGTCCGTTTTTGCTCCCCCAACACGTTATCGACCTGATCGATCTCCTTGAACGCTCCCCCTGGGCTCAATCCGCACACAATATCTGTCCTGTCGCTCACAACACCCATGCCTGGAATCAACGAACAGTCGATGAGAGAGGAGAAGTTTCCTTTCTTTTTAGAGATGAACGACAATCCGCGCGCAATAAACAAGAGAAGCCCAAGCTTCAGGTGTTTGGAAATCTGATCGCCGTAAAAACGACGGCTCTTTTAAGCGGTGGCGGGTTTTACGCGGAACCATGCGTGGCATGTCAGATCAAACGTCCTTATGAATTTGATCTCGACGAACCTCTTGATCTTGTGTTAGCTCATGCACTCATGAACGCAGGTGCGGTAGAACTTCCGCACATGAAAAGTGAGTAAGTCGTGGGCTTACGTAACCAATCACCCTTAGAAGGTATCTTAGTACAATGAAAATCCTCATTCTTGGCGGCGACGGTTATCTTGGCTGGCCGACTGCAATGCACTTTTCTGCGCGTGGCGACGAAGTCTGGATCATCGATAATTTTGCAAAACGTCGTTGGGAAATGGAAGAAGGCATCGAACCCCTTCTGCCGATTGCCCCCCTCCACACCAGGGTGAACCTTTGGAATGAAAGCTCCGAACACAAAATGCATCTGCGGATCGTCGATCTCGTCGACGACCGAGCGGTGTACAAGTTGATCGAAGAATGCGTTCCTGACACCATTATTCACTATGCGGAACAGCCTTCCGCGCCTTATTCGATGCAAGGCCGAACCACGGCGGTGAACACCCAAGTGAACAACATCGTCGGCAATCTGAACCTGTTGTTCGCAATGCAAAAATATTGCCCTGACGCGCATCTCGTCAAATTGGGCACAATGGGTGAATACGGCACGCCGAACATCGATATTGAAGAAGGCTGGCTGGAATTGGAACATAACGGGCGCAAGGACCGTGTCCTGTACCCCAAGAAACCGCACAGCTTTTATCATCTCTCAAAAGTTCACGACAGCCATAACATCGAGTTTGCCTGCCGCGTTTGGGGCACCCGCGCAACCGACCTAAATCAAGGTGTGGTGTATGGCATCGACACAGATGAAACGCTGCTGAAATCTGAGTTCCGTACGTCTTTCCATTATGACGATGTGTTTGGAACCGTCTTAAACCGCTTCTTGGTTCAGGCAGCTTCCGGGCATCCCTTGACCGTATATGGATCAGGCACCCAGACCCGCGGATTTTTGAATTTGCGTGATACCATCAAGTGCGTCGAGATTGCCGCTGACAATACCCCCGATGCTGGCGAATTCAGGGTCTTCAACCAATTTACGGAACAGTTCTCGGTCATGGACCTGGCAGAGAAAGTCAAAAGCGCGGGTGAACGCGCGGGCCTGAATGTGACCATCAATCACATCGCCAACCCCCGTGTTGAGCAAGAGGACCATTACTACAACGCCAAACATACAAAATTGGTAGATATGGGGCTGGATCCCATTCTTCTGACCGACGAGGTCACTGACAGCATGCTCAAATCCGTTCTCGCCAATTGCGGCCATGTCGATCCCAATGTGTTCCTGCCACGGATCACATGGACGCATCGAAACTAAGCCGCTTATGAGCTTCATGACCAAACGAAAAAAAGCCCTCGTCTTCATCGATTTTGACATGCTCATTCGACATTTCGTGTCGAATGAAACATTTGCCGAACTCGAAAAGAGCTACGAAGTTCTGTATGTCTTTCATAAGGGTCAGAAGGGACAACGCCAGGGCATCAATGCCGACGTTTCCAAATTGGGCCTTAAGAACTTTATCGAGTTCGAAGTGACCCGCACACGCATGGGGGAATGGGACCACTTTCAAACAATAGCTATGGTTCACAATCTACGCGGCACTCGTAACTATCAGCCGCGTATGGAGTTGTTGCGGCTTTTTCGTTCCCATAAACTCGTGAACTTATATTGGTTCCTGTCGCTGCCCTTCATTTATCCCTTGGTACGCAAATTCCTTACATGGAAAATCGGCGTGCATCAGGGACTTCAGGATCTGATCGACCGAGAAGCGCCAGATATTGTTTTCCATCCGACCGTTCTGGCGGGTTATTTCATCAACGACCTTCTTGCGATCTGTCCGCGCAAAAAAATCCCCCTGGTTGCGCTCATGAACTCTTGGGACAATCCTTCCGGCAAAGCCGCGACGGTCAACACGCCCGATTATCTGGCTGTGTGGGGCGATCAAACGCGCAGCCATGCGATTGAGTTCATGAAAATGCCTGCCGATAGGGTTTTAAAGTTCGGTTCGGCTCAATTCCAAGTCTATCGAAACCCGGTTCAGGAAAGTGATGATGAACTCAGGGTGATGTTCGGTGTCCCCAAGGACATTCCGATCGTCCTTTATGGAGGAACAAGTAAGAGTGTCATCGAGTCCGAACATCTCAAGTTGCTGGATACGTTGATCGAATCCGGCAAGCTTCCGCGATGCCACATACTGTATCGACCGCACCCTTGGCGTGGTTCTTTGATGGATCGCGAAGAATCCCTATATGACATGAACCTTAAGCATGTCACCCTTGATCCGCACATGAAAGATTATTACGACCAAGTGATCAGCAAGGGGTTCACAGGTTTTTATCTGGCCGATTACAGCGACACGCAAAAATTGATGCACCTTGCCAGTGCCATCATATCGCCGCTTTCCACGATTCTATTAGAGGGCGTCATGCACGGATTGCCCGTGCTGATTCTACGTGTGGATGCATTTGGCGATAATGAAGAGGCCCGAAAATTAGATGACTTAGTCAACCGTGCTGCGCACTTTCAGGACCTTCGTGGACCGTATGTTTTGCGCTGCGATGATAACGACAAACTGCCCGAGCAAGTTGATCATTTGATGAACTTGATTGGAAAGGAAGAAGTTACAACCGCCCAGCTCGAACTCGCCCGTTCATTTGTGGAAATGGAGGGGCCGTCGTACGGAGAACGTCTCAAACAACTTGCAGACAAGATCACCGGCGCGACCACTCAATAAAACCCTCCTTATCTGAGTGCTGTGACCAAGTATGGAGCAACAGCTACTTATGATCATTTTCCTGAGAAGGCTTTAACTAAATGTCTGATCAACAACGACAAACACAAGAATACTTTCGAAACGCCGCTGCTGAATGGCAAAATAAAAGCGTCCAAGCGGAAAAAGGGCGTGGCGTCATCGCAGACCGCAAACAGGCTGTCCTCACGACTATTGAACAAATGGACTCGCCGAAAAGCCTGCTGGACGTAGGCTGCGGCAGTGGCCAGCTCGTGATAGCCTCCGCCGGCCTTGGCCTCGAATCGATTGGCATCGACTTTGCCGAAGAAATGATTCAGCAGTGCGAAACCAACGCTCGCGAAGCCGGCATAGAAGCGAAATTCATCTGTAAGTCCTTTTTCGACATGCCTGTCGAAGAGAACCGCTATGACATCATCAGCGCTCAGGGCTTCATCGAATACATTTCCCTGGAAGAACTGCACGAATTCTTCGTCCGCGCACACACCATGCTCAAACCTGGCGGTGCGCTGCTGGTGGGATCCAGAAACCGCCTTCTAAATGCACTTTCCCTGAACGCGTTCACGGAATTTGAAATGGAAATGGGTACGATCAATCAGCTCCTTGCCGAAGCTATCGTCTTCAATGGGATGGAAAACCAGGAAGCCTTGTTCGACACCCTGAAAAGTCATGAGCGAATTGACCCGCAACCGGATAAAAAGCATCCGACAACGTTCGTCACGGTCGACTTCCGCTATCAGTTTACGCCAGCAGACCTTATTTGCCGGACCCGAAAGCTCGGCTTCACCCCTCATACTATTCATGCTGTCAACTTCCACCCGATGTCACCATCGCTACGCGGAACTTTCCCGCGCTTGCACGACGAAGTGGCGACCTTCATGAGTCAGTATGCCCACCTTGACCCGCGTTTGGTGCCCAGTTCATCTACTTTCGTGCTTGATCTGCGCAAAAACGCCTAACGCGAAGGCCCCTACTTTTGAAGTGTTGTGAATAGCCTATGACGGACAAATATAAACGCTGGTACGATCAAGATTGCATTCGCAGTTTTGACAGCAAGGGCGCACAGGATTTTTTTGAATCCGAGGTGCGTTTTCTCAAAACCATCGCTCCTAATGTTCACAGCGTTCTGGATATCGGGTGCGCCAGCGGGCGTATGATTGAACTTCTAAACGACATCTTGCCGCAGTACACGTACTGCGGCATAGATATCGTTCAGCAAAGCATTGAAAACGCACAAAAAAGCTACCCAGACAGCACCTTTCACCACTGCAATGCACTGGAGTTTGAGTGCGAGGACACATTCGATCTCATCAACGCCACTGGCGTCATGCAACATGAGGTGAAATTCGAAGAGCTTGTCCACCGTATGATCGGGTGGTCCAACCGTTATGTTCTGTTCGACGTCAAATTTGCCAATATTGACGCACACGAAGTCGATATCAAACGCTCTTATTGCGGCACGGAACATAAACTCAATTTTGTTCTGCTATCGCCAACACTGTTTGTGGATTTTTTGAAACGCCAAAAAAACGTCAAAAAAATCTCTATGTTTGGCTATGAAACCGGCCTTAACAGCCGCACCGTGGTTCCTGCTGGCGTTGATCGTGTGATTTCCGCTGGCGTCTTGTTAGAGCTTGGTCAAGTAACCGGGGCCGCCCCCACCGTAGAGGTCGATATTCCTCTCCTTGATCTCTCTTGATAATCCCTCTCCCGCCACCCAACTATGTGTGCAAATTTGAAACAATCGTGCCCATTTGAGTTCGAGGACCTTCCAAGCATATGACCGACCGCACTCCCTCCCCCTCATCGCCACAAGACGCACATCTTGCCGGAATTTCGATTATCTATCATTACAGCCACCCCAAAGAGGGATACGCCTTTCCCGGCTTGCACGGTGTTGAATCCAAAGTTTTCGAGCGCCACGTCGAAGCGCTCAAGGAAAACTTCGAAATGGTCAATTGCTCGGAATTGGTGGCAGGCACAAAAAAAACGGATCGGATCAGCGCCTGCATCACGTACGACGATGGCGTCGTCGACGTTGACCTTTACGTCCGCCCCACACTAAAAAAAGCCGGCGTACCGGCCATTGTGTTTTGCTGCTCCTTACCGCTGATGGAGCAGAAGGTTCTCAATGTTCAAAAAATTCATCTGATAATCGGCAAAATTGGCTTTGCACAATTTTTGAAGGAATTCAAAGCCGCCGCCGATACCCTGGGTTACGACCTTGACGCAGCCAGGGATGACATCAGCCACTTAGGGCTTAAGGGAAGTCACCGCTTTGACAACAAAGAGGTTGGTGATTTCAAACGTATGCTCAACTTTGAACTTCAATATGATGTTCTTGATCACATACTGGAGGTTTTGTTCGCGCATCATTTCGGTGATGAAAAAGAGGTGGTGAAACATCTGTACATGTCTCTTGACGATTTGCGTCGCTGTCAAGATGACGGGATTGAAATTGGTCTGCACACGCATTCTCACCGGGTTCTGAGCCGGCTAAATAAAGAACAACAAAAGCAAGAAATTGAACTTTGCGCCGACTTCTTTGCGCATCACCTGGATATTAAGGATCTCCATATCGCCTATCCGTATGGCGTCAACGGCACTTGGAACAAAGACACTGTCGAAATCATGGAAAATCGAAAGCTTCGCAGCGGTCACGCCTTGTATCCCAAGCCGATTGTGCAAAAAGAATTGGAAGAACGCTGGGGAATCCCCAGATATGTAACCAATGATGTATTTTCCGACGAGGGTGATATGAAATTAGATATTGCCAAGCTCAAAAACTATTAATTTCTCTTTGACTTGACACTTTTCTTTTTTCTGTAAGAGCAAAATGCTGTATCCAAAGGGTTGCAGCGCTGTTTGCTAAATCAGTTGTACGATTGGAGAAGTTTTTCGATGTCCCCCTCACAATACGACACCCTGCCCCATGATGACATCGGGCCGAAGAAAAAGCTCAATAAAACCGTATGGCTGATCGACCCTACCTACACTCAACAGCAAGTTTCTGCTGAACTGATCCCCTACGCGATGGGACTTTTGGCGTGTTACGCTGAAAAATGTATTGATTTCGACACTCCGGTCCGAATTTTCAAATACCCTGAAAAGCTTGTCGAAGCGATCGCGCAAGACGGCGCGCCGGACATCATTGGCTTTAGTCACTTCGTATGGAACGGTTATTTTGGCTATGAATTCGCCAAACGCCTCAAAGAAATCTCTCCCCAGATCATCACAATCTTTGGCGGCCCCAGCTATCCTGTTGACCGCGATGAACAAGTTGAATTTCTCGAGCACCACCCCGAAATAGACTTTTATGTCATCAAGGAAGGGGAAGTTCCCTTCGTACGCTTGCTTCAGGCCCTCATTGACGCCGATTTCAACGCCGACGCTGTAAAGCAACTTTCGATCCCGTCAGTCCACGCGATCGATGCCGCAGGAAAACCTTTCCTTGGAAATTCCAGCATTCGGTTGCGTGATCTCACGGTCATTCCATCGCCGTATCTGACGGGCCGTCTTGATGAGTTTTTCGACGGCACCTTGCTGCCGATCATGCAAGTTCGTCGGGGCTGCCCGTTTGGCTGTACCTATTGCGTAGAAGGCGACGCTTTCTATACGAAAGTCACCTCGCATGCAGAAGATAAGATCGAAGCTGAACTGAATTACATCGGCGCCATGATGGAAAAAACGCGTGGTGACAAAGGCCGCAATGACCTGTCCATCGCCGACTCCAACTTTGGCATGTACAAAGGTGACGTTGGAATAGCCAAAGCCATTGCCTCCGTGCAGGAAAAGTACAACTTCCCGGAATACATTCATGTCGCCATGGGCAAAAACCAAAAGCACCGCATTTTGGAAGTAGCCGGCATGGTCAACGGAGCTCTGCGTTTGTCCGGGTCGGTGCAAACCCTCGACCCAACGGCTCTGGAAAACGTCAACCGTGCAAACATTTCCACTGATGAAATGATGGTTTTGGCTCTTGAGGGCCGCAAAATCGACGCGAATTCCTACAGTGAAGTCATTCTCGGTTTGCCAGGCGAAACCAAGGAAGGACACTTCCATACCTTGCGCACCCTTATGGAAGCTGGCTTCAATCGCGTCATCACATATCAATTGATGATGCTGCCGGGTAGTGAACTGGCTACGCGCGCAACAATCGAGAAACACGGCATGGAACTCCGATACCGTGTTTTACCGCGCTGCTTTGGCCATTTTGATGTCGCCGGCAAACGCATCAACGCCGCCGAAGTTGAAGGTATCTGCGTATCCAACAACACGTTGTCATTTGAGGAGTATCTTGAATGTCGGCGCATGCACCTCATGATTTCGGTGTTCCACAATGACGCCGTGTTCGGAACACTGCTTAAGTTCTTAAAGTCTCTGGGCGTGCCAATCTTTCGTTGGCTTGAGCTTTTGTCTGAAACGGAGCCCGAGGGGCGCCTGAAGCAACTCCTTGCCGATTTCATGAACGACACCAGCAATGAGTTGTGGACAGATCGCGAAGCACTGGAGGCGTTCATTCAAGAAGGCGATACAGTTGAGCGCTACATCAAAGGTGAAATCGGCAACAATCTTATGCTGACCTATAAAGCATACAGCATGACCGAGTACCTTCCGGAAATTCGCGATCATGCAAAAACAACGGCTCAGACGTTGTTGCGTGAGATTGGAAAAGATACGCCGGAAAACGTTCGTTTTGTGGATGAAGCCGTTGATTTTGATGCCAGCAAAATGAGCAACATCTGGCAAAACAATGATCAAGTGATTACAGGGGTCTTCAACTACGACATCGCTCGATTCAGTTCTGAAATTGATGTCTCTGACTCGGTTAACAGCTATCTGCTCAACCAGCCGACGGACTTTCAGTTCGTTCTTCAAGAAAGTCAGAAACAGGCCATCGAGCGCAACCTTGCCGTTTTTGGAAACGATTTTAAAGGAATTGCGCGCGCATTGACGAAAACACACACCAAAAAGTTGCTACGCCAACCCCTTCGCGTAGACGCATAATTGGTTCGTGTTAAAACGTCTTGGCGCATGGAGCGTCTCGTTCACAACCTTTTCTTTGCTAAAGTTGTGTGATCAAGAATACATTTTACGCTAAATCTCCACGCTCGATCTCAAGTCGGGCGTGGAGATTGTGCGGCACTCTTCGGCTCGTTATTCCTTCCCAAATACTATTGCGGCCGACACGATAATTATTAATCAAACGACGGTACGATCGATCATGGGACTCGCAAGCTTAAAGTCAAAAATCTCAAAGCACCTAAATTTTCGTGCTCAGAAAAAGCATTATTCAAAACTTGGGTGGCGAAATGCTCCCAAATATTCGAAATATGCGAAATATTGCGCCTCTGTTTACAAGGGCGTTTTCCCATACGAAGACGAACTGCGCGATCAGGAAACCCAGTTTAACGAGCTTGGCTTCACCGTTTTCTGGGACGAGGAAATGGAAAGCATTGCCAACTCGATGTACCAGCGCATTCGGGCGTGGGAGGATGAAGGTCGCGATCTATGGAAGATCCCAACGGGTGACGATTACGGCGCTCACCAAGGCTACAAAGGTGACCTGTGGCGCGACTTTCCCGAGTTAGAACGTGCCTTTCAAGGTAAGCTGGGCGAACTCGTCAAGCAGATCTATCGTGCTGATTATAAGATTTTCTTCGGTTTGATGGTAAAGTCCGAAGGTGTCAACGTCGAGCCCGTCGGCTCGCAGTTGTGGCACAATGATGCCGGCCCCGGAAGCTGCATCATCATCGCCAACTACCTCCATGAAACAGACGAGACCAACGGCTGTCTTCAAGTTCTGCCGTGGAAGGATTCACTGGAGATCTATCGCGATGAGTGGGATGCAGACGACCGCTTGCAAGCGCAGTATTGCAAGGAACATGGCCTCCAGCGGCATGAAATCGACAAAACCACAGCGAAAACCATTCGCCATCACTGGTACGACGAAACCATCCAGTCCAAATACAAATCAAAAGTACAAATGCCGTTCGGCAAGGCTGGATCGACGGTTCTGTTTCGCAACAACATTTTGCACCGCGGCGGTCATCCCGCCCCCGGTAAAAAGCGCTATGCACTGCTGATTCATTGTTATCCCGCGAACACTCCGGCGCCGTTTGATCACTATCGTGAACACGGCATCGCCAAAACGCATCCCTACCCGGTTGATCCGGGATATTGATGCGATAAACGCGTACACCGTCGCACGCGCATCGCAGTCGCAACCGACACCCAAGTCAATTCGTTATTTGTGATCGCAATCAGCCCCGAGGCTCCAACCATGGCCCACCAGCCCGCCCCGTCCGCATCGCAAAAGTTTAATGAATCTGCGATTATCGACCTGTCTTCGAGCAACACCTGGAACGACCAGACTTTGCTCGGCTTGATGATTGAAGGGTTGCGCAAAGACGGTTTTGAAGAAAGCACTCTGGCGCACGCCGAACGTCTTCTCCACCAGCACGCCCCCAAATCATCGGAAGAGTTCATCAAAATTCTGAATGACGATGCACAAAGCTGCGACGCGAAACTCGGGGATGAAATCAAACGCATCGCGGCGTTTCACACGGCCACGGTGACGGCTAACAGCACTTGCTACTTACGCGAATCCCCTGAAAAAACCCGAACCATTCAATGGCCGAACAACCAATCCGCCAAAGTCAACGACCCATCGAACTACTTCGATATTTATGAAGACTTTTTCTACAAAACCCCACACAGGTTTATCACCAAAGACACTCCCATTGGCAGTCTAGGTTCGTGTTTCGCGCTACGCATCGCGCATCAACTTCAGGCATGGAACTACAACTATGTCATTGAAGAAGACGACCTTCCGGCTGAGATTCCCTTGGAAGAACTTCACAAGACTTCCTATCGCATGGCCCCTGCGAGAACCGGCACGCTGTTTAACACACCCAGCATGCGCCAAGTCATTCAACGGGGATTTGGCGAATGGATGCCGGATTTCTTGATTACGCGCAAAGCCAATGGGGGCATTTCAGATCCCTTTCGCACGGTCCCTGTCCCATCCGAGATCGATGCGTATATCGCCGACCAAAAAACCCACAATGCAGCGCTGCAACGGGCCATGCAAAAATGCGATGTCATGGTTCTCACGCTTGGCTTAACCGAAGCGTGGCATTTTGCGCATTCCGGTGATTATCTCAGCATCTCGCCTTGGCAGATTGATCCAGCCCTGATCCGGCAAAAAAATTTAACTGTTGAGGAAAATGTCGCCGAACTAGAAACTATCCTCGCCACGTACAAGCGACACAAACCGGATATCAAATTGATCATCAGTGTGTCACCGGTTCCGTTGAACAAAACTTTTTCAAAAGATTCGCACGTGGTTTCGGCCAACTGCCATTCCAAGTCCGTTTTGCGCGTTGCCGCAGAACAGTTTGTCCGGAACAACCCCGACCATGCATTTTATTTCCCCTCATACGAGATGGTAACCTATGGCACCCGTTCGCCGTGGGAATCCGACATGCGTCATGTGTCAAATGAAGCCGTAGGTCGGGTGATGGCGCTGTTTCAGAAGATGTTCTTTGTCGAACAAACGCCGTTGCCGCTGCTGCAACACGCGGAACCTCCGATGCCCAAAAAACAGCATGTCAAATCGCTCCTGCGCAAAGCAGCGGGGCCCTTGCTTCCAACGATCCGCCGAGTCCGGCGCGGCCTCAAATAAAATGACAACTTCACCTTCGCGGCCAGTGTTGCCATCCGTCATCTTTATCTATCCCGGCGAAGCGCGTCGTGCGCGATTGAAAGAAATCGAAACGGGCGACGCGCCTAAGGATTTCTTTTATGGCTATCCCCATATTCGCGATGCTGGTTTCAAGGTCTCCATTGGCAACAGCCGCAAGGACCCTGGCGGAATATTTGGTCAAACGTTGCTCGCCTATGAACGCCTGCGTAACCGTACTCTCAACTTCGGCCTAGCCTCGTCGCGGGTGATCGCCTTGGCCGATGAAATATCGGCCCATGACATGGCGCTTAGCTTCAACGATTTTTTCAGCCTGTCGATGGGGCTCTATCGCTCCCACATCAAGGGCAACACTCGTTTGCTCGGTGGATTTCACGGACTTTCGGATTTGGTCGATCGCGTGCCCCCCCTGCTTCGCGGCTATGCCAAATCACGCATTGCGCGCGCTATCGACGGCCTCGACCACCTGTTTTTTTCCGGAGAAGTCGATCGCGAGGTGGCCATCGAGATGTATGGCATTGATCGCGACAAAACCACTTACTATCCCTTCGGCGTCGACACTGAGTTTTGGCATCCTGCCGCTGAAGCCCGTGCTGGCACGGGTGTATTGTCCATCGGCAGCGACCCTAGCCGTGACTTCGCCACCTTGATCCAGGCCGATATTGCATGCCCCGTGCGGATCATCACACGGCTAAATGTTGCAGCACCGGGAAATCGCCCGAACGTCGAAATCGTGCGCGGCAGCTTGTTCGGTTCCGAAATTACCGACGTCATGCTGCGGGAGCTGTATCAACATGCACAGGTGATCGTGGTGCCACTCAAAAACGTCTGGCAACCGACGGGGTGTAGCGTGTCCCTGCAGGCTATGGCTTGCGGAAAACCTGTCGTGATCTCCAACATCAAGGGCCTTTGGGACCAAGCCTTAATGAAGTCCGGCGAAAATTGCCTGCTTGTTCCACCGGGTGACCCCCAAGCCTTAAGCGAAGCCATCCGCACGTTGGAACAAGACGCGCAATTGCGCCTCCGGCTGGGTGCGGCCGCCCGCGAAACGGCTGTAAAGCATTTCGCGATCTCGCGGATGAACACTGCGCTGGAAGCTATGATCCGGCAGCAAGCCGATAGGACAGGGCGCGTTTTTGCCGTATAACGCAGAGCCCGCTTCGCCACTTATATTTTGAAGATATCCACGCCAGAGTTACGACCCAACCGCCATGAATAAATTTTTATCCACGCCATGGCTATCGAGCCTGACCATCTTGCTGTTTATCGCGAGCATGTGGATCGCGGTTCACGCCCATATCGTTTCGCACCACAGCGAAGACGACCAGCAATTTTTGTATTACGCGGCCTCGAAATTGGTGAACACCGAGCAACACAACGCGATGGTGGATACGGTCAGCACATTCCTGAAATCTGAACCGGATGCTGACTTTTATTCGTTTCGATACGACGAACGTCAGCGCGTCACCGGCAATTACCCACTCATGAGCCACACCATTACTTTGGTTCGAGACGCTCTTGCCGCTGATTTAACAGATCAAAACGGCCAATACCCCTATGTGCTGAGCAGCATCTACAACATTGCCCTTCACTTCAATGTCACTTTCATCTTCCTGATTTTCGCCATCGTCCTTTTCGCCGTACGCCGGGATTACCTGCCTGCGATCGCTTTCGGATTGATGATGATTCTGGCCATAGACTGGCTCTTACCATGGAAGGTGCCGTCTTGGATCCTGCACGTCCGTCCACACAATTTCACAGAAGTGGTCGAGCGCGCCTTTCAGGCCGTCAGCTTGATCGTCACCTCGGGCGGCATGGAATCCTTCTTCCCGCGTGGCCACTTCATTGTCCTCACCATACCCGTGTTCTTGCTGCGTTGGAGTGACCGCTACAAGACCGCATATGCGCTCGCTGCATTCAGTTGCCTAGTGCACATTTCCATGGGTGCGTTGCTGCTCGTCTGTCTGATGTCGATCGACTTTTTGATGCGCCCGAAAATCTTGAAGTCGCCGCTCATTCTATCGATCATTTCCATCGCACTGGCCGTGATGGGTTCTTTAGGCATTTTGACCGATACCGGCACCCTGACATCGATACCGATCATCCTGGCCATTTCTGCAGGCGTTGCAGGCTGCTTGTACGTTGGGGCGCGTTACATCGAACGCCTAACCCCTTTCATCATTCGTGAAAGAGTTTTGCTCCCTTTAAAAGGCACCGGGCCGATTGCATCTGATTTGATTATTCTTTATGCCTTGTGGGCGCTTTTGGTGCCTTTTGCCGCGGCCATGTATTTCATAATCGGCGCGCCGCAAAATGCCTGGACGTGGGGTGAGTTGCCAGGGCGTTATCTGATGATCGTTCGCGGTCCCTTGATTGTGGCCCTGGCTATTGGCCTCTTTGCTTACCTGGACCGAAAAAAACCACGGTGGGCGACAGGAGCCACGTTTGCGGGCGTCGCCCTGGGCGTTGGCCTCTTTGTCCTTGCCCTCAACAAGCCCGGGGCATTTCAAACGTTCCCCGACCAACTTGCGGTTGGGTTCGCCGAACGGGAAAAAACCGCCATTGCCGCCTCGAATGGCACCCCCTTCGAATACGTCGAGGCCGATATTTATTTCTCCATTGCCCGCAGCATCGATTTGAATTTGCCGCTGCCAATGGGTTTGCTGAACTTCACGCCCGAGGCCTGCCATCGCCGATACCATGCCTGCGAACCTTAAAACCATGACCAAAAGGCGGTTTATTCCCCAGCATTTTCGTTCACAATATGCTGGTGTTCATCCTTTACAAACGTCACGATGCAATCGTTCGCACCATTTAATCTGAGAATTTAGAACTATGACCACGCAAGTCTGCCTCGTTCGCCCGCCGATTTTGGTCCCCAAGAGCCATCCTATCGTGCAATTTACGCCGCCCATCGGCATTGCGTACATTGCCGGCAGCTTGCGCAATGCCGATATCGATGTCTTGGTTGTCGACGGCTTGGGCGAAGCGCTGGACAATCGCCACCATGCGGACAATGATTGCTATATTTACGGGCTCCACCCCGACGAGGTGGTCGCGCGCATACCTGAAACGGCAGACGTCATTGGTATTTCCGCATCATTTTCTTTTGAGTGGCCGACCTGCCGCGATCTGATCGGACGCATCCGCAAACGTTTTCCATCCGCGTTGTTGGTTGGCGGCGGCGAACATATCACAGCTTTGCCGGAACTGAGCTTGACGGAGAGCGCTCTCGACGTTGCGGTCATGGGTGAGGGCGAAGAAACGTTTCTCAATGTCGTCAACCTTCGTCTGTCAGGCGGACAGGACCTATCATCGATAAACGGCATTCTTTTCCAAAGCGCGGACGGCGAAATTCACAAGACGCCCCCTCACGGTCGAATTCGCGACCTCGACGCCATCCCTCTGCCAGCGTGGGACAAGATCCCGATCGAGGAATACCTTGACCGTGGCATGGGATTCGGCGTCAACCGTGGCCGGTCCATGCCCGTTCTGGCCAGCCGCGGCTGTCCGTTCCAGTGTACGTTTTGTTCCAGCCCACAAATGTGGACGACCCGTTGGGTTCCGCGCGACGCCGATCTGTTGCTGGACGAATTGGCTTATTATCAAGAACGTTACGGAGTCACCAATTTCGACTTCTACGACCTAACTGCAATCGTGAAGAAAAGCTGGATCGTCGATTTCTGTAAAAAAATCGAAGAACGCGGCATGACCTTTACTTGGCAGTTGCCCAGCGGCACGCGCTCCGAAGCGATCGACCGGGAAGTAGCGGACTACCTCTATAAGTCAGGATGTCGAAATCTTTCATATTCCCCGGAAAGTGGCTCGCCGACTGTTTTGACGCGCATCAAAAAACGCATCAAAACGAAATCCGTATCGGATTCCATTCGTTCCAGCGTCGAAGCCGGTCTGAACGTCAAATGTAACCTGATCATCGGGTTCCCCGATGAGACCTATAAGGAAGTCTTCGAAACCCTTGCCTATGCCGTCGAACTGGCCATGGCTGGAGCACACGACCTCAGCATCTGGGTATTCTCGCCCTATCCAGGCTCGGAGTTGTTCGAGGAACTGACCACTTCAGGCGTGATCAGCATGAACGACGCCTATTATGACGACCTGCGCTCGTACGCCGACACCAACCGGACAAAATCATTCACCACCCATGTCACAAGCGAACGCCTGAAACTGCTGCGCCGCGTCGGCACATTGGCGTTTTACCTTGCATCATGGGCACGCAGGCCCTGGCGACCGTTTGCCATGTTGCGAAATGTGATTTCCGGCAAGCAAGAATCACGCGCCGAACTGGCGCTGTCGACCATGTTCAAACGATCGACCATGGAAACCAGCGACAAACTTGCATCCGAATCATACACTGGCAAAGTGAGTGCCCCGTCCGAGATATCATCCTCGAACAAGCCATAAAATATGAATACCCGTCGCCCAGTGAAAGTCCGGCCATGACAGAAATCTCAAAATTTAAAATAGCCGTGGTGATCCCTTGTTATCGAGTGACCGACCACATCGAAGGCGTGGTGGCGGAAATCGGGCCGGCGGTTGACCGTATTTTTTGCGTTGATGACCATTGCCCCGACCAGTCTGGCGCATACATCGAAAAAAACATCGCCGACAAACGTGTCATGGTTATCTTTCACGATCACAACCAGGGTGTCGGCGGCGCCACCATCACCGGGTATAAGGCGGCGCTGGAATACGGTGCTCACATTGTGATCAAGATCGACGGTGACGGGCAGATGAACCCACGTGAGATCGGAACCCTGATCAACCCGATCCTGGATGGCAACGCCGATTATGCCAAAGGCAATCGTTTCTTCCGCCCGGAAGATCTCGTTGGCATGCCGCGACTGCGTTTGTTCGGCAACGCCGTGCTATCGTTTTTGGCGAAATTTTCGACGGGATATTGGAATATTTTTGACCCCACCAATGGGTACACGGCAATCCATCATCATGCCTTGAGGAACATCAATCTCGACAAAGTCAGTCGCGATTATTTTTTCGAATCCGACATGCTGTTTCGCCTGAGAACCATCGGTGCCGTGACTTTGGATGTACCGCTGATGGCGCGCTATGCCGATGAAAAAAGCAATCTCAAAATCGCCAAGGTCATATTCCCTTTTCTGGCCAAACACGGCATCAACCTAGCGAAGCGGATCATCTATAATTATTACATTCGGGACTTCAGCATTGCCTCTATTCAACTGCCGCTAGGGATAGCGTTGCTTATTTTCGGCACAGTTTTTGGGCTGAGCAGTTGGATACACGGTGCTGAAACGGGCATCCCCGCAACCCCTGGCACGGTTATGATCGCGGCGTTCTCTGCATTTGCGGGCTTTCAACTGCTTTTGGGGTTCTTAAATTTTGACATGCAAAATGTTCCAAATTTACCGCTGCAAAAACTGTTCCGCGACAGGTCCGAAAGACATAACTAGTCGTTAGTTTTTTTGCATCTCCCAACTTCATCGACAAGGCTGTTCCGCCTATGGCGCAAACCGACATAACAGAGCTTCTCGCATCGTATCCACGCGCCCATCCGCCTCTATCTCCAGAATGGCAGAAAATTTACGTCGAGACTTATAAGAGCAGCCGTGACGGCAAAACGCTTCTCTATAAACTGACGCAAAAACTCGAGAGCTGGATGCACCATAGCGTTGCCTCCAAATCGCACATCCCGCGCTTGCTTGAAATTGGTGCCGGAACGCTCAATCACGTTCCTTATGAAACACAAACGGATCAATACGACATTGCCGAGCCGTTCAGCGAACTGTTCGCGGACAAGCCCAACCTGAAGAGCATTCATACCGCCTATGGGGACCTATTCGATGTGCCGTTGGAAAACCGCTATGACCGCATCATTTCCATCGCTGCACTTGAACACATCACCAATCTGCCCAACGTCGTCGCCCGGTCGGGTTTAATGCTGAACGAGGGCGGCGAGTTTCGCGCAGGAATTCCGTCTGAGGGTGGTTTTCTGTGGGGCCTGAGTTGGCGCGCCTCGGTAGGCTTGATGGCGCGCCTTAAATACGGCCTGGACTATGGCGAATTGATGCGACACGAACATGTCAGCACAGCGCCAGACATCATTGCCGTGGTGCGACACTTCTATCGCAATTGCACAATCACGCGTTTTCCGACCCCACTTCACAGCTTAAGTTTATATGCCTGCATTCGGGCATCCGACCCAGACCTGGAGCGATGTGAACAATTTGCTAACCAAGCTGGTGATGCGTGAATGCACGGTTCCAATGAGCATTCAATCTGTACGCCGTAAGGAAATACCGTGAAAATTGCCATCGGCTACAAGGTCATTGAGGGCCCATGGGGCGGCGGCAACCGTTTCGTTGGTGCGTTGAGCAATGCGCTCATGACTGCGGGACACTCGGTCGTCCACGACTTGAACGACGCCGACATCGACGTCATCTTGATCATTGATCCGCGCACCCGCATTCCCAACATCCCGTTCGGCGCGGGCGGTATCTTACGCTACCTGGCGTTTCGCAATCCCCGCGCCGTGGTCGTTCACCGCATCAACGAATGCGATGAACGCAAGAACACCCGCGGCGTCAATTTCCGCTTGAGACTTGCCAACTACGCCGCCGATCACACCGTGTTCGTCGGTTCGTGGCTCAAGGACTTGGCCGTCTGGCGCAAAGGCGACGGGCATGGCAGCAGCGTGATCCTCAACGGTGCGGACCCGGCGGTGTTCAACGCCAACGGCTCCCAATCTTGGAACGGGACCGAGCCTCTGAAGCTGGTTACCCACCACTGGGGTGGCAACTGGATGAAGGGCTTCGACATCTATCAAAAGCTCGACCGTATGATGGGCGATCCGGCATGGGCGGGTAAAATAGAATTCACCTATATCGGCAACGTCCCCAAAGGCTTCGTGTTTGAAAACGCCCGCTTGCTCGCGCCCATGGACGCAGAACACCTGGCGAGCGAACTGCGTTCCCACCATGTGTACGTGACCGGTTCGATCAACGAGCCCGGAGGAAACCACCAGAACGAAGGCGCGCTGTGCGGTTTGCCGCTTTTGTATCGCAATTCCGGTTGCATGCCCGAATATTGCGACGGCTTTGGACTGATGTTCGACGGTCCGAACGACTTCGAACCCGCCTTGTCACGCATGATCCATGAGTATGAAACGTGGCGCGCGCGGGTTGCTGCGTATCCCTGCACCACCGAACGTACGGTTCAAAGCTACCTTACACTGATACAAACCCTTCACCACGACCGCGATAAACTGGTACAAAGTCGCCACATCTGGCGGAACCCCATCGCGTTCCTCCTCAACCAATTTCCGTTTTGAGCGGCAGGCAGCGACGATGCGCAAAGACTACATGAAAGCCGAAGACAGCCAAGGTGGCGATGAAACCACGTTCATAGAAAATTACTGGACCGAGGTCTGGAACCGTCAGGGCGGCCCCAAGGGTGAAATCGATAAAATCCCCACCAAGGACGAATACAAAGTCATCAAGCCGTTCATGGACCAGTTGCCCAAAGGTGCGCGCATTCTCGACGGCGGCTGCGGCCTGGGTGATTGGACCGCGTTCTTCACCCAACAAGGCTATGACTGCGTCGGTCTGGACCTGTCTCGCGAAACGGTCGCCAAGCTGCACACGATCTTTCCCGACGTGACGTTCAAGGCCGGCGACATTCGCCACACCGAATTCGAAGACAATTCCTTCGACGCCTATTTTTCCTGGGGCGTGTTCGAACATTTCGAAGAAGGCATGCGGCCGTGCATCGACGAGGCTTACCGGGTGTTGAAGCCCGGCGGGCGTTTGTTCATTTCGGTGCCTTACGACAACCTGCGCCATGCCTTGCGCGCCGCGGGCGACTGGACGGAACGCAAAGCCGCTCAACGCCACAACCGGCGCTTTTACCAGTGGCGCTTGACCAAGGGCGAGTTGCGCGACGAACTCAGCGCCGGTGGCTTCGACGTCGATAAGGTCGCGACCATCCACAAACGTCAAGGCGTGCTGCGCAGCCTGCATCATGAATTCAAACTCAACTACAGCTGGTTCGTCACCCGCGGCGCAAGCTTGGTTCTGGCCCCGGTCCTACCGGGTGGGCTGATGGCGCACATGATCCTGGCAGTGGCGCAAAAACCGCTTGAGGGTTAAGCTCGGCACACACTTTCGGAAACGGGTATGACGACACAAACGAAACGCGCATTGATTTTTGGGATTTCCGGTCAAGACGGAGCCTATTTGGCGCGGCTGTTGCTCGACAAGGGCTATACGGTCTTCGGCACCTCGCGCGATGCGGAAATGACCAGCGCCGCCAATTTGGTGCGTTTGGGCGTGCGCGAGCGCGTCACGCTGATTTCATCTGTTCCTTCCGATTACCACAGCGCCACCAAGGCCATCACCCAAGCCAGACCGGACGAAATCTATAATCTTAGCGGTCAAAGCTCGGTGGGGTTGTCGTTCGAACAACCGGCCGAAACGCTCAATTCAATCGCGCTTGGCACACTCAACATTTTGGATGCTGTGCGCGCCACCAACCCCGACATCCGCTTTTACAACGCCAGTTCCGGCGAATGCTTTGGCGACACCAACGGTGTGCCTGCCAACGAAAAAACCGCGTTCAATCCGTGCAGTCCATACGCCATCGCCAAGGCGGCGGCTTATTGGGAGGTCGCCAATTACCGCGCCGCTTACGGGCTCTATGCGTGTTCGGGAATCTTGTTCAATCACGAATCGCCCCTGCGACCAGCACGCTTCGTGACGCAAAAAATTATCCAAGGCGCGGTCAAAGCGGCACGTGGGCAGACCGATAAGCTGCATCTGGGTGATTTGACCATCCGCCGCGACTGGGGCTGGGCGCCCGAATACGTAGATGCCATGTGGCGCATGCTGCAACAGGACAGTCCCGACGATTTCGTCATCGCCACCGGCCGCAGCTATCCATTGGAAGATTTCGTCAAGTTCGCCTATGCGCATTTCGACTTGGATTATCGCGACCATGTCGTCGCCAATGAACAGCTTTTACGCCCAACGGAACTTATGCATGGCCTAGGCGATGCCTCGAAAGCTGCCCAGCATTTAAACTGGCGTCCGAGCAAGGAAATGCCCGATGTGGTCAACGCCATGGCCGACGCGGAAATGGCCCGACAAAAAGGCGAGGACGAGCATTTATGAGCGGCGTGACCGACAGCTTGCGTGTATTGCGCAACACCGCCAAGTGCCTGCCTACACGTATTTTATCCTCCATCGGCATCAGCACGCCGAAGGGCGCACCGGTGCGCTTCATCATCGAGGACGCCAACTGGGCGATCCGCTGGGTAGGCGAAAACATCCGCGACGAAATCAACAAGCTGCACGGCGAGACGTGCGAAGTCTCCATCACACCGGTCGGCGCAATTGATCGCGTGGTGCATTTTGGCTCACAGTACATGTGGCTGAATTGGGGTGGGGCTGCGGGGCCTTCCAACAAATATGTGGTGTCGTTCTTTCACGGCAAGCGCGAGGACGGTCCCGATGTATCGCGGCACATCGACGATTTTTTAGCCTCGGAACCGAAGCTCGCGCGCATCGTCGCGTCCAACAGCTTGGTGCATGACCGCCTACTGTCGTGGGGCGTTTCGGCGGATAAAATCGTGCGCATCCCCATCGGCGTGAACACCAACGTGTTCGTCCCGCCCAGCGCCGAACAACGCCAAGCAGCCCGCACCAAGTTCAACATCCCCGACGACGCCATCGTCATCGGCTCGTTCCAAAAGGACGGCGTCGGTTGGGGTGACGGAATGGAACCCAAACTTATCAAAGGTCCCGATATCTACGTCGATACCATGAGGGAGCTGGCCAAAGACCTGCCGGTATTCGCCATGTTGACGGGACCGGCGCGCGGCTACGTCAAAGCGCGGCTCGAAGAGGCTGGTATTCCTTACGCCCACGCTTACCCCGATGCGCACGCCGACTTGGTGCAGTGCTATCACGCGCTCGATCTATATACCGTCAGCTCCCGCGAAGAAGGCGGACCCATGGGTTTGATGGAAAGCATGGCGACCCATGTTCCTGTGGTCTCGACCAATGTCGGCATGGCCCCGGACCTGATCGATGACGGGGTTACCGGCGGGCTTGATCTCACCGTCACGCCTTCAGGCTTGGCGGCCAAGGTTCGCGCCATCCTTGCCCCATCCATTGATCGCGCCGCACTGACACAGCGCGCGCGCCAAGCGGTGATGGTGTGCGACTGGGCGGTGGTCGGCAAGCGCCACTACGAAGAAGTTTATCTGCCCTTGATGGCTGATCGATGAAACCAGACGCCTCAGACCCCGGCCTGGAAATCAGCGGCGACGGACACATGTCCGTCACGGACCGCTTGAGGTATCTTTATCGCAACGCGCTGCGCAACATGCGCCCTCGCCGCCGCACGATCCGGGCCGAGACTTATCATCCACGCACGATGACAGACGCCATGGCGATGGCCTCGCCGAGCCGCGCATTGACCTTGTCTTTCCTCGAAACCAAGCTTCCCACCGTTCAGCCACACACCACGGTGCGAGTCCTCGACGTTGGCTGCGGCAGCGGCTTCATGAGCGACACCCTGGCGGCACTCGGCTATGGCGGCGTTTACACCGGCATCGATATCGGTGATCGTTTTCGCACAAACGTTGCGCACCCCGATGCGTTCGAACGCAGTTTCGTCAACGCCGACGCGCATACCTTCGAAACCGACGAACCGTACGATCTGATCCTTTCGTTTTCCGCGTTGGAGCACATTCCCGACGATCAAAAGCTGATCGCGCACTTGGACACGATTTTGGCCGAGGACGGCGCGCACCTGCACATTGTTCCGGCAGCGTGGGGCTTGCCTTTATATTTGTGGCACGGGTTTCGTCAGTACAGCCTTGCCGACATCGAACAACGTTTTGGCTCATCCGGTCTCAAGGTTTACGCCCTGGGCGGTTTGTTCAGTTTCATGTTGCACTTCATCTTCATCACGGTTTTGGAAATGCTATTGCGCTTGCCGGCGCGCAAGGCGCTCCGTCGCCCATACATGGCCTTGCATCGCGCCTGTTTGCGCCTGGACCGGTTCGCACCTCTGGTCCCATCGGCTTACGTTATTTGCAAAACCAAGTTAACCGAGGGGCTTACATAACATGTGCGGCATCTCGGGTCTGTTGACGCAAACGGCGGTGGACCTCGAAGGTCTGGCTGTCGCCATGAGCGACAGCATGGATCACCGCGGTCCCGACGACCAAGGGGTTTGGAGCGACCGCGATGCCGGTATCGCACTCAGCCATCGCCGTCTTTCGATCATTGATTGCAGCCCTGCCGGACATCAGCCGATGGCGTCGGCCAGCGGCCGCTTTGTGATTTCCTACAACGGTGAAATCTATAATTTCGCCGACATCGCCAAGGACCTGCACGCCGCCGGACATAGCGTCAAAGGCGGATCGGATACCGCCGTGTTGTTGGAAGCCTGCGCCGCATGGGGGGTAGAGGCTACCCTGGAACGCTGCATCGGCATGTTCGCCTTCGCCCTTTGGGACCGTGACACCCGCACCCTCACCTTGGCGCGCGACCGGCTCGGCATCAAGCCGCTGTATTGGGCCCATGTCGACGGAACATATCTATTCGCATCCGAGCTCAAGGCCCTGCGCGCGACGAAGCTTGTCGACGAACGGATCGACCGCGATGCGCTGGCAGGATATCTGCGCCACGCCTACGTGCCCGCGCCGCAAACCATTTTCAAAGATGTCTTCAAGCTGCCGCCCGGTCACACCCTGACGGTCCGCGCCGACGATGAGGCCGAGTTGCGCCCCTACTGGGATCTGCGCGCCATCGCGCGTCACGGGTTCAACACCCCCTTTTCCGGCACCTACGACGAAGCCCTCACCGAACTCGAACGTCACCTTTCCGATGCCGTTGCAAAACGCATGGTCGCCGACGTACCGCTGGGGGCTTTTTTATCGGGTGGCGTCGACTCATCGACCGTCGTCGCCCTGATGCAGGCCGCCAGCTCGCGCCCGGTTAAAAGCTTTTCCATCGGCTTTCACGACAAGACCTTCGACGAATCCGCCCATGCCAAGGCTGTTGCGGATCATCTGGGCACGGATCACACCGAACTGTTCGTCACCCCGCAAGATGCGCTGGACGCGGTCGTCGAGTTGCCCCGCTGGTACGACGAGCCGTTCGCCGACAGCTCGCAAATCCCCACCCTGTTGCTGTCGCGTCTGACTCGCCAACACGTCACCGTGGCGCTGTCGGGCGACGGCGGGGACGAGGTATTCGCCGGTTACAACCGCCACTTTTGGGCCTCCCGCATTTGGAACAACGCCGAACGCATTCCCGGTTTTGCGCGCACCATGGCCGCAGGGTTGATCACCGCCGTTCCACCCAGCGCGTGGGATAGCCTCGCCAAGGCGGTGCCGGTAAGCGGTATTCCGCCGCAGCTGGGCGATAAGCTGCACAAGGTCGCCAACATCTTGGGCGCGGATGACATCGACGGCGTCTATCGCCGCTTGGTCAGCCAATGGCAGGACCCGTCCAGCGCGTTGCTCAACGCCCATGAACGTCAAGGGGTGCTGTGGGACGAGACCACCGCCCATGACCGCCCCGATGCCATCGGCCGCATGCAGATGTTGGATATGTTGACGTATTTACCCGATGACATTTTGACCAAGGTCGATCGCGCTTCGATGGCGGCATCTTTGGAAGCGCGGGTGCCGTTGCTCGATCATCGGGTGGTGGAATTCGCCTGGACCCTGCCGCGCGATTTCATGGTGCGTGACGGTCGAGGCAAGGCGATCTTGCGCGACGTACTGTATCGCCATGTGCCCCGCGAGTTGATCGAACGCCCCAAGATGGGCTTCGGCGTACCACTGGCCGATTGGCTGCGCGGCGATCTGCGCGAATGGGCGGAAGATTTGTTGTCCGCCGAACGTCTCAACGCCGACGGTTATTTCAACGTTGCGGTCGTGCGCAACCTCTGGGCGGACCATCTATCGGGCAAGCGCAACGCCCAACACGCGTTATGGGCGGTTTTGATGTTCCAGGCGTGGCGTGTGTCTAAGCCTTAAGCGGGCGTGCACACAGCCCAAATTTCGCCCCACCGCACATCTTGGCTTTCGATCTGAAGGCCCGCGCGCGCGGTTTCGTCGGCGAATTCCTCCAACGTATGTTCGATGTAGTGGGTGGTGTCGGAAAAATAGCCGATGCCCAATTCCTTACGCATGGGCAAATGCCAGGAGCGTTCGAACACAGGCACGCGGATCAGCACCTTTTTGGGTTGAACCTTGCTCAGCAATCCCCGCATGAACGCGACCCGGTCTTCGATGTGTTCCCACACGTTGGACAGCACCATCACGTCCCATTGACCGGACGGTAGATCACGCAAGGCGTCGCCGAGAACGAACGTCAGATTGGCGGGGTTGTCGGCGTTTTGCGCTTGGGCCAGACGCGGCCCGTCGCTATCGATGCCCGTCACCTTGGCCCCGTCCACCCGCGCAGCGATGGAGCGCGCCAACGCCCCATAACCACAGCCGATGTCCACCACTGCGCTGCCGGGCGCGATGTTGTCGACGAAGAAGTCGTGGTAGCGGGTCAAGCGGTGCTTGGGATGCACGCCGTCACCCAACGCCATGGCACGTTCCGAAATCACCTTTTCCGCCATATCGAGAATTTGAAACTGACGGCGCAACGCGTCCGCAGGCGCGCCGACACGCGAATCCAAAACCATCAGGCCTTTGATCAATCCCAATCGCGCCTTTGCAGGGATCAGGTACAACGGCCACGACAACACGCGGATCAAGGCAAGCAGCAGGGGTCTCATTCGTTCAGGCTCTTTCTTCGATTAAGCGGGCAAACACCTCACCGTGGCGCTGTTCCCAATGGCGAATGTCGAACCGTTCGACGGCGCGGGTGCGCGCGATACGGCTGTAGTCGTCGTGCTTGGCGGCAATATCGACCATGCCTTGGGCAATCGCTTGCGGATCCGGCGCGTGGGGCTCGTCCCAGCTTTGTACGCAATCCAGACCTATGCCCGCATCGCCGACCAACTCGCCGACCCCGCCGGTGTCGGAATACAACACCGGCAGGCCGCTGGCCAGGGCTTCCAACACGGTATTGGGGCACGGGTCGTTGTGCTTGGTCATGATGTAGGCGTCGGCACTTTGATAAATCGCCGGGGCTTGTTCTTGGGTGTACGCCCCGCTGAGGCGCACCCGATCTGCGATGCCGAGCTCGACGGCCAAAGCCATGGTGCGCGCAACTGCGTCGGGGGCAACCCAGCCCGCGATCTCCAACACCGCGTCCAACCCCAATTCCACCGCCAGCGCCAAGCCGCGCACGGAGCTGTCGATGCGGTAAAACAGGTGGTTGTCGATTTTTCCGGTGAGCAAGAACCGGTACGCCTGCCCGCCAACCAGCGTCGGTGCAGTTGTGGGGCGATAAAAATTGGTGTCCACGGCGTTGTAGAGGACCTCCCCAGCTCCTTCACGGTGTCCGAGGTACTTTTCCGCCGAACGACGGCAAAATTCGCTTTGGAAAAACACGTGGTCGGCCTTGTGGAAGGTACGTGCCATGCGGCGGTTTTGCGCCTGCCAGTCGCCATCGTACCAGCCTGGATAAAACACCCCGTTTTGATTGTGCACGATGGGCACGCCGCGCAATTTCAGCAGCGCCAAGGCAAAATCAGGCAAGTAGGGGGTGTTGGACAGCACGTACACAACGTTGTAGCGCCACAACCGTTCGGGAAACAACGCCCGCAGACGCTTGACCTTGACCAACGGCCCGCCCACATCGCCGGGCCTGGCACCGCCGTAAAACACCCGCACACCGCCCGCACGGTTGGAAAACGGCATGCTGAAAACGGCATGAACCGCCAAAGCGGTCGACCAGCCCCAACGGAGGATTTTCTTGGATACGGGATCGTGCAACATGGCCCTATACATGGCATATCTTAAGCGCCAGGGGAATCCGTCTCTTAAGCGTGGATAATGGGGGCGAAAAGGTTGGTTTTCGGGCCAAATCTTTTTCCCCATACCGCAACAGAGCGACTATAATCCGCTACCTTTCAGCTTAGAGACCGCGACTGACCGATTCATGTCCGAATCCGCACACCAATCCCACGATGCACCCGCACCGGAAATCTCGGTCATTTTGCCGTGCTACAACAGCCACCTGCACCTGCAGCAGACGCTGGACAGCCTGCGCGCCCAGACCTATCGCGATTTCGAAATCGTGCTGGTGGATGACGGTTCCAATGATCCCGACACCATTGCCTATCTCGACGCGCTGCCCGACGACGTGCGCATGATTCGCCAAGAAAATCTGGGGTTGCCCGGTGCGCGTAACACCGCGTTTCGCAACGCGCGCGGCACCTACGTGCTGCCGCTCGACTGCGACGACTGGCTGGAACCGACCTATTTGGAACGCGCCATCGCCACCCTCAAGACCGGCCCGGATAAAACCGTGGTTTACAGCCATCTGGTCGTGTTCGGCGATGTCAGCGGCGTTTTGCGCAAGAATTATAACTTTTTCGAACAGTTGTTCCTCAACCAGCTGCCTTATTGCCTATTGATGCCCAAGTCGGCGTGGCAAGAGATCGGCGGCTATGACGAAACCATGCGCCAGGGCTACGAAGACTGGGAATTCAACATCCGTCTCGGCATTCATGGCTATTTCGGCGAGGCAATAGACGAGCCGCTGTTTCATTACCGGGTCAGCCAGACCGGCATGCTCAAAAGCATCTCACGCAGCAAACACGGCCGTCTTTGGGCGAGCATTCAAGAAAAGAACCCCGCGGCCTACACGCCGTCGCAATTGTTCAAGACATGGCGGATTTGGCGCAAAAAGCCATCCACATACCCATTGTGGCTCTATTTCGGCTGGATCTTGCTGCATTGGTTGCTGCCCAACGCTATATTTGCCAAGCTGTTTCAGGCTCTTTTACCCTATTCCCATTCCGCCCGTGAAAACACCGGGCAGGAAACCGGGGCACCCGCTTAACTATCATTTCTAACAAAACGGAATCACCTTATGTCAGGCAAAACCGCGCTCATCACCGGCATCACCGGCCAAGACGGCGCTCTTCTCGCAGAGCTGTTGTTGTCGAAGGGATATACGGTTCACGGCGTCAAGCGCCGCTCGTCGTCGTTCAACACCGGGCGCGTGGACCATCTGTATCATGATCCGCACGAGCAAGATGTCCGGTTTTTCATGCATTACGGTGATCTCACCGACGCCACCAACCTGATCCGCCTGATCCAAGAAACTCAGCCTGACGAAGTTTATAACTTGGCGGCGCAAAGCCACGTGCAGGTCAGTTTCGAAACGCCGGAATACACCGCCAACTCCGATGCCTTGGGCACCCTGCGCTTGTTGGAGGCGATCCGCATTTTGGGCCTGGAAAAAACCACCCGTTTTTATCAAGCCTCGACCTCGGAACTGTTCGGTGACGCCCCTGCGCCGCAAAGCGAAACCACCCCGTTTCAACCGCGTAGCCCGTATGCGGCGGCCAAGCTTTACGCTTACTGGATCGTGCGCAATTACCGCGAAGCCTATGGTATGCACGCGTCCAACGGCATTTTGTTCAACCACGAAGGCCCGACCCGAGGCGAAACGTTCGTCACGCGCAAGATTTCACGTGCCGTGGCCGCGATCAAACACGGTCTGCAAGACCGCATCTATCTGGGCAACCTGGATGCATGCCGCGACTGGGGCCATGCGCGCGATTACGTCGAAGGCATGTGGCGCATCGTCCAACACGATGAGCCCGACGATTTCGTTCTGTGCACCGAAGAAACGCACTCGGTGCGCGAATTCGTGGAACTGAGCTTCTCACACATTGGACGCACCATCGAATGGCGCGGCGAAGGCGTCGATCAAAAGGGCGTCGATGCACAAACCGGCGACGTGCTGGTCGAGATCGATCCGCGCTACTTCCGCCCGACCGAGGTCGAATACCTGCTCGGCGACGCCACCAAGGCCCACACTGTTTTGGGCTGGAAACACACCACTCCGTTCACCGAACTGGTGCGCGAAATGGTCGAATACGACCTGGAACTCTTAACGAAGGACAGCAATCGCCACAACCGCCATGACTGATCTGCTCTATCCTCTCAAAGGCAAACGCATCTGGGTGGCTGGCCATCGCGGCATGGTTGGCGCCGCCCTTGTTCGACGCCTCGCCAATGAGGATTGCGAAGTCATCACCGCGGGACGGGACGTAATGGATCTGTTGCGCCAGCAAGAGGTCGAAGATTGGATGGCGGCCACCCGCCCCGACGCCGTGATCATTGCAGCGGCCAAGGTCGGCGGCATCTACGCCAACGACACCTACCCGGTCGATTTTCTCTACAACAACCTGATGATCGAATCGAACATCATCCACGCCGCACATTTGAACGGCGTGGAAAAATTGATGCTGCTCGGCTCGTCGTGCATATACCCCAAGCTCGCCCCTCAGCCGATACCCGAAGACGCTTTGCTGACCGGACCGCTGGAGCCCACCAACGAATGGTATGCGGTGGCGAAGATCGCCGGCATCAAATTGTGCCAAGCGCACCGCAAGCAATACGGCTGCGATTACATTTCCGCCATGCCCACAAATCTTTATGGCCCCGGCGACAATTTCGATTTGCTCAGCAGCCACGTCGCCCCTGCATTGATGGTAAAAACCCATAACGCCAAGCTTGCAGGAGACAAGAACGTCGAAATTTGGGGCACGGGAACGCCGAAGCGCGAGTTCCTCCATGTCGACGACCTCGCCGACGGACTGGTTTTTTTGATGCAGAACTACTCCGATTATGACCACATCAATATCGGACGCGGCGATGAGGTGACCATTCGCGAATTGGCCGAGACCATTGCCGAAGTGGTCGGTTACGAGGGCGGCTATGTCTACAACACCGACAAACCGGATGGCACGCCGCGCAAGTTGATGGACAGCTCGCGCATTCACAATCTGGGCTGGAGTGCGCCGACGTCTTTGCGCCAAGGCATGGCATCCACCTATGCGTGGTTTATGGAAAACGTGGCCTAAACGATGACCTTGGCGAACCAACCGACGATGCGCGCGGCGACCTTAGGCTTGTTCGCCGCTGTCTTCATCGGGGCCGGTGTGCCGTTGATGATGTTCGGTCGCGCGGTGATGCAAGCGGACTTGGCCATTGCACTCCTGATGGCCTTGGGCCTCGCTTATGTCCGTACCGGCACATATGCCCACGCAATGAACGCTGGTCGCAACATATTCGGGCTGGCTTTGCTATTGACAGCAACCTCATGGCTTCCGGGGCTTTTACATTCGGTTGATCCCGCCAGTTCCTTCAAGGCCTGGGCCCGTAGCTTTGCATTTATTGCCGGTGCGGGTGTGATCTGGGCCCTGTTGAACGACAACGAAAAAGAACGTGCACTCAGTCTGAAAGCGTTTATGACCATCAGCTGCGCGACCCTAGGCGCGGCTGCGATCAGCTTGCTGATCTGGCCCGGTTTCGTGAATATCTTGCGTGGCCTTGGCGATGTGATCCCCCGTCCAGAGTTGGTGCTCAAATCGTTCGGCGCAACGGCGATGTGTCTGGTGCCCGTTCTTGTATGGGGTGGGCGGCGCCTTGGCGGCCGATGGATTGCTGCTGGATTGATTGCAACGGCTTTGGCGGTGATCGTCATTTTCCAAACCTCCAACCGCGCCTCCATCGCCGGGTTGATGGCGATGATTCTGGTCTGCGCCCTGGTTTTGGGCATCCGCGACAAACGTACCCGATTGCCGATGCTGATCGGCGCGCCGATCGTGGTCGCGGGGATGTTTGCATGGCTGCAAATCTTCGGACCATCTTGGTTACAAACCAAATCCACCTACTTGCCCACTTGGCTTGTCGACCCTCATCGCCAAATGATTTGGCAGTTCACGTTCGAACACGCCATGCAGGCGCCATGGTTCGGCCACGGCATCGACACCATCAACCTGTTGCCCGGCGCGGACATCAACATCCGCGGCATGGGGCAATCGTACATTCCGTCCCATCCGCACAACTGGACCATGGAAATCCTCGCCGAAACGGGCTGGATTGGATTGTCGGTATTTGTCGCAACGCTGCTGATTTTGGCCGTGAGGTTGGCGCGCGCGACGTTGGCCAATCAAAGCCCGGCCGTCAATCTCACCTTATTGGCGTTGAGCACCGGATTTTGGACCTCGGCGCTGTTCAATTTTTCGATCTGGTCGACGTGGTGGTTGCTGACATACTTCGTCTTGTTCGCCCTCGTCGCGGCTTGGCGCGAGCCGAAAACTTAAAAATCAGCTGCGCCCGTAGAGGTCTTCGAACCGCTCGATATCGTCTTCACCCAGGTAGCTGCCTGTTTGCACCTCGATGATGAACAGCGGCGCATCACCCTTGTTTTCCAAACGGTGCTTCGTACCAGCCGGAATGTAGGTGGACTCGTTGACGCCCAAGGTGATGGTTTCATCGCCGCGCACCACGCTGGCGCTGCCGGACACCACCACCCAATGCTCGGAACGATGTTGGTGGCTTTGCAGGCTAAGCACGCCGCCCGGGTGAATCATCAACTGCTTGACCTGAAAATGGTTGGCGGCGTCCATACATTGGTACCACCCCCACGGACGGTAGACACGCTTGTGGATTTGATGTTCGGTGCGGCCTTCGCTTTCCAAAACGGCGACCACGTCCTTGACGTCTTGGGCGCGGCTTTTGTCGGCGATCAGCACCACGTCGTCGGTGGTCACGACGATGGTGTCGCTGAGACCGATGGTCGCCACCAACTGGCCCGAACTGCGCACATACGAGCCATTGACGTCATGCGCGATCACATCGCCGAGCAAGATGTTGCCCTGTTCGTCTTTTTCACCGACGCTCCACAGCGCCGACCAAGAACCGACGTCGTCCCAGCCCATATCCACCGGAACCACCACGGCATTAGCGGTTTTTTCCATCACGGCATAGTCGATGGAATCTCCCTTGATGTCGCGAAACCGTTCTTCGTGGAGACGGAAAAAGTCCATATCCCGCTGGCCATCCTCGATCGACCGACGGCACCCTTCGACCATGTCGGGGTGGGTGCGTGTCAATTCGGTCAAAAAGTCGCTGGCCTTGAACAGGAAAATCCCGCTGTTCCAGAAATACCCGCCGTCCGCGAGGTAGCCCTCCGCAGTTGGCTTGTCGGGCTTTTCGACGAAGCGGTCGATCCGAAAGCATCCGTCCACATCGGTGAACGGCTGGCCTTGATGGATATAGCCGAAGCCCGTTTCCGGTGCGTTGGGAATAATGCCGAACGTCACCAGCGCACCCGTCGCCGCGGCGGACCGGGCTTGGGCACAGGCCGTCAAGAAGGCCTCGGGCTTGGTGATCAGGTGATCGGACGGCATCAACAGCATCAAAGCATCGGGATCATCCTGGACAAGCATCAACGCCGCCACCGCCGCCGCCGGGGCGGTGTTGCGGCCCACCGGCTCCAACACGATGGAATGCGGACCGAGGCCGGCTTCGTGCAGTTGTTCGGCAATAACGAAGCGGTGCTCGGCGTTGCAGATCACGATGGGCGCGGCAAAATCATCCCCCGATACACGTCCCGCCGTTTCCACCAGCATTGAGCGCTCGGAATAGAGCGACTGCAGCTGCTTGGGGTACAGGGTCCGCGACATCGGCCACAGCCGTGTGCCGGAACCGCCGGAAAGAATGACAGGTACGATGGAGGCCATAAGCGATGATATCCCGGTGAACGTCTGCGCCAACATAAGCCATAGGGGTTAACGCTTTCAAACCGAAAAATCCCGCAGCCGGGAAATCAGTGGCTGGTACCCGCCGAATAGGTGATTTTGTTGTAAACGTTGTATTTGCCCACCGGCTTTTTCATCGGAATGCGTTTGACCTCTTCGAGCGTCGCGGCGTCGTACACCACCAATGCTCCGTCCATTTCCCACACACTGACTAGGGCATGTTTGCCGTCGCGGTCGAATTCAACATGCGCGCCGGTTTTGCCCGGTTCCGGACGGATGGTTTTGACGATATCCAAGGTGCGCTTGTCGATAACATGCAAAGCATCCTTGTCGGGGCCAAAAAACACATCGACCCAGGCGTAAGGGGTGTTGTCGTGGCTACGCATGAAAAATCCCGGCCCCAGGGTTTCGATTTTCTTGATGGTCTTCCAGCTTTGCATGTCGATAACGCTGACCGTGCCGCCCTTCAAGTGCGGGGTGGCTAGAACCGGGCGGCCTTGGTATTCGAAGGTGATGCCGGAACCCAAATGCGGCATGCCCGCGAGATCGATGGTTGCGATCTTGCGGCTCACGTCCAAGTTCACCACCTGGCCTGACTTTCCGTCGCGCGCCGCGCCGACCACGTGCTCATAACTTTGGTCGAAAAAGAAATCGTCGAGATAATCGTTCAGAACGATGCGCCTTACCGGAAAAGGTCCGTAGTCGAAGTCGCCTTCTTCCTGACCTGGTGTCCAATTGTGCACCATCCCTTTGGCGACGGGGCGCGGGTTATCTGAATATTCGATTTCCCAAATTTCCGGGATGTCCTTGAGCGCCACCACGAAGCTGTTGCGCGGGGGTGCGGTGTAGACGGCGCTGACCCGTGACGAGGTGCCGTCCTTGCCCAACACATCGAAGCTTTTGATTGGACTCAAGTCCGAAGCGTTGAGCAGCGTCAGTGTATGGGGCAGATAATTCGCCGCCATCACATACCGCCCATCCGCGGAAACCGCAATGTTACGCATGTTGATGCCGGCGCGAATTTCCGCGACGATTTGAAAACTGTGCAGGTCGTACTTGCTGACCCAGCCGTCACGCGAACCCAAATACATGAACCGCCCGTCCGGCGAATACTTGGCCCCGCCATGAAGTGCATAACGCGAAGGGAACCGCCACAGGGGCTCGAACGCGTCGCCATCCAAAATGGTCACATGATGATCACCTGTTTCCACCACCGTGAACAGGTTCAGCGGATCGGCTTTGTGCAACGGTTTGTCCGGCAACGCGGAAAGCGGTGTGTGGATGATGTGACTGGCAGAAATATCGGCCATGGTCCAGGTCGGCGGCGCCGCAGGTGGCTGATAAATAAAATCGGCAAGCGCGGCAATCTGCTCATCGTTCAAGACTTCGCCAAAGCCCTGCATCTGCGTCGCGGGACGGCCAGACTTGATGACCTGGACGGCGCTTTTCTTGCGCAAGCGGCTGAGGTTTTCGGGCAGCAAGGCCGGACCGATGCCCCCCAGGCGATTGAGGCCATGACATTCGCTGCAATGGGTTTTAAACAGGCTTTCGGTATCTTCCGCTGCGGCAGGAACGCCACTCATCACACCCGCCGTCACCAGTGCAAGAAGCGCCCACTTCTTCTTGGTCATCACACCTGCTCCATCGCTTTGGTTTTTGAAAAAGTCGTCACGGCAACACGCTCGGCCCCGTTCGCATCAATGCCCAGTTCATCGTCGTCGATATAACAGCCGGGGTCTTCCGCCCACGGATCGCCGGTGATCTGTTCTGCGCGCACCCGGGTGTTGCCGCCGCAAATGTCGAACTGCCGACACAACGCGCATCGCCCTTTGACCGCGCGCGGCGATGCTTTGAGGCCCGCCATCAACGGATCGGAAAGATCCGACCAAATTTCCGAAAACGGGCGCTCCTTGACGTTGCCCAAGGTGTGGTGCCACCACATGGTGTCGGGGTGCACGTCGCCGATGTTGTCGATGTTGGCGACATTGACGCCCGACGCATTACCGCCCCATTGCACCAACTTGGCCCGCATGTGCCCAGCGTGTTCGGGAAAATTACGCTCGACCCATTTGAGCATGAACACCCCGTCTGCATCATTATTGCCGGTGACGAATTCCTTTTCCTGACCCGACTGCATGTAGCCCCAGCACCTTGCGAACAGTTTCTCCATCGCCTCGCGGGTCATGTTGAAAAAGGCGTCGTCGCGACGGTTGTGATTGCCGCGCCCGGCATAATTCAAGTGCGAGAAATAAAACCGCTCGATTCCTTCGCGCTCCAGCAGGTCCATAACGTCGTCGAGTTCATGGGCATTGTCTTGGGTCATGGTGAAACGCAGCCCGACCTTAAGCCTGCGTTCAACGCACAGGCGCACGGCGTGCATCGACGCATCGAACGCCCCTTCCAGACGGCGAAACCGGTCATGGGTTTCGCGCAGGCCATCGATGGAAATGCCGATGTAATCGTAGCCGATGTCTTCGATGGCTTGAATATCGTCGTCGCCGATCAGCGTGCCGTTGGTCGATAGCGCGGTGTAAAAACCCATCTCTTTCGCACGCGCCGCGATGGTGTGAATGTCGGTGCGCAACAAAGGCTCGCCACCCGACAAAATCAACGCGGGCACGCGAAACGATTTGAGATCGTCGAGAACGCTGAACGCTTCTTCGGTGCTCAGCTCACCGGGAAATTCCTTGTCCACGGCCAAAGCGTAACAATGTTTGCAGGTTAGGTTACAGCGCCGGGTCAGGTTCCAGATCACCACCGGTCCGGGCGGGTTGCGGCGCGGCCCGGCTGGGGTGGGGTTTTCGATCTCGTGCAAAAACTTGGTGATGCGAAACATGCCCGCTCTCCCTCACGCCACCAATCGGAGGCCGGTTTTTTTCAAGATGCGGGTGGAAAACAATATCTCCCCACCGCGACAATGCGGACCCAACAGGGTGCGGATGGTGTCGGCTTTGGCTTCGACTTCGGCGCGGTCGCGACCGTGCGCCATGGCGAACAGGTTATAGGGCCACCCCGGCAAATGACGCGGGCGCAAGTAAGCATGGCTGACAAAATCAAGCTCGCCGACGAGGCGCCCGAGATCCAGCGCATGCGCGTCATCCACGTCCCACACCGTCATCCCGTTGCCGCGAAATCCCAGGGCGTAGTGATTGGGCACCGCGCCGATGCGACGGATCACGCCGCTTTCCAGCATCCGCGTCATGCGCGTCACAACCTCATCGGCGCTAATCCCCACAACCTCGCCCACTGCCGCATAAGGCGCACGGACCAGCGGCAAGCCGTCTTGGGTGGCGCGAATGATGGCGCGATCGATGTCGTCGATAGGTGCCGGGCTGCTCATAGCTCCAACCTCAATCCGATATAGAACTCTTGCGACTTAGGCATGTCGTAGACCTTGTGCCCGGTCGCGGCTTCGATCTCAGCCAGGGTCTCGCCGATGCGTTCGGGCGTTTCGGTGGCGAGTACGAACCACATGTTGAAATCGTGATCGCGGGCGTAATTGTGCGCGACCTCGGGAAAGCTGTTGACGATGGCGTTGACGCGCTCGAAATCATCATCGGGCAGCTGCATCGCCGCCAAGGTCAACCCACCGCCCAGACGTTCGGCATGATACATCGGGCCGAAGCGGCTCAGCGCACCGCTTTCGAGCAATGCCTGCAGCCGCTCGATCAACTCATCTTCTTGAAGGCCAAGCTCGGTTGCCGCCACCGCGTACGGGTGTTCGCAAATGGGTAGCCCGCCTTGCAAGGCATTGATGATTTGGCGATCCGTCGCGTCGAGATCAATTGAGCGTGCAGGGTTCGTCATCGACCTTCCCCTTGCAGCCGTAGCGCGCGCCGCATTGCTTGAACTGGCGGCGGCTGAACAACACGTCGTGTTGAACGTTTTTCAACTCCAGACGCTCGGCGATTTCGCCCACTTGTTCCAACACCTTTTCACGTGCTGCACCATGCACCATTGCGAACAGGTTGTAAGGCCAGTCCGGAAGATGACGCGGACGGCTGTAACACAGCGTGACATAAGGAAGACGCCCCATCGCCTGCCCGATCTCGCGCACCCGCTGGTCGGGTACGTTCCACACCGACATGCCGTTGGCGGTATAGCCCAAACGGCGATGTTGGACGATCACGCCGAAGCGCCGGATCACGCCGCCGTCGATGAGATTTTGCAACCGCCGAATGACCTCGTCTTCCGACATGCCGATGCGTTCGCCCAAAACCTGATAGGGCCGCGCCGCCAGCGGCAAGCCACCGCAGATAATTTCGATCAAGGCTAGGTCTTCGCTGCTGACGTCCATCATGACCATTCCAACTTGAACCCAAGATCGAGGTGATAGTCTTCGATGATGGGCAAGCTCATCACCGATATGTCGGTCTGCGCTTCGATCCGGTCTAGCACCGCGCCGACGCGCATGACGTTGTCGGCCGCGACCACGAACCACAAATTGATGTCGTGTTCGCGCTCGTAGTTGTGGTTCACCTCATCAAATGACGATACCAGTTCAGCGACCTCCTCCAAGCGGTCTTGCGGCACGCTCATCGCCGCCAAGGTGCTGGCGCCGACACGGTTGGGCGCAACCACGGCCCCGATACGACTGATGTATTTCTGGTCCATCAGGTTCGCATAGGCTTGAATGACGTCATCCTCGCTCATGCCCAAGTGCTTGCCGATTTCCGCATAGGGGCGCGCCACCAACGGGAAATCCCGTTGGAAATCGTCAAGCAGGCGTTTGTCGGCGTCGTTCATAACACTCCCCCCCTACCTACAGGCCGATCCGCCCGGCGCGCCATGTGAAGAAAATGCCGCTGGGCTTGGCTGCGGGAAGCTCAACTTTCTGCGCGAAGCTGGCGGTGTCGAGGACCTTGATGACGTCCAGATCGCGCACGCTCATCCACACCTCTTCACCACGCGGGGTGAACTCCATGTGCAACACGCCCTTGCCGGGGGTCAACGTTTGGATGATCTGCTGTGACTGGGTGTCGATCACCTGAATGGTGTCGTTGAGGGGAAAGGCGAAATTCACCCACACCTGGCGGCCGTCGGGTTGGGCCATCACGAACACCGGCTGACCGTGAGCGGGAATGCGCCCGACCTCTTTCCAGGTGTTCGTATCCACCACCAGAACTTCATGACGCCCGACGGCGGGCACGAACGCCTTGTCGCCGGCAATCGCCCAACCTTCGAGATGGGGCATCTTGTAGACCGGCAGTTTTTCTTCACCGCGGCCATACCCGTCGAGAATGCGCCGTGGGCCCTTGTCGACGTTCCACAGGTCCACCAGAACCATGCCGTCTTCGCCGAACAGACCGGCGATGTAATAGCGTCCGTCCGGCGTCACCAGCGCGTCATAAGGTTGCGAACCTACGTCGGGAAATTTGGTGATCTTGGGCGTCGCTGGGTCGCCCATATCCGCGACCCAAATCTCGCCCGCATCGTACAGCGAAAAAACGAAGCGGTTGCCCGGCGCATCGACCAAGCCGACGGTTTTCGAACCGGTGGGAATGTCGGCAACCAAATCCAGCGTTTGCGCGTCGAATACCTTAACCCCACCGGGTTCGTAATTCGACACCGCGACCAAACGGCCATCTTGCGAGATCGCTCCGCCGATGGAGTTGCCGCCTTGAATAACACGTTTCACCACCTTGGCGGTGAGGATATCGACCTTGCTCAACCCGCCGTCACGACCGAACACGAAAGCGTATCTGGCATCGCGCGAATACACCACCGAAGCGTGACTGAGATCGCCTAAACCCTCGACACGTGCCAACTGGCTGCGCGCGGTGTTTTCCACCACCAACAGCGAGCCGCTGGCGCGTTCGATCACCACCCCCATGTCACCGGTACCGCGCAGTTCACCCGCTTGCGCCGAAATCACCGTCGCCATCGCGACCAGCATTCCGGCTGTTAAATGCGCCCACAATTTCATTTAACACGCGCTCCTGATTTCAAAACATGCGCCAACCACGTGGCTTCTTGAGGTTCCAGCAACGGACGCCACGGCGGCATCGGCGTGCCCGGCACGCCATCCAAGATGATCGCCGCCAAGTCGTCCACATGACGGTCGGACAGTCGGTCCGGCAACAGCGCGGGCCCCAGCCCGCCTTTCAGCGTCAGGCCGTGGCATGAGCCACAGTCTTGCTCCAACACATACATAAGCTCGGCTTGGCGGGCCGTTGAGATGTCGCTCGCGACCGACGCCGCGCTCAATGAGCCCACACACACAAGCGGAACGGCGAAGACCGCGCGTTTAAGCGCTGACCTTGGCGTCCAGGGTTTCAAGCCCCAGGTTTTCATAGGTCAATCCCTGCCAGTTGAGTTCATGCGCAAGCGACACCACGCGCCCGATCAGGCACAGCACCGGCGGCGTAAAATCGATGTCCTTGAGCGCGAGGGGCAGTTGCTCCAGTGTCGAAACGCACTGGCGCTGCTTCGCGGTGGTGCCGTTGGCCACGGCGGCGGCCGGGGTGTCGGGGGACAAGCCCGCCGCGATCAAGCGGCGGCTCAACTCCGGCAATTTGGCAAGTCCCATGTAAATGACCAAGGTGGTCGATCCATCGGCCAGCGAACGCCAGTCGAGATCCAATTCTTCATCGCCTTTGCCGTGGCCGGTGACGAACCTCACCCCGGTGGCGAGACCACGATGGGTCAACGGAATACCGGTCGAGGCACTGATCCCTGCGGCGGCCGTGATGCCCGGAATAATTTCAAAACACACTTGGTGACGCGACAAATGCATCGCTTCTTCGCTGCCGCGCCCGAAAATGTAAGGATCACCGCCCTTTAGGCGCACCACCGAATGGTTGGTGCGCGCCAATTTAACCAAAAGTTCATTGATTTCATCTTGCGGAAGGGTGTGATTGCCCGAGGCCTTGCCGACAAAAATTCGCGTACAACCTGGCGGCACGATATCGACGATTTCTTGAGACACCAACCGGTCGTAGACCACCGCATCGGCGTTCTGCAAGACCCGGTAGGCCTTGCGCGTCAACAATTCGGGATCCCCTGGCCCCGCTCCGACCAAATACACACAACTGCTTGTTTTGCCCACGGTCTCGGCTCCGTCCTGACAACGCCCGGCGTTGCTCCCCATCACACGTGCCCCAGCTCTGCGGCACAGTCAAAATATGGCACAAGATTACGCGCCCATTATTGACGCCAGTCAATAATCGCGGCCGAAATGGAAAATGGCCGTTTACTGCTTATCGCGGGCACTCATTATATCTGCACCGAATTCCGAATTTCGGCTCTTGAAACGAATATTAGAATTTTACCCTTTTTTTTCGTGTGGATTTGACACTCGTCAAGGTGGCCGATCCGCCAAGCACCCGATAATGACGCCAGCGCACGGAATTTGCCGAGCGTTGCGTGTCGTGAGCATAGATAAATCAGCTCTCGATTCGGAGGGAAACACACTTTGGGGCGTAATTTCGTGTGGGCCGTCTCAATTTGGACAGGGGTAAATCAATGAAGTTGGCATTGTCCCTTTCAGCCATAAGTATGGCGGCAGGCGCAGTCCTGTTGGGTTCGGGGGGAGCCTTGGCTGCGGAGCCGACACTCTCCGAGAAGGATTTCGAGGAAGCTAAGGTTTTGTATTTCCAGCGTTGTGCTGGTTGCCACGGTGTCCTTCGCAAGGGTGCTACGGGCAAAAACCTCGAACCGGAAAACACCAAAAAACTCGGGCAGAAGCGGCTTGAGAAGATCATCACGCTCGGCACCGAAGGCGGTATGAACAATTTTGACGATACCTTCAGCAAAGAAGAGATCGCGAAGTTGGCCACCTACATCCAAATGGATGTTCCGCCGCCGGCTGAAATGTCTTTGGCCGAGATGAAAAAACGCTGGAAAGTGTACATCAAGCCCGAAGAATACCCAACCAAACCCATGCACGGGCGTAATTGGCAGAACTTCTTCGTGGTTATTTTGCGCGATGCCGGCAAAATGGGCATCATCGACGGCGATACCAAGGAAATCGTCACCAAGGTCAACACCGGCTATGCGGTGCACGTGACCAAGGAATCGTCCGATGGGCGTTTCTGGTACACCCAAGGTCGCGACGGAAAAATGACCAAAATCGATTTGTGGATGGACCCGCCGCAGGTGGTTGCCGAAACACAGATCGCATCCGATGCCCGTGACGTCGCCGTTTCCCACTACGGGGAATGGAAAGACAAATACGTGATCGGTGGCGGGTATTGGCCGCCGCACTTCGTGATCCTCGACGCCGTGACCATGGAGCCGCTGAAAGTGGTTTCCACCCGCGGCATCAACGTGGATGGCGAATACGTCAACGAAGCCCGCGTTGCGGCCGTTTACAATACGCCCAACGCACCGACGTGGATCGTCGCGGTTAAGGAACTCGGCCAGCTTTGGCAGGTCGATTATTCCGATCTCGACAACCTGCGCATCGAGCAGATCAACTCTCACAAGTTCCTGCACGATGGCTTCTTCGATCCGACCCAGAAGTATTTCCAAATCGCTGCAAACGCGTCGAACCGTATGGAAGTGATGGATTCCGAATCTCGTAAATTCGTCGCTTCGATCGAAACCGGCACCAAGCCGCACCCGGGACCGGGCGCGAACTGGGTCGATCCGAAATGCGGCCCGGTGGGCGGCACGGTTCACTTGGGCGAAGGCAAGGTCACCGTTTGGGGCAACGATCCCAAGGGCCATCCCGACAACGCCTGGAAGATCTGCTACAAGACGGCAACCGACGGGCCGGGGCTGTTCATTCGCACGCACCCGAACTCGCCGTACGTCTTCGCCGATCAGACCTTGCATCCCGATCCTGATGTTCAACAGTCCATCAAGGTCATCGACAAGAAGACCGGCAAGGTCGTCAAAACCATCCGTGTGACGGACATCGAAAAGTCCGTGGCCGTGCACAGCGAATTCAACCAAGACGGTTCCGAAGTTTGGGTTTCCGTTTGGGTTCGCGGCGGCAAGAAGACTTGGCTGGATGGTCACATCGTCGTCTACGATTCCACAACCCTCGAGAAGAAGGCTGTGATCAAGGGCCTCGAGACGCCGACAGGCAAGTTCAATGTGTACAATCGCGTACATCATAACACCTAAGGCCATATGAGTGAGGGGGAAGAAGGCGTTGTCCTTTTTCCCCCTACATTCCTCTACTCAAATGAAACACAAATCAGCACATTAAGTTTCTTCACCATATGGGGCTTAGATGGTTATGCACGGCTTATGGAAAGTATTTTGGTCGCCTACCTCGCGTTTTAGCCTGGGCGCCATCCTGATCGCCGGTGGGTTTGCGGGCATTGTTTTCTGGGGTGGTTTCAACACCTTCATGGAATACACCAATACCCTGGAATTCTGCGTCTCGTGTCACGAGATGGAGCAGAAGGTTTATCAGGAATACAAAAAAAGCGTTCACTACAGCAACCCATCGGGTGTGCGCGCCATCTGTTCCGACTGTCACGTGCCCAAAGAGTGGCTGCCCAAGGTCGTGCGTAAGATCAAAGCATCCAACGAATTGCTGCACAAAGTCCTAGGCACCATCGACACGCCCGAAAAATTCGAAGCCAAACGATTCGAGCTGGCCAAGAATGTCTGGGCCTCCATGGAAGCCAACGATTCACACGAATGCCGCAACTGCCATTCCTACGGCGCGATGCACTGGGAAAAACAGCGTCCGCGCTCCAAGGAAAAGATGCAAGTGGCGTTTAAGGAAAAGAAGACCTGTATCGAATGCCACAAGGGCATCGCCCATTCGCTGCCTGCCGAGGCCATGATGCAGGAAGAAGACGATGCGCCGCGCCCCGCTCAGGTGGAAGCCGCACCGAAAACCACAAAGTCGATGGATAAGTTTCTCGAAGAAGAATAATGCTATGGTAAGGCGACAAGCTTGAAGAAAATGAGGAGAGATCGCCCCATGCGCATATCGCAACTTGGCCGAGGACTCATACTTCGCGCGGCGCTGGGCGCACTGGTTGCGTTCAGTATGTCGCCGTCCGCCATCCAGGCCCAGGATCCAGCCAGCGTCACCCACCAGATGTATCTGGATATGAAGCTGGGCAAGCTCAACATCCATGGCGACAATGCGGTGGTCGAAGCGCTGATCTTGCAGCGCGACATTCCCATTCCCTACGACTACATCGCCACGCTGATGCGCACGCCCAACGCCTTTGGCGAAGGCCCGGCGTGCGTGGTGTGTCACAGTTCCAACGAGCAAAGCAAAAGCTATCGCGGTTTGGACTTGTCTAGTTGCGAGGGTATTTTGCGCGGCGCAACGGAGGAACCGGCCCGCGTCATCGTGCATCCGGGCGACCCAAGCCAAAGTTTTCTGGCCAAGCGCATTCGCGACAATCGCATGCCTTTGGGGGTGCCGTTCTTCGCCTCGGTGGACTCGGACAGCATCACCGCCGTGAAATCGTGGATCGACGCCGGCGCGCACAATGACGAAAGCTTCGCCACCAAGGTCCTGCCGCTGTTGTCGGAACCAACCGCATTCGGATCCGACACCGCCTGCATCGATTGCCACAAATCGTTTCGCGACCCGCCAAGCTTCAACGAGGTCAACCTCACCAGTTTCGATGCCATCATGACCGGGGCGTTTTCGCGCACCCGAAAGAAGGAAGGCCTGCCCGGATTACCGATCGTGGTGCCAGGTGACGCCGAGGCCAGCCCGCTCTACCAACGCCTGACTATGAACCGCATGCCCCCCGGCATTGACCCGGGATCACCCCAAGATCACCCCAATACGCTTTTGCTGATGCGTTGGATTGAACAAGGCGCACCATGCAATTAAAATTATCCAATTCCTAGGAGGAGGGATACGTCATGAAAATCAACGTAACACTTGTGAAAGGCGCACTTACCGGGCTCACCGTCATGGCTGGTTTGGTGGCGTATTCATCTCAGGCTCAGGCACTGACCCCGGAAGGCATGATGGTGCGCGGTGGCCAACTCTACGACTGGTACTACCAGATCACCACCGGCGACATACAGACCGGAACCCACGTATCCATGCCGGCCGATGCCGGCCAAACGGGCAAAAAGACATGGCGTTGCTCGGCCTGTCATGGCTTCAATTACGCTGGCGACTTAGGAATCGGCGGTATCCTCGGCGCGAGCGGGAAATCCGCCGATGAAATTATCGCCATCATCAAGGACGCCAAGCACAACTACACATCGGATATGTTCACCGACGAAGATTTCCAATCGTTGGCGATGTTCGTGTCCAAAGGCGCCGTGGATATCTCTAAGCTGTCCGGCGACGTGAAGAAGGGCCAAGGCTACTTCGAAACCATTTGCGCCGCGTGTCACGGCAATGATGGCAAGAAAATTACCGACATGCCGCCGGTCGGCGCGGTGGTGAACAAACTGCCGGACCGCTCGTTGCACCGCATCCGCTTCTCCAAACCCGGCGACAGTATGCCTGCGCTTTCGGCACTGCCGCTCGACGTGTCGGTGGATGTGTGGAGCTACACCAAGACCCTGCCGCAGGAGTAAACGCTGTGGCCGCCTGGCGTGTTATTTCTTTCCTCGTCGGCATGGCCGTCCCCGCCTTCGCGGGGGCGGCTTTTGCCGCTGACGAAGCCGAGCAGGCTGCCATATGCGCCGCCGCCCAAGAGCGGTTCGAAGCCTTTAAAGATTTGCCTGCTGACGAAGCCCTTCCCCCTGCTGCGCCCGGCACCGTTCATGTTTTGATGCACAAATACACCTTCTGCCCGCCCCAATTGACGGTCGTGAAAGGCACCACAGTACGCTTCGTCAACGTCGACAAGCGCACCAGCCACAGCGTTTGGTTCAAAGAGGCCGGAAAAGAAGAAAGCACGCGTCTGTTCCCGGTCGAGTTTTGGGAAGAAACTTTTACCGAACTCGGTCGCTATCCCTATCTGTGCGGACCACATTGGGAACAAAACGGCATGAAGGGCGTCATTGAGGTGATGCCTTAGGCTCCCCCCTCCATCGTCACTAACCTGAAAGTCACAACGAACACTGCGACAACCAAAGTCGCGCTCTCTTTGCGTTACCCGCAGATTACGTTTCTGTATATGTCCGCGAAGAGGGACGGAGGGAGGGGAGAGATTTGATTTCGCACCCTCCGTCCCGATGGCGCAGATGTTTGCGGCTCATCGTCATGAGCGGCAATTTCACTGTGACCATTTGAATAACGAGCCGTTCCCTCGTCATCCAGATTTAGCTAGCCGCCATTTATAACAGCAGCCGAGCCCGATTCCTCATCTTGTCAACAAGGTGAAACAAGTGGGAAACTTCACGATGACAATTTGAACGATTGTCGCCGCTGCGTCCTTGATCAAAATCAATCCGCATTTGGACGCAAACCGATACACTCTTTCCCATACCCCGAATACGCATTCATCCGAGGAGACCCCTGAGCGTGGCTTTAATCAAATGGGATGACACCATGAAGGTCGGCATACCGTCTGTCGATCACGAACACGAAACATTGATCGGCGAAATCAACGCCTTGGGAGACGTGATAACGGGCGACATGATCAAACATGCCGAAGTCACGGCTCTGCTCGGTAAAATCCATGCCCAGATCGAAGCGCACTTCGCATTGGAAGAAAAGATCATGCTCGACAGGGGCTACACCGGCTATCATGCCCACAAGGAAGATCACGACCGCCTGCTCGAAGACATCCGCGACATCATGGATGACACGCTCAACGCCGATCCCAAAGACATCTCCGACACCCTGGGCGCGCGTCTCGACACCTGGTTCTCAGAGCACTTCCGCACCTTGGACCGTAGCTTCCATACCTTTTTGGAACACTGAACTTATTTGAAGTAGAAAACGTGGTCGTTTTCGTGAAAGCCGACGATCAGGTTTTGCGTCGGCTTCACGTCGACGATTGCGCTCTGTTCGTGGGTGTAGGGTTTGCTCGGATCACCGTCGTTCATGCGTACGGTCATCCGGTGGGTTCCCGCCGCGATGAAAAACTTTTTGTAAAAACTCGACGCGCCATCGCTACGCAGCCCCGTGGCTTTCGCTTCACCCTTGAAAAGCAGCTCGCCGTCCATTTCCAATTCAAGCAGAACCGCTGAGCGTTCGCGCGAGCATTTCATCTTCGCACGCATGTTCGGCGGCAAGGCCGCCAGCTCTTCCTTGGTGCGTTTGACGCAGGCCTCGACACGCTGGCCTGGATGACTCAAATTGAGCTTAATCTGCGCTTCCCCTGCACCCAAGTAGCTGTACGTGGGATACGCCGAAAACACCCCGACCACCGCCATGAACAATCCATAAACCGCCGCTTGGGCGATCCAGTACTTAGACGGCATGGTGGCGGCGTGGGCTTCGCGCTGGCGGGTGCCGGCCTTGGCTTCGCGGCGCTTGTTGATGCGCTCCAGATGCTCGCGTTGAAGACGTTTACGCTCGCGTTTTTCCTCATCGACGCGAAAGAGGTTTTTGACGCCGATGTGCCAAACGAATGAAAAGTAGATCGGAGCGAACACCGCGAACGGCACCGCATAGAACCACACCGCATTTTCGCCATCGAAGAAATCAAACATCAGCGCTCTCCCCACCCGGCAGCGCGTCAAGGTCAGCCTTGAACTCGGCCACAGTGTCGTGCAGCAACTCAACATCCAGCGGCGATGCCCACAAGGTGCGGATACGCTCACGCGGGACGCGTTTTCTCAAATACGGATCACGCCGCCCTTCCAAACGGTCTTGCATCCACTGCACCCCATAGCGGAATCGGCAGCCGCAATCGGGACAACCGGCGATCAACACCCCTTTGGCGCCTTGGCTGATCATGTAATCAATGAACGACGGCGGCATATGCGATACGCACGGCAGCACCACCGCTGCCGTACCTTTGATGCCATCGACCTTTTGGCCATGATCGCATCCGACCAGAACGATGCCATCGCTGGCATTTTGCAACGCTTCATCGACCGATTTGCGCATCGCCTTCAACGGCAAATTCACAAGGTCAATGCCGGTGATAAGTTCATCCTCGGCGCGAAACGGCGTCGAGGTCGGGCACGCGCCGACACAAATTCCGCAACGCGTACACATAGACGGTTCGACCACGGCCTGTTGCTCGTAGGGCAAGCCGTCGGTACGCGGCACCATGGTGATCGCGCCATAAGGACAGTCTTCGTAACAGCGCTTACAGCCGTTGCACATATCCAAGGTCACCACGGCGGCCTTGGGCAACTTCATCGGCGGCAACCACGGCATGATCGCCAGAAACAACGAACCGCCGATGGCCAGCCCCCACAACACCGCAGGCCCCCAAATGTCGAACAGCGGATAAAAGGCCATGTAAAACCAATCGAGCGCCAAATCGGTCGGTATCACGTCCAAGTTCGCTTTGGCGTGACTGATGGCAGGCTGAACGAGGGACAGAACCGTCAGCGCCACGGTCGTGCCGATGGCCAGACCGCGCGGCGGGTTGATCTTCGGCTGGGTGACGCGGATCACGTGGATCCACATCATGAACAGCAAAAACAGCGGTGCGAAAATGTGCATAAACACCAGCAGCGTGAAGAACCGATCGGTGAGCGATCCTTCGGCCAAGAAGTTACTGGCGACGGGTTTCCCGAAAATGCCCAACCAGTCAATCCATTCCATCGAACCGATGGCGACGTACTGCGCCAGTTCGTCCCATACCAGCCAGTAGCCAGACAGGCCCGACACATACAAAAGCCAAATCACCGGCACGCCGGTGAACCACGCATACCAGCGAACCCCGCGATAGCGATCGAACGACCATTCACGCACCAGATGCAGCGCCATCGTCAACACCATGCCATCAGACGAATAACGATGCAGGCTGCGCATGACGCCGCCGAACCACCACTGATCGTTGGTCAGGTATTCAACCGATTCATACGCACCGTTCACCGAGGTTTCAAAAAACACGTACAACACGATGCCGGTGATGGCCGCGACGAAGAACAGGTAAAACGCTAACGTGCCCAACTGACGCATGGGGTTCCACTCGGGCCCGAAAGCCTGGTCAAATCCCTTTTCAGCTCGCAAAAAGAAATTTTGGATAAAAATACGGATCGAGGTGAGAGCGTTCACGGCCAGGGTCTTCTTCTATTTTATGGTTTTTCGGGGATGCTTTTTTCAAAGACTGGGACGAATATTCGCACGCCCATGCGTGAGCAGGCGACGCTTTCGTTTGCGGTCTTGCCACACCCAATTGAGCAAAAATGCAATCATCGAAAGGATGATGGTGCCGCCCACGATCAGACGGAAGAATATCGCATATTCGAAGCGGTACTGATCAGCAACCGGATCGTAGATGGTGCAAAACAGCCGTACTTTGTTAACCAGGTCGCCAAGGCTGGCGAACGGCGTCTCGGTGCCGAAGGTTAAGTTTTTCAAAGGTTCGACGAAATGCGGGGTTTCGAAGCTTTCGCCATAAATCTGTCTGTAGACCACGCCGTTCTTATCCAAGATGGTGGTCTGGGTCAGATGATCGAATCCTTTTGGCGATTCGAAAAACTGAAAACCCAAATCCTCGCTAAGCCCGGTGACGGACATCAAGTCGCCGCTCAAAAAGCGCCAGTGGTCGCTGATCGGCACGCCGTACTTGGCGGCGAAACTTTTCATCCGCACGGGGTTGTCTTCGGCAATGTCGAAGCCGATGGTGACGATATTGTAGCTATCGTCACCCAACGCATCGCGCGCGGTTTCATCGACGCTTTCCAAGGTTGAGGTGATCACCGGACAGACATCCGCACAACTGGAATAGATCAGCGAAATCACCAACGGTTTACCGCGAAAATCCGACAGTTTGACCCGATGGCCAGCGGTGTCACGAAAACTGTAATCGCCGACCTCTCGTCCAATCGCTGCTTGCGAAATGGCCAGCGCTTTCTTTTCATCCAATGCGCCCGGCTCGGCGTTGGATAACGTCGGCTGGGCGTGCGCCTCGAACGACGCCGCCACGCCCGCCATCATGAGCGTCGTGGCGAACATCGTGCAAACTCTACGCAACAGGGTCATGTTTGTTTCGATCATCAGGCTTCACCCACAAGAGCCTACCCACAAGACGAAAAGGCCAAGGACACACAGGCCCGGTAAGAAAGGGGCGGATGCCATTCTGTGGGCATCGTAGCATCCGCCCCCCCGGAGCACCCTCGAAAGAGTGCTTGCGGTTAGCTCAGTCCCCACACACTCGCCAAGTATTTCCAGTTGACGAAGTAGTAGAGGACGAAAGCTGTCAGGAACACCAGCGCCAGCACGAAGGTTCCGGGAACCTCCATGGTTCCGGCGCTGCCGTATTCGGTTGCAGCACCGCTGATGGCCGGTTCCGGCGTCGACGTTTCCGCAGCCGCGGGCGCCGGTACCTTGGCTTTACCCCACAGCAACGTGCCGACCATGTTGAGGATGAAGATACCCCCACCGACACCGCCGATCACACCGGAGATGCCTGCCAGCCCCATCATCAGATAGGCCGATTCTGGGAACTCGTGGACCATCATGGCATCAGCAAACGAGATGTCCCAGTGACGACGGGGAACGCCCAGCGTGCCCGCGCCCATCATGAAGGTCGAAGCCAAACCCATGCCGATACCGAAAATATACGGCTGCCATTTGGCGAGACCCGGGAACACCAGTTCCTTTTGCCACAACACCGGCACCAGCCAGTAGCTCAGCGCCATGAACGCCAAGGTCGTACCGACCACGACGGTGCCGTGGAAGTGGCCTGGAACGTACATGGTGTTGTGCACGATGATGTTGAGCTGTTCGGTGCCCATCATCACGCCCGTGATGCCGCCCAAGAAGCCGAACATCACCACCGACAAAGCAAACCCGGAGAACACCGGATTACCCCACGGCGCTTTGCGCAGCCACTCGAACATACCCCGGTTGAAGCCTTTTTTGCGTTGTGCGGCTTCGACCGCGCCCGGAACCGTAAGGCCATGCAACATGGAACCCAAAACGGCGAGATACAGAGCGTAGGACGTATTGAAGATCTTCCATTCTGAGCTCATGCCCGGATCAACCAGAATGTGGTGAGCCGAAGCCAGTTGCAGGAACAGAATGTAGAACAGGAACGCCGTACGGCTGACCTTTTCCGACAACGGTTGAGCGTTGAACAAGATCGCCGCGATCGCGTACCAGCACGAGATTTGTGCCGCCACGTTGATCTGCTGCGACGAGTGTCCCATACCCCACCAGATGACGCGATACATCAAGGTGTCGATGTTGGCGATGAAGCCCATGGACCAGAACATGGTCGGAACCAAAATCACCGCGCCCGCCAAGATGGTGAACACCGCGATGATCGCCGCCGTCATGGCGCCGAAGGTCACCAACGGGATCGAGCCCTCATAGGTCTTGTCACGCTTGGCGATATACAGCGTGGCGAAAAACACCAAGCACCCCAGCAGCGCACCCACGGCAAACAAAATGATGCCGAGGTAGAAGTGCGGCGCCGCCATCATCGGGACGTACGACGTGAACATCACGCTGCTTTCGCCTTGCAGAACGGCGACGTTGGTGATCGCCGCGCCGACCAGCATCAAAATGTATTGAAGCCAACCGACCCAAGGGAGCGCCAAACGCGTCTTGAGCAAAATGGACGATGTAAAATACAGCAACGCCATTTCAAAGAAGATGATCCACACCAGCAAGACGTCCAGTCCGTGCGCGGTGAGAGCAAGATAAAACAAATCGGGATCCAGCAGGTGGACGGCGGGCCAGCGCGTCAGCGCGACCAGAATGCCGAACAAGCCGCCGACCAGCAGAAACACAACGGCCGTAACCGCATTCCACTTGATCAGCTTGTCTGCCGCTAGATCGATTGCGAACCCGGTGTCCGGGCAAGTTCTAAATTCAGCCATGACACGTTCCTCACTTATCGACTACGTGAATTTTGCCGACCATCGTGTGATGGCCAATGCCGCAAAATTCGTTACAGACAACACTGAATTCGCCGGAGCTGGTCGGCGTCACCGTCAGCACCATGTCGTATCCAGGATGAACCTGAATGTTGATGTTTTCAGGCTGAAGCGAAAAACCGTGCAGCCAATCGACTGAAGACAGGTGCAGGCGATAGGACTGCCCTTTCTCCAATTCCAGAACCGGCCACCATTCCCACAACCGCGCCAACATATAGACGTCGCTGCCTGCAGGCGGATGGACCACCGGAACGCCGGTATCGCCCTCTTCGCGGACTTTATATTTGGCGGCCATTTCTTCGGTGCGTTGCGCATAAACTTCTGGACGAATTTTATACGCTTCGTTGGAAAGGTTCTGTTCGCCGTTGATGTGCCAATACGGCATCATGAAAAACATCACCAGCGCCCAAAGCAACGCGATGAAGATCCATAGAACTTCCGATTTCTCAACCGGCTCGTTCCACCAGATCCGAGACTTTGGAGGTGTAATACCCATTTATCCAGTCCCCCCCTCTTACGGTGCGACGGGAATGGATACGATCTCCATCACGCCCCAGATGATGTAAATAACCGTCGGCAATGCGACGCCGAGAAACAGAAGGATGAATGTGGAATCCAATAACTTCTGCATAAACGGGATGCTCTCACCATCCCCCGCATGTGTACTGTCATGATCTGACATACAAGTTCCTCCCAATCAGCGATCACCATGGACTGAATTCAGGTGTGGCTGATGATCGACCCACGTAGGACTCCCCAAATTCACGGACAATTGCGCCAGAGAACCGATTTCCATTCCTTGACCAAGGTCAAATGCCTGTGATTGACGCCCGTCAATGCGGTTCCCATCGAACCGGAGCACAATCGCCCCAATCGACTTGCGAGCATAAAAAAACGCCGCAATTGCCGTTATGAACATGGGGGGTAATGCATGCAGGCCAAAGCCGATCATCCGCCGCCTGAAATCTTCGGCGTGCAGATCGAACGTATTCCCGACAATTTATTGTTGGAGCCGATCGAGTACATTTTCGCCGATCATTGCCGCCAGCGCGACATGTGTAGTGCGCTCAAATCGCTAACAAAAATGGACTTGTCCACCGACATCGCCATCGAAGCAGCGGAAATGATCCTCGCGTGCCTGCAGCACGATCTTGCGCGCCATATCGAAGACGAAGAACGCGACTTGTTTCCTTTGCTGAAGAAACGCGCAAAACCCGAAGACAAATTCGACGACACTTTGCGTTTATTGGGTTCTGAACATACCCGTGACCGTGAATTGGCGAACGACGTCATCGCAGGTCTCGAGCAGATCGCGCACGCCAAACCGTTGCCCGACCTCTACAGGTTTCGCACCTCGGCCGAAATGCTCTCGGAAATTCATCTGTCGCATTTGAATTGGGAAAACAACGTGGTGCTGGAACTGGCGCGTCTTAGGCTTACGGACGATGACCAGCGCAAGATGGCCAAAAGCATGGCCGCCCGGCGCGGCATCACGTTACCGCCATTCGACTGAACGTGAGCGTATCTCAGCAGCTGAGTGGGCCACTGCTGACCATCGCGCGCAAGGCATCCAAATCCTTGATCATAATGTCGTGACCGACACTCTGCACGCCGACACCTTTGAGTTTCGCCAACGCGCGCGAAAAAGTTTCCGGCTGCATGCCCAGACGCGCCGCAATCAGCGACTTGTCTAACGGCAGCGTGATGCGCGTAGTGCCATTATGAGAATGCGATAAGCCGATGAGGAAATCCGCCAGGCGTTCAGTGGACGACATCGAACACATCTGATGCAACTTGGTGACATTGCGCCGCATCTGGCGCGACATCGACGCCAACATGTTGAAGGTGAAATTCATGTTTTCGCTCAGCTGGCGCATGAGGCTTTCCGCGCTGATCACCAAAAGGCGTACATCCGTGATCGCCACGGCGCTGACGGGAAAAATGCTGCTGTCGAAGATCGCCGCCTCGGCAAAACTTTCACCCGGCGAGCTCACCGAAATAACCACTTCCTGACCGTTTTCGCTAAGACGGTACAACTTGACCCAACCATCCATAACGACAAAAAAACGATCCGCAGGATCGCCTTCCATAAACAATGTCGTGTGATCGGGATAACGTCGGATGGAACTGGTCGCCAGCAACTTGCGTAAATCGTCAGGCACCAATCCCGAAAACAAATGCACCTGACCTAACCGGCGGATGTCTTCGCGCGTGATGCCGGTGCGCAGTTCAAAGTCGTCCACGTCCTTCGTCATTTGCCCCATATCCAAGGTCCCCATTGCCCACAGCCTTCCAGCCCGTCCAAAGACAGTTGAAAATACTTCCCTGCAAAAACCTACACCATTCGCCTGTAAAAGACGAGTTCCAAGAATGCCAACACCGAATTTGACATATAATTAATTGATAATAATAAATAAATTTCCCTTTCTTCTCGCTAGTCGGCACCAGTACACTACCCTGATAACTGTCCACACCTAATATATCGGACTGGGAAAGGCTGCATTAATGGCGAACGATGGTTTTGAAGTCGGCATAGACAACGCGCTGCCTCAAAATAAGGGGAAATCCGGTGAAGACAGCTCGACACCGGATCACTTGGCAAAGTTTCGCCTGTTCGAAACTGGTGAGGTGATCTTTCGCGAAGGCGAACGTGGGTCCGAAGCTTACGTGATCAAATCGGGCAAGGTCAGCATCGCCCAATCACCGTCGCGCGAACTGGGCACCATCGGCCCCGGCCAGATCATCGGCGAAATGGCGGTGATTTCGGATATGGAGCGAATCGCCACCGCCACCGCCACCGAAGAGACCGTCTGCGTCGCGCTGTCGCGCTTGGCCATGCGGCGCATGATGGACAGCGTCGATTTGGAAATGCGCACCATCATAGAATTCCTGGTCGATTACATCCGCGACAAAACCGAAGGCGCGCAAGTTGATGTCGAAGAAGGTCGACGTAACCAGAGGATCTTGGAAATTCTCATGGCCAATCCCGACACGCAAACCAAGCTGGCCCTGCAAGAGCCGTTTTTCCGCATGCTGTGCAATTCACTTGTGGAACGCGCCAAAACTGCGTGAGTGCGAACCAAAAGATCTAACGGCAAAAAAGCCCCCATGTCGGGGGCTTTTTTTCGAGACTGCTCGGCTTGTGATTATTCTGCGGCGTCCGCATCCGTATCTGCGCCTGCCTCGACTTTGGGTTCGGTCTTGACCGTGGCCAAAGCTTCGTACACTTGACGGCGATGACGCAGTTCCTCTTCCAACTTACCCACCAACATGGCGAAGCGTTCAGGGTCCTTACGCTTCACTTGCATGAAGCGGTTTTCCTGCTCCAAAAAGTCGGAGACCGAACGGACCGGTGCTTTGCTGTCGAGTTGCAACGCCGCCTTGCCTTGTTCCATCAGGCGCGGATCGAAACGATACAAAGGCCAGTACCCACTTTCGACCGCTAGGGTCTGATGTTCCAGACTGTGTTCCAACTCGTAGCCGTGTTCGCCGCACGGCGAATTGGCGATGATCAACGACGGACCGTCGAACTGCTCGGCTTCTTGGAACGCCTTGATGGTCTGCGCATCCTTTGCCCCCAACGCCACCGATGCCACGTAGACGTGACCGTAACTCATTGCGATCAGGCCCAGGTCTTTCTTCGGCAACGCCTTGCCGGCGCTGGCGAACTTGGCCGCCGCCGCCAACGGCGTCGCTTTGGACTGCTGACCGCCGGTGTTGGAATAGACTTCGGTGTCCAGAACCAAAATGTTGACGTTGGCGCCCGACGCCAGAACGTGATCGACGCCGCCAAAGCCGATGTCGTAGGCCCAACCGTCTCCGCCCAAGATCCACAAGGTCTTTTTGACCAAGTGATCGGCGATGATGCCTAAGCGTTCTGCCAGCTCACCGTCGATCCCGGCAAGCTTATCCTTCAGCGTTTGCACCCGGTGGCGTTGGGCGAGAATTCCCGCTTCGTCGGATTGGTCTGATGACAGCAAGGCGTTCACCAACTCATCGTCGCCCAGTTCGCCGCGTAATTGTTCGAGCAATTCCATGGCGATTTGGTGATGCTTGTCGAGCCCCAAACGAAGACCCAAACCGAACTCGGCGTTGTCTTCGAACAACGAATTCGCCCATGCCGGACCGCGCCCATTGCGGTCGCAGGCATACGGCGTGGTCGGCAGGTTGCCGCCGTAGATCGACGAGCACCCGGTGGCGTTGGCGATCACCGCACGGTCGCCGTACAGCTGGGTCAGCAACTTGATGTAGGGCGTTTCTCCACACCCCGAACACGCGCCGGAAAACTCGAACAGCGGTTCGGCGAACTGGGTCATCTTGACGTTGCCGCGCATCAACGTGCGATCCGCTTCGGGCAGGTCGAGGAAGAACTGAAAGTTTTCGCGTTCCGGCATGCGCAGGGGCGCTTGCGGCTGCATCACAAGGGACAGGCGTTCGGGATTTTTCTTGTCCTTGCCCGGGCACACCATCACGCACAGCTTGCAACCGGTACAGTCTTCCGATGCAACCTGCACCGTGTATTTGGCATCGTCGCCGAATTCTTTGCCTTTGTAGTCCATCGATTTGAACGTCGCGGGGGCGCCGTCCAGCGCAGCACCGTCGTAGGCTTTGACCCGGATGGCGGCGTGCGGGCAAACCAGTGCGCACTTGTTGCACTGGATGCATAGATCTTCGATCCAAGTGGGAATTTCGGCCGCCAGATTGCGCTTTTCCCACTGCGCGGTGTCGGTCGGCCAAGTGCCGTCCACGGGGAACGCGCTAACCGGCAACAGATCGCCATGGCCCGCCAACATCTTGGCGGTAACGTTTTGTACGAAGTCGGGTGCCGCTTCAGACACGATCGGCGGCACGTCGAAACCGGAGCTGACGGCGGACGGCACATCGATCTGTTCCAGATGCGCCAGGGACGAATCGACCACGGCGAAGTTCATCTCCACCACCTTGCGGCCTTTGGAACCGTAACTCTTTTCGATGGCGTCCTTAATGTGGCGGATCGATTGATCGTGATCGAGGAAGTCCGATAGCGCGAAGAAACACACCATCATCACGGTGTTGATGCGCTTGCCCATGCCCGCGTCCGCGGCAATGCGGCGCGCGTCGATGACGTAGAATTTAAGCTCTTTTTCGACGATCGCGCTCTGCACCGAACGGGGTAGCTTGTCCCAGACCTCGTCCTTGCCATACGGCGCGTTGAGCAAAAACGTTCCGCCTTTGGCGGCGTGGCTGAGCACATCCAGGGTGTCGAGAAAATGGAACTGGTGACAGGCGAGAAACTCCGCCTCGTGGATCAGATAGCTGGAGCGGATCGGCTCGGTCGAAAAACGCAAATGCGAAATCGTCACCGCGCCGGCTTTTTTGGAATCGTAAACGAAGTAGCCCTGCACATAATTGTCGGTGTTGTCGGCGACGATCTTGATGGCGTTTTTGTTCGCACCCACCGTGCCGTCAGAACCAAGGCCGAAGAACAGCGCCCGATGCATGGTACCCGGCTCGTAACAATTGCCGCATTCGTCCCAATCCAACGACAAACCCGACACGTCGTCGTAAATGCCAATGGTGAACGTCGGCTTGGGCGCGGCCTTGCTCAATTCGTCGAACACCGCCTTGGCCATGGATGCGGTGAAGTCCTTGCTCGACAAACCGTAGCGGCCACCGATGACCTTGATGGCACGGCCCGCACGATTGAGCGCGGCGACCACGTCCAGATACAACGGCTCGCCCAGCGCACCGCTTTCCTTGGTGCGGTCCAGGACCGCAACGGATTTCACGCTCGCGGGCAGCGCGTCACTGAAGCGCTCCAGGTTGAAAGGCCGATAAAGACGCACCTGCAACACGCCGACCTTTTCTCCGCCAGTATTGAGTACATCGACGGTTTCGCGCACGGTTTCACCGGACGAGCCCATGATGATGACCACGCGCTGAGCATCCGGCGCGCCGTGGTATTCGTACAGGGCGTACTTGCGACCCGTGAGGGTTTCGAATTTGGCGAACGCCTGCTCCACAAATCCCGGCACCGCATCGTGATAGATGTTGCGGGCTTCTTGCATTTGAAAGAACGTGTCGGGATTTTGGCTGGTGCCGCGCACCACCGGCTTGTCGGGGCTGAGGCCGTGTTTGCGATGCGCCTCGATCAAACCGTCGGGTAGCATCGCCTGCAGCACATCGTCTTCAAGGTATTCGATTTTGGACACTTCGTGCGAGGTGCGAAAGCCGTCGAAGAAGTGCATGAACGGCACCCGCGAGGCATAGCTCGCCACTTGGCCGATACAAGCGAAATCCTGAGCCTCCTGCACCGTTCCGCTCGACAGCATCGCCATACCGGTCTGACGACACGCCATCACATCGGAATGATCGCCGAAAATCGACAGCGCATGCGTGGCCACGGTGCGCGCCGCAACGTGCATGCAAAACGGCAGCAACTCGCCCGCAATCTTGTACAGATTGGGGATCATCAACAACAAGCCTTGCGACGACGTGAACGTCGTGGTCAGCGCGCCCGATTGCAAACTGCCGTGAACCGCGCCCGCAGCGCCCGCTTCGGACTGCATCTCGATCACTTGTGGAACGGAGCCCCAAATGTTGGTGCGCCCCGCCGCCGACCAGGCGTCTGCATGTTCGCCCATCGCCGATGACGGCGTGATGGGATAGATCGCGATAACTTCGTTCATGCGATGGGCAACGGAAGCAACAGCCTCGTTACCATCGACGGCAACCATGCGTTTTTGCGACATGTGATTGAGCTCCGGGGTTATTTGTACGATCACATTATGTATATTTATGCGCCGACTCGGGGACTTCGCAAATCGTAGCGGAGTTTCGCGCTCACCCAGTCTGTTGAGAGGAACTTTTAGTTTAATCCAGCGGACCGCTCACGGCTAGTCCTTGCGCCAACCATTTGGCACAAAGGCCGTTTATTTTGTGTTGGCGTTCTTTGACATCATGTCTTGGGGGGCATTTTCAGCCTTCTGCGATGGTTTCTCCCCATTTTTCACGGCATCTTTCCCTTCCGCTTTCGACGCCTCCGCCTTTGGCGGCGTCGCTGGCGCGTCGTCTGGATTCCAGACAACACTGTAAACCGTCACCGGGTCGTCGAAACCCTTCATATCCAAGTCCGCGAAACGTTCGAACTTGAGGCTTTTGCCCTGGCTTAAACCGTGCACCGAACTCGACACCAATATTTGCCCTGCACTGGCCTTGTCGACGATGCGCGCCGCCAGTTGCACGGTGGTGCCGAACAGGTCGTCGTCTTCGGAAATCGGTTCGCCGGCGTTCAAGCCGATCTTCAGCCCCAAGGGATGGTTGGGATCGGATTCGTTGTGCGACCTGGTGCGTTTTTGCATTTCCATCGCCGCCTCGACTCCTGCGGCGGCGGAGGGAAACGACGCCATAATGCCGTCGCCTGTGTGCTTGATTTCCTTACCGGAAAAACCTTGGATCGCTTCGCGTACGATGCTGTTGTGACTGCGCACCACCGCCTGTGCGCCCTCGTCGCCCAATTTCTGGGTCATCGCGGTCGAACCCGCGATATCGGTGAACAAAACCGTGACCGGTTGGGTGCTGCCTTCCGATTTCGATTTTGGCTTATCCCACGCAACCAAAGCGTCCGACAGCGCGCCGCGCGGTCCGGTATCGCTTTTCAGATACTCGCCCATGGCGGAACGGCCGTTTTGGAACATCTCCGAATAACGCGGATTGGAAATCAGATATTCGTCGATGTGTTGGGAAAAGTGCTCGGCGCGCTCTTTGCTCAGGCCTAAGCCGCTCAAGGTTTGCGCCATCACCGAATTGCTCACCGTTTCAGACAATTTGTGCTGGTGGCGCAAGGCCTGCACCGCGCCGACCAAGAACAACACCAATCCGAATACGGTGTGGGCGTCTTGTTTGGACTTGTCATCTTGCAACACGTCGAAGGCGTCTTCGGCGAACGCATTCATTGTGACGAGTTCCGACAATGCATCGGCTTCGGCTTTCTTGGCCGCCTCGGCTTCGGCTTTGCGGCGAGCCTCCTCTTCGGCCAGACGGGCTTCTTCCTCCGCTTTCTTGCGCTCTTCTTCTTGGGTAGCAAGCGATTGCGCTTCGCTCTCCAAGCGTTCTTCCCTAAAACTGTCGACGGACGGTGTCAGGCGTTGAAGGCGTGTGCGTTTGGCGGGTTTGGCCGTAGGCGCGGGCCGCGTTTTCAAAATCGGCGCAATGTTCTTCATGGTCACCAATATGCGTGTGATCAATGCCAGCGCCATGATGACGAAAACCAAAATGAAGACCAGATTGAGGAAATCGGCCTTGCCGAACAGTCCGACGGAATGCACGCCTTGCAGCGCGAGCGACACCAACTGCGTCACCACCATCGCGGCAGCCAAAGAAAACAGCAGCGACACCAAAATCTTGATGAAGGCCCCCAACAGAGAGCCGCCTTTTTTGGGGCTCTCGGCCTTTTGGCCGTGGTCCTCCCGGACATCGCCCGTTTGGGATGCCTTGGAAGCCTTCTTTTCCTTGGCGGGCGCAGGCGATTTTTTCGGCGCGGACGCTTTCGCTGGGGCTGACTCTTGGGGTTTGTATTCGTAAACCGTGAACGACCGGCTTGCGCCCGCCTTTTGGTCAAAGGATTCCTTGACCACTTTTACGCCTTTGACGGTGGACACTTTGGCCAAGGATTTTGCATCCGCGACCGCCGTGTGATGTTCGTTCGCCGCATAGACGCCTTGGGTTTCCCAACGGCCAGCAGTGAAGAGCAAAAGCTCGTACGTTACGTCATCTTTCTGCGCCATGCAGAGAACCCACGGTCTAGAGCACACCAATACCGGCGGGTTGGTCCCGCCGTGCAAATTCTATCACTTATCCCAATTTACGCTGAAAATGTCGAAATCCCAAGGGGTTGCATGCATAAATCGTCACACTAGCGTATCGGGAACAAATATCGTGCGATTATCGGGGTTTGCCAAAGCGCGCGCTTTTGCCTAACCTCCGCCCGATTTCGCCAGACCCCGCCCACGCAGGGGCCGAAATGACTTGAAAACGCACCGCTAAAGGACACCCCCTAGTGCACGTCGATCTGTTCGATTTCGATCTGCCGCAAACGTGCATCGCACAGCACCCGGCGAACCCCAAAGACAGCGCCCGCCTGCTGATCGTGGGCGAAGACGCGTTCACGGACAAAACCGTCCTGGATTTGGCCGCATCCTTGCGCCCCGGCGACATCGTGGTGTTCAACGACACCAAGGTGATCCCCGCGCGCCTTTCGGGGCGGCGGATCGACAATGGCGTCGAGGCTGGAATCGAACTGACCTTGCACAAGCGCGAAGATCCCAACACCTGGTACGCCTTCGCCCGCCCAGCCAAGAAGCTCAAGGTCGGTCACACCATCCAGTTCGATGGCGGTTTACAGGCGAACGTGCTCGACAAACAAGACGGCGGCGAAGTGCTGCTCGGCTTCAATCGCTCGGGCGACGAGTTGATGGCGGCGCTCGAAGACATCGGTGCGATGCCCTTGCCGCCCTACATCAAGCGCGCCAAAGGCGGCAATGCGCATGACCTCAAGGATTACCAGACCCTGTTCGCCGACCGCCCCGGCGCGGTCGCCGCGCCCACGGCGGGCCTGCACTTCACCGAACGCATGATGGCGTCCTTGGAAACACGCGGGGTGAAGACCGCCCGCGTCACCTTGCACGTCGGCGCAGGCACCTTCCTGCCGGTCAAGGTTGAAGACACCGCCGATCACAAGATGCACGCCGAATGGGGCGAGGTATCCGAAGCCACCGCCCACGCCGTCAACGCCGCCCGCAGCGGTGGTGGCCGGGTGGTCGCCATCGGCACCACCTCATTGCGTTTGCTCGAAAGCGCCGCCGATGACGACGGCGTGCTGCACCCGTTCATGGCCGACACCGACATCTTCATCACGCCCGGCTACCGCTTTAAGATCGTCGATGTGCTGATGACCAATTTCCACCTGCCGAAATCGACCCTCTTCATGCTGGTCAGCGCCTTTGCCGGACTGAAGCGCATGAAGGCCGCGTACCGATACGCAATCGACAGCGGCTACCGCTTTTATTCTTACGGCGACGCCTGCCTGCTTACCCGTTCTGAGGACGACCATTGATGACCGCTTTCGGCTTCGAGCTTTTCACCACCGACGGACAAGCCCGCACCGGGCGCGTCGACACCGCGCACGGCCCGGTGCACACGCCCGCGTTCATGCCGGTCGGCACCGCGGCGACGGTCAAGGCGATGATGCCCGAAAGCGTCAAGGCGACGGGCGCGGAAATTCTGCTCGGCAACACCTATCACTTGATGCTGCGCCCGGGGGCGGAACGCATCGCCAAGCTCGGCGGGCTGCACGAATTCATGAACTGGGACCTGCCGATCCTGACCGACAGCGGCGGCTATCAGGTGATGAGCCTGACGGACCTGCGCAAGCTCGATGAGGACGGCGTGACCTTTCGCAGCCACATCGACGGCAGCTATCACAAGCTGACCCCCGAACGTTCGATCGAGGTGCAGCACCTGCTCGATGCCGACATCACCATGTGCTTCGACGAATGCCCGCCGTTTCCGTGCGAAAAGGACGAGGTCGCCCGCGCCACCGAACTTTCCATGCGCTGGGCGCAGCGCTCCCGCGATGCCTTCGTCGACCGACCCGGCTACGGCCTGTTCGGCATCTGCCAGGGCGGCGTTCACGAAGACCTGCGCGAACAATCGGCCAAGGCGCTGATCGACATCGGCTTCGACGGTTACGCGGTCGGTGGTCTGGCGGTGGGCGAAGGGCGCGAACGGATGTTCGCCGCGCTCGACGTCACCACGCCGCATCTGCCGACGGACAAGCCGCGTTACCTGATGGGCGTGGGCAAGCCCGAAGACATCGTCGGTGCGGTGGCGCGCGGCATCGACATGTTCGATTGCGTGCTGCCGACGCGCTCGGGCCGCACCGGTCAGGCCTGGACGTCGCGCGGCTCGATCAACATCCGCAACGCGCGCCACAACGAAGACCCGCGCCCGCTGGACGAAAACTGCGCCTGCCCGGCGTGCACCAACCATTCACGCGCCTATCTGCATCACTTGAACAAGGCCGACGAAATTCTCGGCGCGATGCTTTTGACCTGGCACAACCTGCACTATTATCAAGACTTGATGAAGGGCATCCGCGCCGCGATCACCCAAGGCCGCTTCGCGGACTTTCAGGCGCAATTCGCCGCCACCCGCGCGTTGGGCGATATCGACGCCCTTTGAGGACAGAAAAAATGAGCGACATGAAAACCGAAACGCTGGGCCAACTGGGCCACCAGGTCGACGCCCCCAACTCGCCGGAAGAGGCGGTTCTGGAAACGGTCCCCAACCCGCAAGCGGGCACCGATTACGTCACGCGCTTCGTCGCGCCGGAATTCACCTCGGTCTGTCCCGTCACCGGCCAGCCCGACTTCGCGCACATCGTCATCGATTACATCCCCGCCGACGTGTTGGTGGAAAGCAAGTCGTTGAAGCTCTACCTCACCAGCTTCCGCAATCACGGCGCGTTCCACGAAGACTGCACCATTTCCATCGCCAAGAAATTCATCGCCGCCGCCAAGCCCAAATGGCTGCGCATCGGCGGCTACTGGTACCCGCGCGGCGGCATCCCCATCGACGTCTTCTACCAAACCGGAACCCCGCCCGAAGGCGTGTGGATCCCGGATCAAGGCGTTCAGCCCTATCGCGGGCGGGGCTGATTGTCCCGGGACATTATTTCTCTTTACCTCACGTCGCGATGAGCTAATCATTTCGCGCATTGCACCACGGAGTTGAGGAGTGTTTCCCATGTCCAAGCCGCTTTTGATCATTGGCAACAAGAATTATTCGAGCTGGTCATTGCGCCCGTGGCTGGCGCTGACGGTCGGCGGCGTCGATTTCGATGAAAAGATGGTGCCGCTGTTCGAAGACGATTGGGCCGAACGCAAGGCCGAACTGCCGAGCGGCACCGTGCCGGTGTTGGAACACGACGGCAACGTGATTTGGGAAACCCTGGCGATCTTGGAATACGCCGCCGAAACTTGGCCGGACGCCCGGCTGTGGCCCTCTGACAAGGCCGCCCGGGCGCGGGCGCGGGCGGTGAGCAACGAAATGCACGCCAATTTCACCGCCGTTCGCGGCAATATGCCGATGAACATCCGTGCGTCCCACCCCGGACGCGGGCGCGGCTTGACGACAGACGCACAAGCCGCCGTAAAACGCGACATCCGCCGCATCGAACAGGTGTGGACCGAGTGCCGGGAAACCTATGGCGCGGACGGCGACTTTCTGTTCGGCGCGTTTTCCATCGCCGACGCCATGTTCGCCCCGGTGGTCAGCCGCTTCACCACCTACGCCGTGGAACTGAACCCCACCTGCCAAGCGTACATGGACGCGGTGCAAGCGCTGCCGGCGATGATCGAATGGTCCGACGCCGGGCGCGCGGAAACGTGGGTCATTGCCGAAGACGAAGTCGATACCATCGAAGGCAAGCCGAAAGATTAAGCTTCGTCTTCGCCTCGGTACACGCACCCTGCGGTGCAGGTTTCTTTCACCGCGACCTTGCTGAGCCCCGGCAATGCCGTTTTGACTTTGCGCCAAATCCACCGCGCGATGTTTTCGCTGGTGGGATTTTCCAGGCCGTCGATTTCGTTGAGGTAATAGTGATCAAGCTGGTTAAGATACGGCTTGAACGCGGCTTTGACATCGGCGAAATCGACCACCCATCCGGTGTGATCGTCAACCGGACCGGCAACGTACAGGGTGACCTCGAACGAATGGCCATGCAATCGTGCGCACTTGTGACCGTCGGGCACGTTGGGCAAACGGTGGGCGGCTTCGAAGGTGAAGATTTTATAGATTTCCATAGGGCGTCGTCCGTCTCTTGGCCTCAGCGAATGCCGAGCAGTTTATGGGTTTGCAGGCTCAAACGCCATTTCGGATGGCGGCGGCAGTAATCCAGCGCCATCAAGGTATTTTGGTGGTGGTTCTCATCGTCCTTTGGCTGCAAGTATAAGTGATCGAAGGCCAAGTCGGTGAAAATTGCAGGATCAATGCCGTTTTGTGGATAGACCAATTTCAGCTCATCGCCTTCGGTCACTTTCAAGGCCTCGAAGGCGCCGTGGCCCTTGGGCGACACGGTGATCCAGTGAAGGCCCTGGGGTAGGTCGAGCGTACCGTTGGTCTCGATCGCGACCTCGAAGCGGCGTGCGCGTAACGCATCGATCAAGGCCTCATCCACCTGCAAGGCCGGCTCGCCGCCGGTGAGGATGACGAAGCGTTGACCTTCCCCCGCCATGCCGGGCACCGGCCAGAACTTTTCCACCGCATCGGCGACGGCATCGGCATCGGCGAATTTTGCACCGCCATCGCCATCTACGCCGACAAAATCGGTATCGCAAAAATCGCACTGCGCTTCGGCACGGTCCTGTTCACGTCCCGACCACAGGTTGCACCCGGCGAACCGGCAAAACACTGCGGCGCGGCCGGTGTTGCCACCTTCGCCTTGAAGGGAATAGAACATTTCCTTGACGCTGTAACTCATGCGTCCGCGCCCTGTTGATAAGCAGACGGATCGCTGAGCCCCGCTTCACGGAACCCTTTCAACCGCAGCTGACACGCATCGCAATGGCCGCACGCCGCACCATCCGGCGCGGGATCGTAGCAACTGGTCGTCATGGCGTAATCAACGCCAAGTTCGAGACCCTTTTCAATGATCTGGGCCTTGGTCAGGTCGATCAGCGGGGTGTGGATGGTCACCGGCAGGGTGCCTTCAACCCCACCACGGGTGGCCAGATTGGCCATGGCCTCAAACGCTTGAATGTATTCGGGGCGACAATCGGGATAGCCGGAATAGTCCAGCGCGTTAACTCCGATGAAAATGTCGCCGGTCTCCAACGTTTCCGCCCACGCCAGCGCGCACGATAAAAACACCGTGTTGCGCGCAGGCACATAGGTCACCGGAATATCGCTCGCCATCTGGGTTTCGTCGCGATCCTTAGGCACCGGCATGTCGGTGGTCAGTGCCGAGCCGCCGAATTGCGATAGGTTAAGATCCAAAATCACGTGTCGCACGCCCGCCTTGGCGGCGATTGCGGTGGCGCATTCAAGCTCCAGACCATGGCGCTGGCCGTAGCGGAAGCTCAACGCATGAACGTCGTAGCCCGCCGCTTGGGCGATAGCCACAACGGTTGAACTGTCCAGCCCACCGCTCAACAGAACCACTGCGGCTTTGGCGGCTTTTTTCTGCGTTTCGACGCTCATGCGGGTCTCCGATCATCGCGAGCCTTGCCTGGGGCGCGCGTTTGGCCCAGGATTTAGACATCTTTGACGACCAACGCAAGGCTCGCCTGTTTATGACCTCCCCCGCCCTCACAAAGGACGCAATCCGCGCCAAGGCTCTTGAGCTTGGTTTCGACGCCGTCGGCTTTGCGCCCGCGACGCTCGATCCCAAGCATGGCGAGCGCCTGCACGCGTACCTGGACGACGGCCGCCATGGAACCATGGCGTGGATGGAAAGCCGCGCCGAGCAGCGCATCAGCCCCGACGCCCTATGGCCGGATGCGCGCACGGTGATCGTGTTGGGGACCAATTACGGCCCCCGCACCGATCCCACCGCGATCCACGCGCTCAAGGATCGCGCCGCCATCAGCGTCTACGCCCAGGGCAAGGACTATCACGACGTGGTGAAAAAACGCCTCAAGGCGCTGGGCCGCTGGATGGTCGAAGAACTGGCGTGCCAAATCAAAGTGTTCGTCGACACCGCCCCGGTGATGGAAAAGCCGTTGGCGCAAATGGCCGGGATCGGCTGGCAAGGCAAACACACCAACGTGGTCAGCCGCGAATTCGGCTCGTGGCTGTTCCTGGGCGAGGTGTTCACCACGCTTGATCTGGAGCCCGACCGCGCCGAGGTTGATCACTGCGGCACCTGCACCGCGTGCCTGGACGCGTGCCCGACCGGGGCGATCACGCCGTACCAGATGGATGCGCGCAAATGCATCTCGTATCTGACCATCGAACACAAGGGCACGTTGGATCCCGACTTGATGGCCGCGATGGGCAACCACGTTTACGGCTGCGACGATTGCCTGGCAGCATGCCCGTGGACCAAGTTCACCAAGCTGCACACCGAACCCAATTTTCTGCCACGGGTGGAATTGACCGCGCCCCGGCTCGCCGATTTGGCCGCGCTGGACGACACGGAATTTCGCCAAGTGTTCGCCGGCAGCCCCATCAAACGCACGCGCCGCAACCCTATGGTGCGCAACGTGCTGATTGCCATCGGCAATTCCAAAGCCCGCCGATTGAAGGAAGTCGCCGAAGCCCTGAGCGAGGATCTGAACGAAAGCGTCCGCGAGACCGCACGCTGGGCTTTGCAGCGCCTTGAAAAGCCATGACAGAAGCCTCTAGTTTTTCTACACTCCGCCCATGCGCTTGAAATTCACCCACATTCCGCTCGTCGCCTTGCTATTGGCCGTTGCCCTGGCAGGAACGGCATGTGCGGAAAATTTGGCGCCGCAACGTTATGCCGGCATCCAAGATTGCGACACCTGCCCCGAACTGGCGATCATCCCGCCCGGCAGCTACATCATGGGTTCCGATGGTCGGCATAAGAACGAAAGTCCAGCCCACAAAGTCACCATCGACAAGCCGTTCGCCATCGGCATGTTCGAAGTCACCTTCGACGAGTGGCAGGCGTGTTTCGACGCGGGCGCGTGCGGCACCGAACTGCCCAGCGACCACAATTGGGGTCGCGGCAAACGCCCAGTGGTCAACATCACTTGGTTCGACGCCAAAATGTATCTGAAATGGTTGAGCGACAAGACCGGCAAGACCTACCGCCTGCCCAGTGAAAGCGAATGGGAATACGCGGCGCGCGCGGGCACCCAGACGGATTTCTGGTGGGGCGACGACGTCGGCCAGAAAAAAGCCAACTGCCGAAACTGCGGCCCGACCATCAGCCATCAATCCGAGCCCGTGGACAGCTTCGAACCCAATCCGTGGGGCCTGTACAACGTCCACGGCAATGTCTGGGAATGGGTCGAAGACTGCTGGAACCCGACCCATGACGGCGCACCGTCCGATGCGTCGCCGCGGCTTGAAGGCGATTGCCGCCAGCGGGTGATGCGCAGCGGGTCGTGGTATTATTTCTCGAAAAACATCCGTTCGCCGTGGCGGTTTAAAAACGACGGACGGGTGAAAAGCTATGGCATCGGCTTTCGCGTGTTGCGGGAGCTGCCGTAAAAGAAGCCAAAATAATGAAGGAATCCGAAGATGGATGATCCCGAACAGATCTCCCAACAGCTGCAAGAAATCATCGACCAAGTGATCTCGGTCATCACCACCTATGGCCTCAACGTGCTGGGCGCAATCGCGATCTTGGTTGTCGGTTGGACGATCGCCGGATGGGCCAAGGGCGCGATGGCAAAAACGCTGGGGCGCATCAAAGCCGTCGATGCGATGCTCACCAGCTTCTTCTCCAGCTTGGTCAAATACGTCATCTTGGCTTTCACCGTGGTCGCGGTGCTCAACCGCTTCGGGGTCGAAACCACCAGCTTCGTCGCCGTTATCGGTGCCGCCGGTTTGGCCATCGGCTTGGCGTTGCAAGGCACGCTGTCCAACGTCGCGGCGGGCGTGATGCTGTTGCTGTTTCGCCCCTTCAAGGTCGGCGATTTCATCGAAGGCGCGGGCTTGTCCGGGACCATCAAGGAAGCGGGGCTGTTCACCACCAAAATGGCCACCGGCGACAACATCCACATTGTGGTGCCCAATTCACAGCTGTGGGGTGCTGCGATCCGTAACTTCAGCCACCACCCCACGCGTCGCGTCGACATGACCGTCGGCATCGGGTACGGCGACGATATAGACAAGGCCATGGACGTGATCAAGCGCATCGCATCCGAGGACGAGCGCATCCACGCCGACCCGGCCCCGTTCGTTGAAGTCGCCAACCTGGGCGACAACGCGGTTGAGCTGGTGGTACGGGTGTGGACGAACAACGGCGATTACTGGGGCGTAAAATTCGCCATGACCAAAGCCATCAAGCAGACGTTTGATAAGGAAGGTATATCCTTCCCTTATCCGCAACGCGACGTGCATATCCATCAAGCGTGACGAAAAAGGGCTCACCACCGGGTGAGCCACATAAGCAAATGAGCAAGGGTATGGAGACGATCATGATTTGTCTCCATACCCAAAGCAAAAGAACCCTATACCGACTTGGTGATCTTGATCTTTTTCCCCGTCGCACCGACGGCTTTTTTGGGCACCGTGATGCTGAGCACGCCGTCCGTATACGTTGCCTTCACATGATCTTCATCCGCATCTTCCGGCAAGCGGAACGAACGCTGAAATTTGCCGTATGAAAATTCGGAGAAAAAGAAATCTTGTCCGTCATGCAGGCGATGAAACTTTTTTTCACCCGATACGGTCAGCATGTTGCGTTCGATACGGATGGCAATGTTTTCCTCCGGAACACCCGGCAATTCGAGGCTGATTTCGTAGTGATCTTGGGTGTGGGACGCTTCGGCGGCAGGCGCGAAAAAATCTGCGACCTTTGCCGCCAACTGTCTTAACGGATCCATGACGTTGCCCCACCAAGCATCACCGAAATGCATTGGGGTGCGACCTGAGTTCTCGACCATAATGGCACCTCGCATTTATGTGTTGTATCCAACTCGGCGCCGCCTGAAGCGGCCCCCTATTTATTATATATAGCTTCCCCAAAAGCCCATACTGCCCAGATCACCCTCACGCGAACAGGCGCGACGAAAAGGGAGCCAACGCGCATTGCGATGGCTCCCTACATAGAGGTGATGGCTCGCCCGAGCGGGAGCCTTTTTCTTTTCAAAGCTGCGCTAGCTTAACTGCGCTTGCTCAATTCGTTCAGTTGCTTTTGCAGCTGGTCGAGTTGGGCGCGCATTTCTTCCATGTCGCCTTCGTCTTGAGGTGGGGCGGATTTCGCCGTGCCGCCGTAGCTCGTCCCCTCACCGCCGCTCGCGGCCATGGGATTGAACATCTTCATGGCGTTTTCGAACATCGCCATGTTTTGCCGCGCGATCTCTTCGAACGGTTTCAGCGCGGCGTTCGCACCGAAAGCCTGATCCATCAACTCGCGCATCTGGTCCTGATTGCCTGAAAAGGCTTTCATGGTCTGTTCCAGATAGCTCGGCACCATCGATTGCAGGCTGTCGCCATAAAGCGAAATCAGCTGACGCAAGAAACTCAGCGGCAGCATGCTGTCGCCCTTGGCTTCTTCTTCCACGATGATGTGGGTGAGAACCTGGCGGGTGATGTCCTCGCCGGATTTTGCGTCGTGGACGACAAAATCCACACCGTCGCGCACCATTTGCGCCAAGTGGTCCAAGGTCACATAGCTGCTGGTCGCGGTGTTGTAGAGACGCCGATTGGCGTACTTTTTAATTGTAATGGGCCCATCGGCCCGATTGGCATCTGCCATAACCGCCCCTTTGTTAGATTGGCGTAGTCCTTCGCACCTGCCTTCACTTTGTGCGCGTGTTTGCTGCATTGCAATGAAAAAATGCTGCAACCGCCGTAGATTTTTTTGTGCACTGCAACATTATGTATTGCACGCCCGCCGCGAGTCCCTCTAAGCTAACGGGAGATTAAGAACAGGCTATGGGCTGCGGCAAACATGCTCGGCCCGCATTTGGGAGAAGCAACCATGACCGACATCGTCATCGCCAGCGCCGTGCGCACGCCCATCGGGGCTTTTTCGGGGGCACTGTCCACCGTTCCGGCGCAACAGCTCGGCCAAATCGCCATTACCGAGGCTTTGAGCCGCGCGGGCGTCAGTGCCGAGGATGTCTCCGAAGTCATCATGGGCCATGTGCTCACCGCGGGCGCGGGACAGAACACCGCTCGTCAAGCCGCCGTCGGCGCGGGCATTCCGGTCGAACGCACCGCCTACACCATCAATCAGGTGTGCGGCTCCGGCCTGCGCACCGTGGCCTTGGGCAGCCAAGCCATTCAATGCGGCGACAGCTCCATCGTGGTCGCGGGCGGGATGGAAAACATGAGCCTGTCCAATCACTGCACCTATTTGCGCTCCGGCACCAAAATGGGCCCGACCGAATTGGTCGACACCATGATCAAGGACGGCCTGTGGGATGCCTTCAACGGCTACCACATGGGCACCACGGCGGAAAACGTCGCGTCCAAGTTCCAGCTCAGCCGCGACACCCAAGACGCGTTCGCCGCGAGCTCCCAGCAAAAAGCCGAAGCCGCGCAAAAGGCCGGTAAGTTCAAGGACGAAATCGTTCCCGTAACGGTCAAGGGCCGCAAGGGCGACACCATCGTCGACACCGACGAATATCCGCGCCACGGCACCACCACCGAAACCCTCGCCGGTCTGCGTCCGGCATTTTCCAAGGACGGCACCGTAACGGCAGGCAACGCATCGGGCATCAACGACGGCGCCGCCGCAGTGGTGCTGATGACGGCCGAAGAAGCGCAAAAGCGCGGCATCGAACCGATGGCGACCATCAAGTCCTGGGCGACCAGCGGCGTCGATCCGGAAATCATGGGCACCGGGCCGATCCCGGCCTCTAGCGCTGCGCTGGAAAAAGCCGGGTGGAGCGTTTCCGACCTCGACCTCATCGAAGCCAACGAAGCGTTTGCCGCCCAGGCGTGCGCGGTCAACCAATCCATGGGCTGGGATACGGCCAAGGTCAACGTCAATGGCGGCGCGATCGCTTTGGGCCACCCCATCGGCGCCAGCGGCACCCGTGTGCTGGTGACGTTGTTGCACGAAATGAAACGCACCGACGCCAAAAAAGGCCTCGCCACGCTGTGCATCGGCGGCGGCATGGGCATCGCCATGTGCGTCGAACGCGCCTAACTCAAGCCCCGGAATCAGGAGAAATATCATGTCCCGTACAGCACTCGTCACCGGCGGCACCCGCGGCATCGGCGCAGCCGTTTCCATCGCCCTCAAAGAAGCGGGCTATGAAGTCTGCGCGTCCTACGCCGGAAACGACGAAGCCGCCGCGACGTTCAAGGAACTGACCGGCATCCGCGTGCAGAAGTTCGATGTTTCCGACTACGACAGCTGCCACGCTGCCATCTTGGAAATCGAAGGCCATCTCGGCCCGATCGATATTTTGGTCAACAACGCCGGCATCACCCGCGACGCCATGTTGCATAAAATGTCGTTCGAGCAGTGGAACGAGGTCATCAACACCAACCTCAACTCCCTGTTCAACACCACCAAGAACGTGATCGAGAGCATGCGCGAACGCAATTTCGGACGCATCATCAACATCAGCTCGATCAACGGTCAAAAGGGCCAGATGGGCCAGACCAACTATTCCGCCGCCAAAGCCGGCGTGATCGGGTTCACCAAGGCGCTGGCCCAAGAAGGCGCGCGCAAGGGCATCACCGTGAACTGCGTCGCCCCCGGCTACGTCGCCACGGAAATGGTCAAGGCCATCCCCGAAGACGTTCTGACCACGCAAATCCTGCCGCAAATCCCTGTGGGCCGCTTGGGCGAACCGGCGGAGATCGCGCGCTGCGTGACCTTCCTGGCATCCGAAGAAGCTGGCTTTATCACCGGCGCGACCATCACCGTCAACGGCGGGCAATACATCACCACCTAAGACCAAAGCACACTCCTGCGCTTTAGCGAAAACCGCTTCGGGAATTCCGGAGCGGTTTTTTTGCTGTTGGAGCCCCCCCTTATCAAACCGAGCAACGTACAAGACTGACGGTCATTTTTCGTTTGGTCGCCCCGCACCGCCACCCCACATAATACTATTATATGCAGTCGGGATGACGGTTGATCATGATGACCCACAACGGCATTTGCCGCGCAGGCTTCAAAAGGCCATTGGCGCGAGGATACTCCGGCGTGCTTGCGCTGAGCTTTTTGCTTTTGGTTTTCCTGTCTCCAGGACGTGCATGGGCGGAATCCGAAATAACAGCCGCCGTCACAAGCAATTTCCCCCCCTATTATACACTTAACGACAAAGGTCAACCCGAAGGGTTCGCCATCGACATCATGAACGCCATCGCGAAACGCAGTGGCTTTCGGGTGCGATATATCATCAAAAACTCATGGCCCGAGGCCACCAAGGCCCTTCAGGACGGTGAAGTCGATGTGATCCCCAATGCCGGCATCACGGAGCAACGAGAAGCCTTTGCAAAATTCACCCCGCCCGTGGAGACCTTCCCCGTATCGATCTTCGTGCGCACGGAAACCCAGAATATTTTTGGCCTTCGGGATCTAGACGGTAAGACCGTCGCCGTTGTCACGAATAATGTGGGCTACTCCCTGCTCAAACAACGAAACAACATCAACCTCAAAGTCTTCGATGACAAGGTGAACGCCTTATTCGCCCTGACCGCGGGCGAGGTTGATGCGCTTGTCTATCCCGAACCCGTCGCCATGCAAATTGCGCGCAAGGCAAAGATCGACCATCGCATCCATGTCGTGGGCATGCCGCTCACGGAAATCACCCGCGCCATTGCGGTGAGAAAAGACGCCCCGGAACTCCATGCGACGCTTTCGCAAGCTGTGGCGTGGTTCGTCCGCTCGCCTGAATATCGAGCCATTTACGTCAAGTGGTTTGGCACACCGACGCCGTACTGGACGAAACAACGCATCGTTTGGACGATCCTCTTTGTCAGTGCAGCCTTTTTGCTCGTCATCGTCATCGCGGCGTATTTCGCCCGATTGAACAGGAACCTGCGCCTTGAGGTGATCAACCGCACCCAAGCCGAACAACGCCTGCAACAGACCAAGCAAGATCTCATCTCGGCGCAAGAGATCGCCCGTCTGGGCAGCTGGCGACTTGATATCGCAAGCGGCGAGCTATGGTGGTCGGATGAAATCTATCGCATTTTCGGCATCCCCTACGACGAGTTCGGTGCAAGTTACGAAGCCTTTCTGGATGCCATTCATCCTGACGACAAGGCTTATGTCGCTCAGCAATACGAAGGCAGCATGCAAGGGACATTCCCCTATGACATCGAACATCGCATCATCCGTCACGACACGGCAGAGGTGCGCTGGGTGCACGAAAAATGCGAACACATTCGCAACGCTCAAGGTGAAGTCATCCGCTCCAAAGGCACTGTGCAGGACATCACCGAACGTAAACTGGTGTCTGATCGTCTAACGCAAGAGCTTGAGGCCCGAAAAATTGCCGAAGAAAAACTGCAAGAAACGCTGGACCAACTGGAAGTGCGTGTCGAAGAACGCACCCGTGACCTGTCCAATGAAGTGATCGCACGGCAAAAAAGCGAAGCGGAATTGCGCAAACTGTCGCGAGCCGTCGAGCAAAGCTCCAGCGTCATCTACATCACCGACATTGATGCAACGATCGAGTATGTGAACCCGAAATTTTCGGAACTGCTCGGCTACACACCCGACGAGGCGATCGGACGGAACGCCAAGTTGCTGCAATCCGGCAACACCCCGACCGAAGTATATCAAGACATGTGGCAAGCCATTTTGTCCGGAGACGAATGGCGCGGTGAGTTGGAAGACCGCACAAAGAGCGGCGAGGTGTTTTGGGCTGCGGTTTCCATTTCCCCGGTGCGCGACGAGCACAACGCCATCACCCACTTTATCGCCATGCACGAAAACATCACCGCACGCAAAAACACCGAAATCGCCATGGCCAATGCGCGACAAGCCGCGGAACTTGCCAACAAGGCCAAGACCGACCTGATGGCCAACATGAGCCATGAGTTGCGCACACCGCTGAACGCCATCATCGGTTTTTCCGAAACGATGAAGCATTCCGTCTTCGGCCCGCTGGGCAATGCACAATACGAAGAATACGCCGGCTTCATCCATTCTTCCGGCACGCACCTTTTGCAGCTCATCAACGACATTTTGGATGTATCTGCGGTGGAAGCCGGCAAGCTCAACCTCCGGGAAGAGGAAGTCATCGTTCAAGACATCTGTGCCGCAGCGATGCAAATCATCAGCCCCAAAGCGGATGAAAAATGCATTTCCCTCAAACCCATCGACACGCCCGATTTGCCGATGTTGATGGCCGACCCGCTGCGCCTCAAACAGATCTTCATCAACCTTCTGTCCAACGCCGTCAAATTCACCCCCGAAAACGGTAACATTTCGTGCGATGCGCACATCGACGAACAAAACAAAATGGTTCTCACCATCACGGACACCGGCATCGGCATGGATCATGACGGCCTCGACAAAGCCATGACGAAATTTGGTCAAGTCGACAGTTCTCTTTCGCGTACGCACGAAGGAACCGGGCTCGGGCTGCCCTTGACACAAGGCCTTGTCGAATTGCACGGTGGCACCATGGAGTTGGAAAGCGCAATCGGCAAAGGCACCAAGGTCAGCCTCACCTTCCCCGCCGAAAGAGTCCTGACCCTGGAACTCTGACGAAAAGCCGAGACCGCCACATGAGAAAGGCACCCCACGTGAGCAGCGAACCGATCATCCTCCACCACTATCCGCAATCGCCAGTGACGGAAAAGGTCCGCGTGGTGCTGGGCATGAAGGGCCTGAGTTGGCGCTCCGTGATGATCCCGCGCCTGCCGCCCAGGCCGAACTTGATGCCCTTGACCGGTGGTTATCGCCTCACCCCGGTGATGCAGATCGGCGCAGATATTTACTGCGACACCAAATGCATCATCGACGAGATCGAACGCCGCGTCCCCACGCCGACCTTGTTTCCCTCGGCTCGCCCTGGGCTGTCCTGGGCCTTGGGCCAATGGACCGATGGCCCACTGTTCAAGGACGTGGTCACCGTCGCGTTGGTCGAAATGAGCCCCAACATGCCGCCAGAATTTCTCGCCGACCGCGGGCCGCTGTATTTCGGCCAGGACTTTTCGCTCGACGGCATCAAAGCCAAATACGCAAATGCGCTCGCGAACGTGCGCACCCAGTTCGCCTGGATCGACGACGGGGTCAAAGCTCAAAATTTCCTGATGGGTGCGCAGCCCGGATTGGCCGATGCACTGGCCTATTACCTGGTGTGGTTTTTGCGCGACCGCATGGCCGACGGCGAAACGTTTTTAAGCCAATTTGAAAACCTGATCCGCTGGGAACAGCGCATCAAAGCCATCGGCCACGGTAGTCCTGTAGAATTGAGCGACCTCGACGCGCTGGATATCGCCAAGAACGCTCAGCCGCAAACGCCCCAACTCATAGACTCCGCCGATCCCCTGGGGCTCAAGGCGGGCGACACCATCGGCGTGCAGCCCGCAAGCGGCGGCCCCGAGGTCGTCGGTACGCTGCACAGCCTCACCGCCGAACGCGTCACCCTGGTGCGCAATGACGACCGCGCCGGAACCGTCGCCGTACACTTCCCGCGTTTGGGCTACGACGTGAAACCTGTCTAAGACCTGGCGCGAAACACCCCAGCCAGCAAGGCATCGAGACGCAAGATCAACTGATCGGTCATTTCGTCTTCGAAGTCTTCGCGGGTGGTGGCGCGCACGCGGCCGAAACGAAACTGCGGGCGTTGCGCCTGAACCACGTAATCGCGCAACGACTGGCGGATGATTTCCAGGCTTTGTTCACGCGACACGCCCCAGGTCTTGGTGTTCCACACCAAGCGCTCGTCCACGTCTTCGGTCGGAAAGTGCCAAAACTTGATGTCGCCGAACAATTCTGCGAAGTCTTCGGACGACAGAATTTCCAGCGTTTCCAGCAACGTCACACGCAACAGATAGACGCCTTCGAAACCGCTCAAATCTTCTTTCAACACCCCATGGCGCACGGCGGAATCGTTTTCCAGATCGCCGATTTCCTTGCAGAACTTTCCGGTGTCGACCAAGCGGGTCATGTCCTCGGCGCTGATCGCCTGCATGTCGGGCCGCCCCTTGGCGGCAGAGTGGGTGATCTGGCGCGGCACCACGCGCACCAGCGGGCTGAGGCTATAGCTACCGTCTTGGCATTTGCCCGCCAAATTGGCCAGCGCCGCACCCGCGCCGGTGATGCGCGGATGTTCCGGGTCGCCGGGATTGCCGCCGATCAACAACACCAAGACGTTGCGGCTCGGCCCGCGCGGCGGGATCGGCGCGGGACGGATTTGGCATTCGTCGCGATCGAACGTTTCATGCTTACCTACGAACGCGCCCGAGCTTTCGGCCTTGTGCAGCGCGTATTCGACGAAGCCACGATCCTTGTCGGTCAAATTTGGCCGGGCGCGTTGGAAGATGATGCCCGCGATGTAGTGGGCGAAGTTGGCCGCTTGGTTTAGCTTCAGGCTTGAGCCCGCCATCAGGTAATAGGCCGCGATGGACGCGGCGAAGCTGTCGCCGCAGCCGGTGTCTTCTTGAACGCTGCGGTCGACCTCGATGGCGTTTTCCTGGATCAACGGCGAGTAGACGAATTCGACCCGCCCGCCGCGGGCCTTGCGCGCCAACGCCGCGCCCTTGGCGCCGTCGGTGATGACGACGTGGTTGGCGCCGTCTTCCAAAACCCGGCGGCTGATTTCGCGCGCGTACATGACCCGCAGCTCGGCGGCGTCCTTGTGCTTGCGGCGTAGCGGCTCGAAGCCGAAAAACTGCGCCGCCTCGGCGAGGTTGAGGCTGACCACATCGGCAATGGACAGAAAGTGACGATACTCGGTGTAGAGCTTTTTCAGCTGATTGCCGCCGACCAGCCAAAAGACCTTGAGACCCTTGTTCTTGAGTTTACGCTGCCAGATCAGATCAAACTTTTCGGAATCCGCGGGCTCTTGGCCGACGAAGATGAAATCGTCGCCCGCGCCCAAGAAATCCTTTTCCGTTTGCCACAAATCGATGGCGTCCGAATCATAAGACGGACCACGTTCGGTCAAGATCAGCTTGTCGAAACCGTCACCGCGAAAAATCATCGAGGTGCGCGAGGTCCCCGCGACCATCTGGCCGGGAAACGAATCTGCGGCGTCCGCCCACGTCAGATAGTCGATGTCAGGGCGTTTCGGCGCTGCGTCTTCTTCGCCCCCCTCGCCGACATCGCCAAGCACGTCGAGGATGATTTCAAGATCCTTGGCCAAATTGCACAAGCCGCCGCCCAAGGTGCGCTTGAACGGCCCCGCATCGGAATCCGATATCACCAAACGTTCACCGCGCGCCGCATCCAAAACCACCTCGTAACCATCTTCCGCCGCCGTTCGGCGGATCGCGTCGACCGCGACCTTGACCGCGTCGGGCGCGCGACCGCGCAAGGTTTCCAAGGTCGCGCGCAAACCGTCCGAAAGCCCGCCCGCGAACAAATCGATGGTTTGCGACCGCACCAGGGAAATCAGCACCCGCTCGGGCACGCCGTTGATTTCCGCGATGGCCGCTGTGCGGGCATTTGAAGGATCGCCGTCGCTCATGGTGCTCAGTCCTTTTCGTGTCGAAACTTAATCAGATCTGCCCCGGATCGAACCCCGGCGGGGCCAATTCGAAACTGGAAAACTCAAACGCCGGGGCGACTTGGCAGCCGACCAAGGTCCAATCGCCCAAAGCGCGGGCGGCCTGCCAGCCGTTGATCGGCACCACCGCTTGGGGTCGCTGCCCGGCACGCAGATCGAGGCCGAGAATGTGGGTTCGGCGCGAACCGCCCGCAGGGTGAATCTGCAACTCCAACGCCGCGCCCGCGTGCCAGCACCAGATTTCTTCCGCGTCCAAGACCCGGTGCCAGTGCGAGCTTTCCCCGGCCTTGAGCAGGAAGTAAATGGAGGTCACCGCGCCGCGTGTTCCATCGCCGGGATCATGGCGATGGATTTCCTTGAAGTGACCGCCTTCGGGATGGGGAGCGAGATCCAAGATCTCGATCACCTCATCCGCCGTCAGACCGTGAAACGCGCCGTCCATATCACGCATCCGGCGGCGGCGCGGTGGCGGTCATAAAGTCCTCGGTGGCGACCCGATCCAGCCATGCCGACAGGTGTGGGCGGTTTGTGCGGATGTCAGGTACGACGCTGCGAAATTCCAGCCAGCCGACCGCCGCCGCCACCGCCAAGATACCGATCTGGGTGCTGTCGCCGAATTCCCCCGCCACCGCGTCGATGGCGTCGAGGCCGTGATTGATCTTGCTCGCCTGAGCGTCGATCCAGCCTTGCGATCGATGCTCTTCGCGGCGCTTGTTTTCCATGAAGATCAAGATGCCCGCATCGGTGATACCGTCGGCCAACGCTTCCAGACACAAGGCCTGCCAGCGGGCTTCGGGGTTTTCTGGATACACCGCCGCTTCGTCGCCGAGGCTGGCGAGGTAAGCGGAAATCAACGGCGAATCGATCAACACCGTGTCGTCGTCCCGCGCCAACGCCGGAACCTTGCCGAGCGGATTGAGCTTGCGATAGGCCTCGGCCTTGTAATCGATTTCGGTGACCTCGACCCGGTTTGCGATGCCCGCGACATGCGCGACCATGCGGCACTTGCGCCCGAACGGCGAGGTCAGCGACGTATACAGCTTCATCAAAAACGGTCCTTTCGTGAACGGATTTCGGCGAACACTTCTTCGGCCTCGCGATCGGCCATGCCCAGCATGGTTTTGAAGGCCGGGATGTCGCAACGCAAAAACGGATTGGTGCGTACCTCTTGCTCCAAAGTGCTCGGCACTGTCGACCGGCCCTGTTCGCGCAGACGAATAACCTCGTCGGCGCGGGCCTGCAGATCGGCGTTATCGGGGTCGATGCTCAACGCGAAGTCGGCGTTGGCGTTGGTGTATTCGTGGGCGCAATAAACCTGCGTCTGGGTGGGCAGGTCGCGCAGCTTTTTCAGGCTGTTCCACATCTGCGTGGCGGACCCGCCGAACAGCCGCCCGCAACCGAGCGAAAACAACGTATCGCCGACGAACACCGCGTTCTCCGCATCGAAACTATACGCCAGATGGTTTTTGGTGTGGCCCGGCACTTCCATCACCCGGGCCGTGGTTCCGCCCAATTCAATCAGATCGCCGTCCAGCACGCCGTGATCGCACTTGGGGATTTGGCCGAAATCGTGACGGTTGCCGTAAACCACCGACCCGAAGGCCTCGACGATTTCCGGGATACCGTCGGTGTGATCGTAATGGGGGTGAGTTACCAAGATGTGAGAAATCGTCCAGCCGAGCTTATTCGCCGCGTCGATCACCGGTCCTGCGACTGCGGGATCCACGCAAGCGGTTTTCCCGCTCTGCACATCGTGGATCAGATAGACATAGTTGTCGTTCAGGACCGGCACCTGCCGGATATCGAGACCGCTCATGGGATGGTGCGCCTCATTCTGTTCTGTCGTTGCGCTGAAGGTATCATCCCTGAAACGTCTTCGCATCCGTGATTTCACTTTTTGCCCACGCCTTTAGGCCCTAAACTGCCGCCCATGTGGATGGATGCCGTCGATCTTCGAGAATTTTACGCCACGACCACCGGTCGGGTGGCGCGTAGCGTGATCCGCCAAAATCTGCGCCAGATGTGGCCGGATGTGGCGGGTTTGGACGTGTTGGGCATTGGCTACACCACGCCTTATCTGGGCCTGTTCCGTCCCGAAGCCGCGCGTACCGTCGCCGCCATGCCCGCCCGCCAGGGGGTGTTGCACTGGCCGCCCAACGAACCGGGCCTGACCGCGCTGGTCAATGAAAGCGAACTGCCGTTCGCGGACCTGTCCATGGACCGCATCTTGATGGTTCATGCGGTGGAATCGTCCGAACAACTGCGTCACATGCTGCGCGAGGTGTGGCGGGTGCTGTCCGACAGCGGGCGGCTGATCGTGGTCGCGCCCAATCGCCGCGGCATCTGGGCGCGCTTGGAACGCAGCCCCTTCGCTCACGGCCAGCCTTACTCGCCGTCGCAATTGTCGCGGCTTTTGCGCGACAACATGTTCACGCCGATCCGCTCGCAGGTCGGGCTGTACATGCCGCCCAGCCATTCGCGCCTGCTGCTCGGCGCCGCGCCGGCGTGGGAACAGATCGGGCGGCGACTGTTTCCGGCATTCGGCGGGGTGGTGATGGTCGAAGCGGCCAAGGAAATCTACGCCGGACAACTGACCGCCAAACGCGAGACGCGGCGCGCCTTCGCCCTCGCCCCGCCCGGACGCGGCACCAACCGCGGCTAAACGTTCACCCTCGGTTCATGTGCTGCGCGCTAGAGTGAGGGCATGGCCTCTCATGTCCTCACCCGCCGCACGTTCTGTTTCACGGCCGCCGCGACCGCGCTCGCCCCTTGGGCCGCCCTGGCGCGCACGGAACCGCAAAACCTCGAACGCGCGCTCGATATGATCGCGCGCCACGTGGTGGTCGATCTGCATGCCCATCCGGGCAAACTTTACGACGGCGGCGATCCTTTGCCCCGGCTGCGCGATCTGGCCCTGGCCAAGATCACCGCGTTCGGCTTCGCCATTCCCACCGACGCGCCGATTCTTGGCACGCGGGGCGGATTGCCACAGCCCGTGCGTCCGCCCGAACCCGGTGAGCTGTACGATTTCACCGTTCAACACCTCACCACCTTGCGCAATGCCCTACACCTCGCCGACATGTCGGTTTTGAAAAAACCTGCCGACATTTTGCGCGCCAAGCAAATCGGACGGCCCGGCGCGCTGATCGCGTTGGAAGGCGGCGATTTCCTCGCAGGACGGTTGGAGCGCGTGGCCGCCGTCCATGCCTTGGGCGTGCATTCCATCCAACTGGTGCACTTCACCCCCAACGCGCTGGGCACGGTGCGCACCCAAGCCCCGAATGGCCCGGCCTTGAGCGATTTTGGCCATGCGGTGGTGCGCGAACAAAACCGTCTCGGCCTGATCGTCGATGTGACCCACATGACCCGCGAGGGCGTCGAGGCCGTGGCCGCAACCAGCCGCGCCCCGGTGATGCTGTCGCACACCGGTTTCGAAGGCCATTACATGCACGGTCGCGGCGTGCACCTCGCAACCACCCTGGCGGTGAAAGCCACCGGCGGGGTCATCGGCCTGCGGCCGCTGGGCGATGTAGACGGTCACAAGAACCTGGGCGCGTTCGCCGATGAAATGATGCATTTGATCGAACATGTAGGCATCGACTATGTGGCGCTGGGCACCGACATGGACGGTGCGAAAAGCCCCTTCAAGGGCTATGGCGCGATGGCGTTGTTCATCGACGAACTGTTCCGGCGCGACCTCGGCGAGGAAGAAATCGCCAAGATCATCGGCGGCAACTTCGTGCGCCTGTTCAGCAAAGTCATGAACGTCGCCGAAACCGGCTGATCATTTTCGGAGCAAGAACACACCCTGTTCGCCGAACCAGTTGGCGACGGCGACCGAATTGCCGATGGTTTTGGACGAGCCTTCTTCGTCCAAGAACAAGCTGCGTTCGATGGTCAGGTTCATCTCTTGGGTCAACGCGACGAAATCGCGAATGGTGCAAAAGTGGATGTTGGGGGTGTTGTACCATTCGTAGGGCAGGTTTTCGCTCACCGGCATGCGCCCCTTGAACATCATATAGAGCCGCAATCGCCAATAGCCGAAGTTGGGAAGCGACACGATGGCGCGTTTGCCGATGCGCATCATCTGTTCGAGAACTTCGCGCGGCTCGTGCATGGCTTGCAGGGTTTGGCTGAGGATCACATAGTCGAAAGCCCCGTCGGGATAATCCTTGAGGTCGGTTTCGACGTCGCCTTGCACCACCGACAATCCCGATGACACGCACGCCTGCACACCCTGGGTGCTGATTTCGATGCCGCGCGCGTCGACTTGCTTGAACCGCCACAGGTAATCCAGCAGCATGCCGTTGCCGCACCCCGCGTCGAGCACACGGGTGCCCGGCTCGATCATGTCGGCGATCAATTGCAGATCGACGCGGATGCCCTTGGGATTGTTTTCAAGGTCGGCGGGGGTCATCATCACGGCTCTTTCCTTTTCAAACCGCGATGCTCCGCGCAGCCTTCGAGAAAGCCCTCAAACACCTTGTGAAATTCCGGTTCGTCGAGCAAGAACGCGTCGTGGCCCTTGTCCGATTCTATCTCGACGAAGCTGACGTTGGCCGCCCCGGCGTTGAGCGCATGAACGATGTCGCGATTTTCGCGGGTCGGATACAGCCAGTCGGAGGTGAACGACATCACCAAAAAGCGCACCGGGGTGTTCTTGAACGCGTGCGCCAGATGCCCATCGTGGCGTTGGGCGACGTCAAAATAGTCCATTGCACGGGTGATGTAGAGGTATGCGTTGGCGTCGAAGCGGTCGACAAAGGTGCTGCCTTGATGGCGCAGATAGCTTTCCACCTGGAAATCCGCGTCGAACCCGTACGTGACCGCGTCGCGATCTTGCAGATTGCGGCCGAATTTGCGCGTCAGCGCGGTTTCCGACAGATAGGTGATGTGCGCAGCCATGCGCGCCACCGCCAAGCCGCGGTGCGGACGCTTGCCTTGGGCGTGATAATCGCCGCCGCACCAATCCGGGTCGGACATAATCGATTGGCGCCCAACTTCGTTGAACGCGATGTTTTGCGCCGAATGACGCGCCGCCGTGGCGATGGGCACCGCGGCGAAGACGTTTTCGGGATATTGACAGGCCCATTCCAGAACCTGCATGCCGCCCATCGATCCGCCGACCACGGCAAACAGGCTTTCGATGCCCAAATGATCGATCAGCAGCTTTTGCGTGCGCACCATGTCGCCGATGGTGATCACCGGGAAATCCAGTGCCCATTCCTTGCCCGTGTCGGGATTGATGTCGCTGGGCCCCGTGGTTCCCATGCATCCACCCAAGATATTGGAACAAATGACAAAATATCGGTCGGTGTCGATCACCTTCCCCGGCCCGATGACCTGTTGCCACCATCCGGATTTTCCGGTCACCGGGTGATTTTCAACGGCGTATTGATCGCCGGTCAGCGCATGGCACACCAAGATGGCGTTGGATTTTTCCGCGTTCAGCTGCCCCCAGGTTTGATAGGCTACATGTACGTCGTGCAGCTCCACCCCGCTGTCCAGGCGCAGGGGTTCATCCTGCGCCAGACACACGCGGTGTCCGGGCAGGGTCCACTCAGCATTTACGGCGGCCTCGTCAGCACTCATACTCGCGGATCGTCCTTCTTGGATTGCATAAGCCTCATTGCTATGGTTGCGTCTTGGAAGTGTCAATGTTTTCTTTGATTTCTCTAGGATTACTCTTTAATTTCCGCCCCAGAGATATTGAAGAGACATTGAGTTGTTAGCGACCTTCATCATAAGCGAATCATACCCTTTTAGGACCCCTCATGGCGCGTGACTTAACAGACCTCCGGCGCGAAATCGACGCCATCGACGATCAGATTCACGATCTGCTCAAACAGCGGACCAAAATCGTCGAGGAAGTACGCCTGTACAAGAAGGACGAACGGGTCAAGATTCGCCCCGCCCGCGAGGCCGAGATCATTTACCGCCTGTTCGCCCAGCACGATGGCAAATTCCCCAAACGCGAACTGTTTCGCATTTGGCGCGAACTGATCGTCGCGACGCTGAGCCTCGAAGGGCCGTTTTCGGCGGGCGTGTTCATGGACGACGAAGGCAACAGTTTCTGGGATCTGGCCCGCGACCAGTACGGCAGCTACACGCCGATGACGCCGTTCCCATCGACCCGGCGCATCATCGAAGCGGTGCAAAAGCAGGAGGTCACCGTCGGCATCGTGCCGATGCCCGAACGCGCCGAACAGGACCCGTGGTGGCGACGCATGGCGTTCGAGGGTGAGCACGTGCCGCGGGTGATCGCCCGCCTTCCCTTCGTCAGCGGTTCCAACGCCCGCCCGCGCGACCAGGAAGCGTTGGTCGTTTCCCCGGTGCCCCAAGAACCCACCGGACGCGACCGCACCTATTTGGTGATCGAAAGCGCCGAGCAACTGGCCCCCAGCCAAATCAACGCCGCCTTGCGCGACGTCGGTCTGGGCATGGTGTTTTCCACCGAATGCCACGACGACCATCGCCCCAGCGTGTGGCAGATCTTGATCGAGTTGGACGATTTCGTCGCCTCCGACGATCCGCGCATCGAACAATTCAAAAACGCATTCGACGGCGCGGTGCAATTCGCCGTCACCATCGGTGGCTACGCCGTCCCTGTCGCGGATGACGAGCTGGCTTAAGGACATTACGTCATGAGGATCTTGAAATGAGCCCGGCCATTGCGCCGCGTCCCGGCATCTTGGACATCAGCCCCTATGTCGGGGGTGAATCCAAATTATCCGGTGTTGAACGCATCATCAAACTGTCGTCGAACGAAGGCGCGTTCGGGCCTTCGCCCAAGGCCATCGCAGCCATGGAAGACGCCGCCAAGACCATGCACCGCTACCCCGACGGCGGGGCCATTAAATTGCGCGAAGCCATCGCCAGGCGGTTCGGCCTGGATGCGGAACGGATCGTGTGCGGCGCGGGTTCGGACGAGTTGTTGAGCCTGCTGACCTACAGCTACGCCGGTCCGGGCGACGAGGTGCTGTATACCGAGCACGGTTTTTTGATCTATCCGATTGCCGCGAAAGCGGCCGGTGCAACCCCGGTCAAGGCACCCGAAAGCAACCTGCGCACCGATGTCGAGGCGTTGTTGGACGCGGTGACGGACAAAACCCGCATCGTGTTCATCGCCAACCCCAACAACCCCACCGGCACGTACTTGAGCCACGCGGAACTGAACATGTTGCGCGCGGGCCTGCCCGACGATGTGTTGTTGGTGATCGACGCCGCGTACGCCGAATTCGTTGGCCGCAACGATTACAGTCCCGGCGTCGAACTGGTCAACGCGGGACAAAACACCGTCATGACGCGGACCTTTTCAAAAATGTTCGGGCTTGGCGGCATGCGCGTGGGTTGGGGCTATTTCCCCACCGAAATCGCCGATGTGCTCAACCGTGTGCGCGGACCGTTCAACGTTTCCGCCGCCGGGCAAGCCGCCGCGATCGCATCGATCGAAGATCTGGCTTTCCAGGAAAAATGCTTCGAGCACAACCTCGCCTGGATCGCCAAGACCGAAGCCGCCCTGCACGAAATGGGCATCGACACCACCGCCAGCGTCGCCAATTTCGTTCTGGCGCGTTTCGGCGAAACCAGCACGGCGGAAAAAGCCGACGCGTTCTTGCGCGAACGCGGCATCATCGTACGCCGGGTCGCCAGTTACGACCTGCCCGATTGCCTGCGCATTTCCATCGGCGCGGCGGACGAGATGGAAGCCTTCCTCGCCGCCATGCGCGAATTCACGGGAACCTGATCGATGGCCAACGGCGCACCCATTTTCGACCGCGTGGCCCTGATCGGCATCGGCCTGATCGGTTCCAGCCTTGCCTTGGCCATGCGCCTGCACGGCCTGAGCCGCCATATCGCCGTTTCGACACGCAGCGCGCCGACGTTGGCGACGGCCGAGAAACTGAACCTCGGCGACAGTTATACGCTCGACGCCGCCGAAGCGGTGCGCGGCGCGGATCTTGTGGTGATCTGCACGCCGATGGGCGCACAAGGCGCGGTCGCCCAGTCGATCCGCGATAGCTTGAAGCCCGGCGCCATCGTCACCGATGTCGGCTCGGTCAAAGCCACCACCGTGCGCGACATCGCCCCACACCTGCCCGACGGCGTTCATCTGGTGCCGGGCCACCCCATCGCGGGAACCGAGCATTCGGGCCCCGAAGCGGGATTCGCCGCCCTGTTCCCTGGGCGCTGGACCATCCTCACCCCCTCGCCCCAAACCGATGCCGGGGCCGTCGATAAAGTCCGGCGGTTGTGGGAAGGCTGCGGTTCCAACGTCGAAATCATGACCCCCGAACATCACGACCGGGTGCTGGCCATCACCTCGCATCTGCCCCACTTGATCGCCTACACCATCGTCGACACCGCCGATCAGATGGAAGATGAAACCAAGGAAGAAGTGATCAAGTTTTCCGCTTCGGGCTTTCGCGACTTCACCCGCATCGCTGCGGGCGATCCGGTGATGTGGCGCGATGTGTTCTTGACCAACCGCGATGCGGTTTTGGAAATACTCGGCCGTTTCAACGAAGACCTCACCGCCTTGCAGCGCGCCATTCGTAAAGGCGACGGCGAGATGTTGGAAACCACCTTTGCGCGCGCGCGCGCGGTGCGCCGTTCGATCATCGACGCCAAACAACATATTCCCGATGTGAAGCCGGGCGACGAATCTGCTCAGTAAATCGGTTTGACGTCTTTGTAATCGCGCGGCGGCGGCGGCGGTTCCACGGCAGGCACGGGCGCCGACGGCGCCACTTGACCTGGAAAGCCCCAATCCAGCGTCGGCATTTTCATCACCTTGAGCGGCCCCAGGCTGAGTTCGCCATCTTGCAGGGTGACCGAAACATTGATGAAGGGCGCCCCGCCGCCTTGAGGCTTTTTGCTCAGCGCCGACAGGGCCATGGTCGTCATCACCGCGTCGCTGTCACGCATCACGCCGCGCGCGCGGAGAATTTCCAACACCTGGAATAAACCTTCGATCTTGGCCGTAAACGCGCCTTGAGGCTGGAGGTTCTTGTCAAACGCCAAGGTTCCACCCGCAGCCAATCCAAGCGGGCCGCTACGAAACTTCAGGCGTTCAAACTCGACCGCGCCGCCACTGTCGCGCCAGGCCGGAATGCTCACCTTGGCCGGGCCGGGCACCACCGATCCGGTGACGCGGGCGATCATATCGATGCTTTGCACGTGGTCGCCGAGCGGCTGGGGCAAGACATCGGGCAGCACGAGATTGCTACCAACGACGTTGAGCTTCAGTCCCGTACCCCCCGCCTGCGTGGCAGGATCATGGGACATTTGAATGTGTAATTGTTCAGCCGACAGCGGTGCGGTGCCGTTCATCGACAGTCCGCTCATCACGGCATTCAGGCTTTGAGGCCAGGCATCGCCCAACACCACATCGGCCACCAGTTTTTCGACGGCCCCGTTAAAACGCAACGCGCCGTCGCCCAGCGTCAGTTCGTGGTGGCCCGACGCGAGTAGGTGCAGCTTCCATGGCGTCCAGGGCCGCGCGCTGACCGTCACGCTGTCGCTTTTCCATCCGATCACGTTGGCGAAAGCGCTGCCCTCATAATGTGGCTCGCTCAAAGTCACGGTGATGCGCGTTGGGAACCCGGCGGTTTGCATCTCGGCAAAATCGACGATAGCGCCCTGGGCGCGCTGTTGATCGACCCAGCCGGTGATCTCGGCCTTGGCCCAGGCCGACGCCGCGTACCACACGAACGACCACAAACCGAACACCAGCGCCGCACTAGCGATAAATGCCACCACGGTCTGAAATCTTCTCAGCTCTTTGGGTTTTTGGTAGGTGAGCGCGGGATGATTGTAGTGATCCCAGTCGCGATCGGGTCGTTTGGCCATCCGGTTTCTCCGAAACATGCACGCGTGGGATACTCTATAACCCACTGTGGGACCAACGTACAGAAAGACCTAATACAATTTATGCTGTCGCTGAAATGTATCGTTGTGACTGCGCCGCGTTGAAGTTAGCATGCCCGCATGAGCGACCCGACGACTCTCCCCTCCGTTTGGCCCGATGAATTTTGGGTGTACGCCTATGGTTCGTTGATGTGGGATCCGGGCTTTCCCTACGAGGAAGCGATGCCCGGCCTGATTCACGGCTATCACCGCAGCCTGTGCATCTTGTCGACCATTTATCGCGGCACATCCGAACACCCAGGCCTAGTCATGGGACTGGATAGGGGCGGGTCGTGCTGTGGACGGGCGTTTCGCGTCGCGTCTGAGCATGTCGAGGCCACCGTCGCCTATCTCGATGAACGCGAACAGGTGACCAAGGTCTATTGCCCGCATTTTCTCGAAACCCAGCTCAGCGACGGCCGCATGGTATCCGCCTACACGTTTGTCGTGCGCCGCGAACACGAACAGTTCGCCGGGACCTTAAGCTTGGAGGAGCAAGCGCGACTGGTCGCCCAAGGCGTCGGCGCGCGCGGCGCGGCCATCGACTATCTGGCCAATGCCGTCGAACACATCGATGCGCTGGGCATTCCCGACACGCAACTGCATAAGGTCCTGAAGCTGGCGCGGGACTTTCAATCGACCGCCCAAAACGCCTAACCCATCAGCCGCACTTCGAATAGCTGCATTCCAGGCAGGTGTCGCAGCCTTCTTGCTTGATCAGCGCAGGCTGATTGCACTTGGGGCAAAAGCGCATACGCGAATCGCGCGTATGGTCATGGCCGTGCTTATGGTCCAGTTCGGCGTGCTCGTCAAAGCTGTGACCGGGCGCCGGTTCGAGGTTGACCACTTTGGCTTCGGATTGTGGTTCATGGAAGGGCTCGCTGCCTTTCAAGAAACCGATGGCGATCATGTGGCGTTCGATCACTTCGCCCAAAGCCGCCAACAACGACGGCACATACTTCCCGCCGACCCAGTGGCCGCCGCGCGGATCGAACACGTTTTTCAGTTCTTCGACCACGAACGACACGTCGCCGCCACGGCGGAACACCGCCGAAATCATCCGGCACAGCGCCACCGTCCAAGCGTAGTGGTCCATGTTCTTGGAATTGATGAACACCTCGAACGGACGCTCGCGGCCATCGTCGAGATAGTCGTTGATGGTGACGTAGAGCGCGTGCTCGCTTTCCGGCCAGTTGAGCTTGTAGGTGTGCCCTTTGAGAAATTCCGGGCGTTCCAGCGGTTCGAACATGCGATGAATCGCACCGCTGTCGCCTTGGTCCTTGGGCTTGGCCGCGGCGGAGGGCTTGTCGAACGGCAACGACGGCTGTTCGGGTTCCTTGGCGGACGGACTTTTCTTTTTGCCTTTGACCTCCAACACCGCCCCGGTGACGTCGTTGGGACGGTATGTGGTGCAGCCTTTGAGCCCCAAATCGTAGGCTTCCATGTAAATGTCTTTGAAAGCGTCGAAGCTGATTTCCTCGGGACAATTGATGGTCTTGGAAATGGAGCTGTCGACATACTTCTGCACCGCCGCCTGCATCACCAGATGGTCGCGTGGGCTGAGCTGCTGGGCGTCGACGAAGGCGTCGGTCAGCGATGCGTCTTCGCCGCGCATCTTGCGATACAGCCGATAGGCGTAATCGGAAACTTCTTCTTCCTTGCGGCTGCCGTCGGGCTGCAGGACGTGGCGGGTGTATTTGAAGCTGAACACCGGTTCCAAGCCGCTCGAAACGTTGTCGGCGAACAGCGAAATGGTGCCGGTCGGCGCGATCGAGGTGATCAGCGCGTTGCGGATGCCATGGGCGCGAATGGCGTCTTGCACATCGGCGTCCAAACGCTGGATCATTTCACCTTTGAGGTATTGTTCCGCGTCGTAAAGCGGGAACGCGCCCTTTTCCGCAGCCAGTTCGGCGGATGCCAGATAGGCCGCGCGCTCGATCGCTTTCATCCACGTTTCGGTCAGGCGCACTGCGGTCGCACCGCCGTAACGCGCGCCGCACAGGATCAGCGCGTCGGCCAGGCCGGTAACGCCGAGGCCGATGCGGCGCTTGGCCTTGGCTTCATTTTCCTGTTCGACCAGTGGAAAGCGCGACACGTCGATGACGTTGTCCATCAAACGCACCGCCGTCTTGACCTGGGCGCTCAACGCGTCGAGGTCGATGGCGGCCGCCTCAGAAAACGGATCGGTCACCATCCGCGCCAGATTGAGCGAACCCAGCAAGCACGCGCCGTAAGGCGGCAGCGGCTGTTCGCCGCAGGGATTGGTGGCGTGAATGGTTTCGCAGTAGCTGAGATTGTTGAGGCGGTTGATGCGGTCGATGAAAATCACGCCCGGTTCCGCGTAAGCGTAGGTCGCACGCATGATCTTGTCCCACAGCTCACGCGCAGGCAGGGTTTTGTAGACCTCCCCATCGAATTTCAAGTTCCAGCTATCGCCCGCCTTGACCGCGTCCATGAACGGGTCGGTGACCAACACCGACAGATTGAACATGCGCAGCCGTCCGGGCTCTTGTTTGGCTTCGATGAACGCTTCGATGTCGGGATGGTCGCAGCGGATCACGCCCATCATCGCGCCGCGCCGCGACCCGGCGCTCATGATGGTGCGGCACATCGCGTCCCACACGTCCATGAAGCTCAACGGACCGGATGCGTCCGCGCCGATCTTTTTGACGTGCGCGCCCTTGGGCCGCAGGGTCGAGAAATCGTAGCCGATGCCGCCGCCCTGCTGCATGGTCAGCGCAGCTTCCTTGAGGCTGTCGAAGATGCCGCTCATGGAATCGGGGATATCGCCCATGACGAAGCAATTGAACAGCGTCACTTTGCGTTCCGCCCCCGCGCCGGCGATGATGCGCCCGGCGGGCAGGAACTGAAATGCGTTCATCATTTCGAAAAAACGCTGTTCCCATTGTTGCGGGTCTTTTTCCACCGCTGCCAACGCTTTAGCCACACGCCGCCAGGTGTCTTCGATGTTCTTGTCCACAGGCCGACCGTCCGTCCCTTTGAGGCGGTACTTCATATCCCAGATATGTTGGGAAATCGGGGTCATCGGCACCATGGTTTCCATCGCTCCTGCCTACAGGGTTATGTCGCAAATGCGCGCACACCCGACCGACCCGTGCGTGTCGGCCTTGATATTCTTAAAGTTACGTTTAGTAAGCTATTGATATTGAATAATAATCAAAAGCTTCCATCCCCTTAGTGTACGCTTGAGTCGTTTTACGGTCAACGCCATGTTCACGTTACGTTTCCATCGCCGATTTGACCCGACCTCTTGAGCCCCCGCATCCTACACAACCGCGCCTGGATGGCACGCATTGTCTTATGCACATATCCCGAGAGATCTGTGGAAAACCCTCAATGGGCCGTCACAAAATAGTCCACGATTTTATCCACAGGGGAAAATCAGGCTAGATTCAAGAGCTTGCTGTGGTGTGTTGAGACCCGCTGGGAGCTTCAGGCCGTATCTTCGGAAGGCTCGGTTTCGCGTTCCGGCAACGCATGAGGATAGACCGCGCGGGCCTCTGCGATGAGCGCGTTGGACGCCCCCTCAATGCCCGTTTGCAACTCGCGCATGAACGCCTTGCGGTCCTGATCGGGGGCGACGGCGGGCAAAAACTCGATGGTGATGCGGCCGGGGCGTTTGAGGAAACTGCGCCGCTGCCAGAACAAACCCGAGTTCAGTGCCACCGGCACCAACGGCGCATCGACGCCTTTGTAGAGCGCCGCCACACCGGGATGGTAGGTTCCGGGTTTGCCGGGTGCGGAACGCGTGCCTTCGGGAAAGATCACCACGTTCTGGCCGCGCGCCAAACGATCCTGCGCGCCCGTGATCATCAACTTCAGCGCCGACGCACCGGCTTTGCGGTCGATGGCGATGGCGCCGCCCTTGGCCAGATACCAGCCAAAGAACGGGATCGATAGAAGCTCTTTCTTGAGGATGTATGACGGGTCATCGACCAGCAGATAAAAGATCCCCGTTTCCCAGGCGCTTTGATGCTTGCAGGCAAAGATGCACGGGCGGTCGGGCACGTTTTCCAACCCGCGCACCTCCCAGCTCAGTCCCGCGATCAGCTTGAGGGCCTGCATCATCACCGCGGCCCAAAATTTCAAGCCCCACTGCATGGCGCGGCGCGGCAACACCAAGCACGGCAACAGCAACAGCGCCAGCACCAAGCCGCCAGCGAAAAACACGGTATTGAACAAAAAGGATCGGATCGCGGTCATCTGTGCCCCACAATGAAAGTGCAGTTGCGCTTACCCGGCTATTTCAGCACGGACATCAACTTGTGACGCGACCACGCCAACAAGAATTTATTGTATTCGCCCACAATCAGTCCCGTGGTGCCCGGCCACGCCCACCATTGGCGCTGCTTGACGTGCGGCGGAAACACCGGGTGTTGAATCAGGGTAACTTTGGGCAACGCGTTCTCGAACTCCAAAACCGAACGCGGCATGTGATAGCCCGACGTCACCAAGCGCACGCTGGTAACTTGATTCTTGCGCACCCAATCGCGGGTTTCGGTGGCGTTGGAAATGGTGTCGACGGCATGGCCGATGCTGACGCAGCAGTTCAGGTCTTGCGGATTGCGGCGGTACGCTTCAAGCAAGTTTTGAATATCGATGCCTTGATAGACGCCTGAAATGTAGAGCTTCTTCGCCACCCCGCGTTCCAACAGCTTCAGTCCTTCGTCGAGCCGCCCGCTGCCGCCGGTCAAAACCACGATGGCGTCCGTGTGGGTGTCGGGGTCCAACACTTCGGTGGGAATGGCGTCGGCGAACTTGAACAGTCCCGCGCCCCAGATTCCAGCCAGCAAAATCAAGGCGCCGCCGAAGCGACTGATGGTGTGGCCCGGACGGCGATGCGGTGGGCGGGGCATTTCAAATCATCCTTCTGAGTGTGCGCATCACGGTAAAACGCGCCGTCAATCCCGCCACCAGACCCGCGGCCAACGGCAGCACCGCCAAGGATGCCCAACCCGCGACGGGCATCGACAGATCCGGCAGAATGCCCGCCTGCAGCCGACTGGCGACGTAGCCGAGAATTAACAGCGTCAATGCGGCCAGAACAAGGCCGATCAACCCACCCTTGAACCCCATCGCCCAAGCGCGGCCGGCGAATTGCTTGGCGATGTAGCTGTCTTGCGCACCGGTCAGGTGCAAAACCTCGATCGCTTCGGCGTGCACCGTCAGGCCGGTTCGGGTGGTGAAAATCACTGTGCCCATCGCCGCCGAAACGATCAAGGCCAAAACGCCCGCCGCCAAGGCCTCCAACGTGCGCACCATTTCGATCAGACGCGCCAGCCACACACCGTGGTCGTCGACCTGCGCGCCCTCGATGGTGCGCGCCAGCTTTTGCTGCAAAACCCGGGCGTCCACGTCGGCCTCGGGATCGGTTTCGACGTCGATCAAGCGCGGCAGGGGCACGTCGATGGCTTGCACCTCGCCCAGCCAGGGGCTTAGCAATTCCAAGACCTTGCCTTCGCTCACCACCGACGTACGCATCACGCCCGGCGTTTCCGACAACATATTCAGCGTCGATTGCAGCACCCGTGCGTTGGCCGCTTCGGTGGCGTCCGGGTCGGAAGGTATTTGCACCGTCAAGGTCGCCGCCATGCCGGTGTCCCAACGGCGCGCCAGTTCGTCCAATCCGATCAGGCCCGATTGTGCCAGCGCCGCCAAATACACCATGAACGCGATCAGCCACGGCAAAAAGCGGCTCAGCGCGTCGCGGTCCAAGGGCAGGTCGGTGCGGCGCGAAAACATCACGACAAGCCTCCGCCGCTGCGGTTTGCCGCACGTGAATTGATGGCGTGTTTGGTTCCCGCAATGACATGCATGCGCCCACCGTCCAGGCGCATCACCGGGTGGCCCAGTTCGCGCACCATGGCCTCATTGTGGGTGGCCACGACAATGGTGGTGCCCAGTTTATTGAGTTCTTCGAACAGGTGCATCAATCGATAGCCCATGCGGTCGTCGACGTTGCCGGTCGGTTCATCCGCCATCAACAAGCTGGGCCGCGCGATCACCGCGCGCGCGATCGAGGCGCGCTGCTTTTGCCCGCCCGACAAGGTCGGAGGACGGGCGGTCATGTGATCCTTGAGGCCGACCCACACCAGCAGCTCTTCCACATGGCGCTTGATGTCGGCTTCGCGCATGCCCGCAACGCGCAGCGGCAACGCCACGTTGTCGAAGGTCGACAGGTGTTCGAGCAGGCGGTATTCCTGAAACACCACGCCGATCGACCGGCGCAACGCTGGCAGCGCATCGCGCGGCGCGGTGGCGATGTCGTGGCCGAACAGATGCACCAAGCCCCGCGAAGGTCTGTGGGCGAGATACATCAGCTTCAAGAGCGACGATTTGCCCGCGCCCGACGGCCCCACCAAAAAGTGGTATGAACCCGGTTTCAGTTCAAAAGTGACGTCTTGCAGCACCTCGGGCCCCAGGCCGTAGCGCAGGCCGACGTTTTCGAATCGGGCGATGGAAGTGGCGGGATCGATATCCACGGAAGTTTAAGTCCTTAAATTCATGGTCCATTGCGCCCTTACCAGGCCGTTTTTTGCGCCATATTCAGCCGATCCGGGGCGATTTTCATAGCAACGGCGCATACGATGGCACGAGCAGGCCCGAGAAGTCCACAACAAGACTGACCGCCTTGCTTGCGTTGAATCGTGCAAACACCTATAAAGGCAAGAGGTTAACACATACTGTGTCGCGATGATTATCACCTGTCCAAACTGCGCAACTCACTACGACATCAAGCCCGAGGCCATCAAGCCGACCGGGTCCATGATGCGTTGCGCGCGCTGTGGCTTCACTTGGCAGCAGTCCGTGATCCATTCGGTCGAGGTCCGCGAACAGCAAATCACCATTCCCGTTGCCGCCGCCGCCGCGCCTGCGGCACCCATGCCCGCCGCGCCGCCGCCCCCTCCGCCGCCGCCCGCGCCGGAACCGGAACCCATTCCCGAACCGGAACCGGAACCCGAGCCGGAACCAATCCCCGAGCCTGAACCGGAACCGACGCCGGAACCGGAGCCCGAGCCCGAGCCGGAATCGGAACCGCTGTCCCAAGACGAGCTGGATAACCTGTTCGGCGACGACGAAACCACGGTTCCGCCGATCGAATCGATGATCGACACCAATCTCGATCACGACGAACCGGAAACCATTCAGGTCGAAGACGACGACATTGAGCCGATTCCCGACGGCCTGTCCGAACCTATGCCTCGCCCCGACGACGATGAAATTCCCGTCGGTCGCCCGCGTTTCAAAAAACCGCCGCCGGAAAACAAAAAGCCGGTCGCCTTGATCGTCGCCAGCGTGATTGTTGTGCTGTTGGTCGGTGTCGCCTTGACCAGCGTTTTGGCCAAAAACGCGATCATGAAGGCCATTCCGATGACCAAGGACTATTACGTCATGTTGGGCATCCATCACCCAGAACCCGGCGAAGGACTTGCACCGCAAAACGTCAGTGGACGGCGCGACGTGCGCAACGCCATCGACTATCTGATCGTCGAAGGTATCGTCGCCAATGTGGAACAGCAACCGATCCACGTTCCGCTTTTGAAAGTGGCGCTGACCAACGCCGACGGCAAGGAAATCCGGGTCATGACCCAGGAACTGCCGAAAACCCAATTGGAACCGGGTGAAACCGTGCCGTTCAAGGTCGAGTTCGAAAACCCGCCCGGCACCGCGCGCTCGATGGTGGTCGGCTTCGTCAACCCCGAAGACGCCGCAGCGGCCGAAAACGGCGGTGGCGAAAATGGCAATGGCGGCGACGGGCACTAAAAGCACCCGCCTCGCATAGCTGCCTCACACCAGCTCAAACTGATTTCTTTTTCCGCTAGTCTTCCAGCCAATCGGGCAGACGATCCATTGCGATGATCTGTTCAACGCTGAGCGGCGCGCGCACCACCGCGAACTGATCGCCGTTGACCATCACCTCGGCCACCAACGGGCGGGTGTTGTAGGTCGAGGACTGCACCGCGCCGTAAGCGCCCGCGGTGCGCATCACCAGCAAATCGCCGGCCTTGACGGCGGGCAGACGGCGGCCCTTGGCGAAGGTGTCGCCGGTTTCGCAAATCGGTCCGACAATGTCGACGTCGATCAAATCGGCACCCTTGGCCGGTTCGATTTCCGGCACGATGGCGTGATAGGCGCCGTACAGGGTTGGCCGGATCAGATCGTTCATACCGGCGTCGACGATCAGGAAGGTACGGGTCGCGCCTTCTTTGACGTAAATCACCCGGGTGACCATAATGCCGGAATTGCCGGTGATCATGCGTCCCGGTTCCAAGATCAGCTCAACGTCCAAACCGCTCAGGGTTTCACGCACCACTTGGGCGTACTCTTCGGGGTTCGGCGCCACGGCTTCGTCTTCGCTGCCGTAAGGGATGCCCAGTCCGCCGCCGATATCGAGAACCTCGACGCTCAGCCCGTCGGCGCGCAGCATCGCGACCAAATCGCCCGCGCGCACGTAAGCGTCGCGAAACGGCTGCAAGTCGAGCAACTGCGAACCGATGTGCATCGCCAGGCCGCGCACCTTGATGCCAGGCAGATTGGCGGCTTTGGCGTAGACTTCGTGCACGCGGGTCCATTCGATGCCGAACTTGTTTTCCAGCTTGCCAGTGCTGATTTTTTCATGGGTATGGGCGTCTACGTCCGGATTGACGCGTAGCGCCACCGGAGCCTCGACGCCCATGTCGGAGGCCACCGCGCTGATGCGCTCCAACTCGGGTTCCGATTCGACGTTGATCTGCTTGATGCCCGCGCCCAGCGCCATGCGGATTTCGGCTTCGGACTTGCCGACGCCGGAAAAGACGATGTTGCGCGCCTTCACGCCCGCCTTCAACGCGCGCGTCAACTCGCCGCCAGACACCACGTCCGCGCCCGCGCCCAATCCGGCCAACGTGCGGATCACGGCTTGGTTGGAGTTGGCTTTGACCGCGTAGCACACCAACGCATTGAGGCCGCGCAAGGCATCGGCGAAGACATTGAAGTGACGCGTCAGCGTGGCGGTGGAATAGGTGTAAAACGGCGTGCCGACCTGTTCGGCGATGGCGCTGAGCGCCACGTCTTCGGCATGCAGATGGCCGTTCTTGTAAGTAAAGTGATCCATCGAAGGAGCCTTATTGGTTGGAACCTTATTGGTTGGGATAGGTGCGCGGATACGTCGAGCCCGGCGGCGCGTCGGGATCGCCCTTGCGTCCGCACGCGCTCAACGCGCCCGCAATCAACAGCATCGCCACGGCTATGGTCAGAAAACGGGTCATTTCAAAAACCTTTCGCGCGCATGGGTCACCTGAGCCAAAACGTTTGCCGGCGAGGTGCCGCCCAAGCTGGTGCGGCTGGACACCGAATTGTCGACGCCCAGCACGGTGAAGATCTCGTCCGTCAGGCCCGCATCGACGCTTTGCATATCAGCAAGCGACAGGTCTTCCAGGCCGCAGCCTTTGTCTTCGGCCATTTTCACCAACGCGCCGGTGACGTGATGGGCATCGCGAAACGGCATGCCCAGCACCCGCACCAGCCAGTCGGCCAGATCGGTCGCGGTGGTGAAGCCTTTACCGGCATCGGCCTTCATGCGTTCGACGTTGAATGTCGCGGACTTGAACATTCCGGTCATGGCGGTGACGCACAGTTCGGCGGTGTCGGATGCGTCGAACACCGGCTCTTTGTCTTCCTGCATGTCCTTGCCATACGTCAGCGGCAGACCTTTCATCACCGTCAGCAGGCCCATCAACGCGCCGAACACCCGGCCCGCTTTGCCGCGCACCAATTCCGATGCGTCGGGATTGCGTTTTTGCGGCATGATCGAACTGCCCGACGAAAAATCGTCAGACACGCGGATGAAGCCGAACTGCTGCGACGCCCAAATGACCATTTCTTCGGCCATGCGCGACAAGTGCACGCTGAGGATCGACAATAAGCCCAGATATTCCAGCGCGAAATCGCGATCCGAAACCGAATCCAGCGAATTCTGCGTCGGCCGGTCGAAGCCCAGCGCCGCCGCCGTGGCTTCGCGGTCGATGGGGAACGAGGTCCCCGCCAACGCCGCAGCACCGAGCGGGCATTCGTTCAGCCGCGCCCGGCAATCGCGCACGCGCGAGCGATCGCGGCCCAACATTTCGGTATAAGCCAGCAGATGGTGGCCCAACGTCACCGGCTGGGCGGCTTGCAGATGGGTGAAGCCCGGCATCACCGTGGCGGCGTGTTCCTCGGCCCGGCTGATCAGGGTTTCCTGCAAATCCTTGAGCGCCCCGTCGAGCCCGTCGAGTGCGTCGCGCACCCACAGCTTGAGGTCCGTCGCCACTTGGTCGTTGCGCGAACGGGCGGTGTGCAGACGCCCCGCCGCATCGCCGATTTTATCGCGCAAGCGGCTTTCGACGTTCATGTGAATGTCTTCCAGCGCGCGCGAAAATTCGAACGTACCTTGGTTGATTTCAGCCTCAACCGCATCCAGGCCTTCAAGGATGGATTTGCCGTCTTGTTCGGTTATGATGCCCTGAGCAACCAGCATCCGAGCGTGCGCACGCGACCCCCGGATGTCCTGGGCGTACAGGCGCTTGTCAAAGCCGATGGAAGCATTGATTTCTTCCATAACGGCTGATGGCCCGGCCTCGAAACGTCCGCCCCAAATGGTGCTGGTGGTGCTGTTGTCGTCGTTGTTGCTCATGGTATTTGGACCCAAGAAGAACCGAAAAATGCTTCAGTCTAAAGTTAAGAACACGCACACCCGCCTTCGTTCCCGGCTTGGCATGGTGCTTCACACAGCCGCAGTGGGCTTTGCCGCCATTTTGGTGATATCCGGCCATGTTGCAAGTGCTCAGGCCGATCCGGTCGAAATTCCCCTGGAATTGGCCAATAAATTGCGCCCGGCCGTCACCGGCGAAGGTGCGCTTGATACGCCCTTTTTCAACGCTGCGGAAGAAGAAATCACCATTGCTTCACTCAAGGGCCGTGGTGTGGTGTTGAATTTTTGGGCCACTTGGTGCGCGCCGTGCGTGCGCGAAATGCCCGCCCTGGATCGCTTGGCCGCCGCTTTGAAAGATCAGGGCGTCGATGTGATCGCGGTTTCCGAGGACCGCAAGGCGCTTAAGAAGGTGCCGCCGTTTTTTGAAGCCAACGCCATCGCCAATCTCGACGTTTATTATGACCTCAAAGGCCAATTGTCGCGCAAAGTCGGCGTCGAAGGGCTACCCACCACGGTTTTGATCGACGCCGAAGGCCAACTGGTCGGGCGTGTGCTGGGTGTTTTGGAATGGGATGCGCCGCAAACCGTCAACTACCTGGCGCAGACTCTCACCACTCAAAAACCATAGGATGTCGGCGCGCGTATTTTCCTCAGCCAAACCTGCTTTTGCGCCGATTGCTTACCCAGATCGTACGCCAGATTGGTTGATTGCAGGGAAGCTTCCCTGATACAACAAAAGTATAATGGCGAAACGATGGCCCCAACAAAGGCTCTTGGGCCAAGGACTTGAATGACCCGCAGAAAACCAACCCTTACAGCCGCTGGGCGCGACCCGTTGCCCCGGCGCATCAAAATGCCGCCGCGCCCTGATAGTCCTGAGCAGCGCTTGCACGATATTGTCTCGACCGTGGGGGATTGGATTTGGGAAACCAATGAAATTCTCGAACTCACATTCATTTCCGACCGTTTCATGGAAACGACCGGCTTGCCGCCCGAGGCCCTCAAAGGCCGGACCTTGCAGCAAGTCGTGCTGGCCGACGACCGCATCGGCGTAAAAGACGCCAATGCCAGTCCGGTCTCGTTCACCTTGGATCATCGCGAACCATTTAGAGACATCGCCTGCTCGCTGATCGCTGCCGACGGCAGCATTTTGCATTTCACCCTTTCGGGCATCCCGTTTTACAGCGACAACAACATGTTTCGCGGCTATCGCGGGGCCGCGCATAACATCACCCCGCAACTGGAAAGCCAGCGCAAGTACCACCACGCCAAAAAGAAAGCCGTCCCCTATCAACTGGCCGAAGTCAGCCGTTCTGATGCGTTGAAGCACGCCGCCAAAGCCAAAAGCCACGACGAAGCGTTTGTCATTTACGATCAAAACGGCAACCTCATGGCGGCCAGCGAGGGTTACGCCAAGCTCTATCCCGCATTGGACGACGTGATCATCCCCGGCGCGACCTTGAAGGATATTCTGACCGAAGCCGCCCGCCGCCTGGAAATCAAGGAAGCCCAGGGACGCATGGGACAATGGGTTGACGAGAAACTGGCCGAACGTCTGAACCCACAACCGACGCACCAAGAAATATATCGCGGCGGGCGCTGGTGGCGCATACACGAACAACGCACCCGCGAAGGCCAGGTACTGAGCCTGCACACCGACATCACCCACATCAAAGACATGGAAGCCTCGCTTTTGGATGCGGAAACCCGCTACCGCAAGCTTGTCGAGATGGCTCCGGACCTGACGTGCGTGGTCACCGACGGGATCATCACGCTGATGAATTCTGCCGGGGCGGAGATGTTGAGAGCTGATGACCCGCGCTCCTTTATCGGCAAATCCTTCGACGTCTTCGTCCACCCTGATTTTCGCGAAATCCTCCACGATGAAATCGAACAATTGTTCGAAGAAAAATGGATGCCGATGCGTTTGGTGCGCACCGATGGCGTGGTCATCGATGCGGAACTATCGGCACTGCCGTTTTCCGAACGCGGCCTGAAAACTGTGATGCTGGTGGCGCGCGACACTTCGGACCGCAAACGCGCGGCGGAAGCCCTCATTCATCGCGACGTGCAGCTTCAGGGCATCATGGAAACGGTGGTCGACGGCATCATCACCATCGATCAGCGCGGGATCGTGCAATCGTTCAATCCGGCCGCGGAAAAAATCTTTGGCTACCGCGCACATGAAGTGATCGGCAACAACGTCAAGATGCTGATGCCTGCGCCGTATGCAGAGGCCCACGATGGGTACTTGGATCGCTATCGCGAAACCAAAAACCCCACCATCATCGGCAAGGGCCGTGAAGTCTCGGGCTTGCGCAAAAACGGCTCGCAGTTCCCGTTGGACCTATCCGTCAGCGAACTCCGCCGCGATGGAAAGTCTCTCTACATCGGTGTGGTGCGCGACATTACCGAGCGCAAAAAGAACGAGCAGGCCCTGCAAGAAAGCCGCGCGCGCTACGAACTCGCCATCAGTGGTGCAGGCGAAGGCATCTGGGATTGGGACATGCATTCCGATCAGCTTTACATCTCCGCCAAGATCCGTGACCTGACCGGCTACAAAACGAATTTCATCAAGGCCAAATCGTGGCTGCGTCTGATCCATCGCGAAGATCGCGGGGAATATCAACGGCGCCTGACACGACACCTTAAGGGCGAAACGCCATCGTTCTTTTCCGAATGTCGGCTCTGTCACAAGGATGGCAGTTGGCGTTGGATCCGAATTTCCGGCATGGCGTTACGCGACAAGGCGGGGTGGGTTTACCGCATGGCGGGTTCGGTCGGCGATATCACCCAGCGCATCGAATTCCAGCATCAACTGATCGAAGCCAAGGAACGCGCTGAAATCGCCAGCCGCGTCAAAACCGAATTTCTCGCCAACATGTCGCACGAATTGCGCACGCCTTTGAACGCCATCATCGGATTTTCCGATGTGATGTTGTCGGGGTTGTTTGGCGGATTGGAGCCACGCTATCAGGAATACATCGAAAACATTCGCGATTCCGGCTCGCACCTGCTGGCGGTGATCAACGACATCTTGGATGTCTCACGCATCGAAGCGGGGCGTATGGACCTGCGGCCAGAGCGCATTTCCATTGCAGAATTGATCGAATCGGCTACCCGCTTGATCCGCGACCGCGCGACCGAAGCCGGTTTGTCGATGAACCGCCGGGTACCCAAAGACTTGCCCGACCTGATGGTCGATAGTCAGCGCATCAAGCAGGTGTTGCTCAATATTTTGTCCAATGCAGTCAAATTCACCCCCGAAGGCGGCAAGGTCACGGTTAAGGCAAACCTTTCCAAGTCCAACGAATTGACCATCTCGGTTTCTGATACCGGCATCGGCATGAGCGAGGCTGAAATCGCCACCGCGTTGACCCCGTTCGGCCAAGTCGATAGCAAGCTTGCGCGCAAATTCGACGGTACCGGCCTGGGTTTGCCATTGACCAAAAGCTTTGTCGAATTGCATGGTGGGATACTGTCGATCAAATCCACCCCCAAACAAGGCACGACCGTATCCGTGCGGTTCCCGACCGACCGTTTGGTCCGCTGAAAGAGCGAGGCTCGCCCATGACCAGCGCATCCGCAGCCCAGCCCAGCCCCATCCGCATCGCCACGTTCAACATGGAAAGCTTGGACGAACCGCCCCGCGCGCGGTGCTCGTTGGACGACCGCATTCGTGCACTGCGCCCGCAGCTGCTTCGTTTACGGGCCGATATCTTGTGTCTTCAGGAAGTGAACGGACAGTTGAACGCGGACGGCTCCGAGCGCAGCCTCAGCGCGCTGGACGCGGTACTTAAAGGCACGCCATACGAAACCTATCACCGAGCCGTCACCAAGAGCCCCTCGGGGCGGGGCGTGCGCGACCGCCACAATCTGGTGACCCTTTCGAAGTTTCCGATTCTCGGCGCCGACGAAGTGTGGAACCATTTGGTCCAAGCGCCGCTGTTTCGTTGCGCCACATCCGATCCGCCGCAAACCGAACCGATGCCGGTCGAATGGGATCGCCCGTTTTTGTATGCCGATCTAGATTTGGGCGATGGTCGCAAGTTGGTGGTGGTGAATGTCCACCTGCGTGCGCCGCGCGCGGCGTTCGTCGCAGGGCAAAAACGCGATCGCTACAGCTGGAAAAGCATGCCGGGCTGGGCGGAAGGTTTTTTCCTCGCCACCATCAAGGCCGCCGGACAAGCATTGGAAGTCCGTACCTTCCTCGACCGTCTGTTCGACATGGAAGCGGACGCCTTGGTGGCGGTGGTGGGGGATTTCAATTCCGACGACACCGAAGCGCCGGTGCGCATCATCAGGGGCGATGAGGAAGATTCGGGCGACGGCGCTTTGGCTGCGCGCATGTTGATCGCCGCCGAGCGCGGCTTGCCCGAAAGCCAGCGCTTTTCCGTGATCCACCGGGGGCGACCCCACATGGCCGATCACATTTTGCTGTCAGCACAACTGCTTGGCTGGTTGGGTCATGTGGAGTGTCATAACGAAGCGCTCCACGATGAAGTCGGCAGCCCCGCCGCCGTGGCGGGCGCGCCGGAATCCTACCATGCGCCGGTGGTCGCTGAACTGCAAAGGCCAGACTAAGCCATAACGTCTGAACCAAAACATCTGAACTTTATCAGTCGCGTCCGGTCCGTCTCGGCCGCATCTGCCGTGTTAGGCAGTGTGGCCGAGATTCGCGGATGCGTTCAGTTGGCTTTTGATTGCCGCGACGCTGTGCTTAACCCATGCAGCGACGTCTTTGATCGCTTGCAAAAAGGCCTGGGCGCGCAATTCGTGGGCATCGATGTTGTAGTACATGTTTCATACTCCTGTTGTGGTCGGCCTTGTGGCCGATCCGTTTCTCGGGGGAGACATATGCACTATACGCATTTTACCCCGGGTGAATATTGCCATTATTCCGCACCTGATATGCAAAAAACGCATAACACAATGAATGCGCGCACTCTTGTCATCGGCGCTTCGGCCCCCTAGCTTCTAGGGACGCATCTTCTTCAACAAAAAGGCCCGCAATGTCCCTCGATCCCCTGGACGTCCCCATCGCCCGCGACCCGGAATTGTGCACAAAATTGCGCGCACGCTTGCGCGCCGACGACTTTGTCGGCTTTGTGGTGCCTCACTCCGATGCAAACCAAAGTGAATACCTACCGCCCAGCGCGGAACGATTGGCGCGGCTGACGGGCTTTGGCGGCTCGGCCGGACTGGCCATCGTGATGCAGGACGAAGCGGCGATTTTTGTCGATGGCCGTTACACCTTGCAGGTGCGCGACGAAGTCGATGCTACGGTTTTCGCCCCCCAACCCATCGCCACCGTAAAACCGGAAGAATGGCTGCGCACGCGCCTGAAACCGGGTGATCGCCTGGCATACGATCCATGGCTGCACACACCCGGACAGTTGGAACCCTACGCCCAGGTCTGCGCCGACACCCAGTCGCACTTGGTCGCGGTCGCGGAAAACCCCATCGATGCGCTGTGGCCGGATCGCCCCGCCCCGCCGTCCAGTCCGTTGGTGGTTCTCGACACGCCGTTCGCGCCGCTGACCTCCAAGGCCAAACGTGCCCTCGTCGGTGCGGATCTGCAAAAGGCTGGCGTTGATGCTGCCGTCATCAGCGCGGGCGATTCCATCGCTTGGTTGTTCAACATCCGCGCCAACGACGTGCCGTTCACCCCGCTGGTTTTGGCTTACGCCCTGATAAACGCAGACGGCACCGCTAAGTTGTTCATCGACGATGCACGGGTCGATGCTGCGACGCGCGCGCACTTGGGCCCCGATGTCGAGATCGTTGCTTCCGATCGCCTCAGCGATGTTTTGGATGCGCTGGGACGCGACAAAAAAGCGGTGCGCATCGCCACGCGCGCGACCCCGGCGTGGATCGTCGAACGGGTCACCAAGGCCGGCGCGCGTATTCTGCCCGGCGACGACCCCTGCCAACTGCCCAAGGCCAAAAAGACCCCTGCGGAAATCGACGGTATCAAACGCGCCCACAAACGCGACGGCGCGGCGCTGGTGCGTTTTTTGGCGTGGCTCAGCGTTGAAGGCCCCAAAGGCGGCGTGACGGAATTGTCCGCCGCCGCAAAGCTGGACGGCCAGCGCGCCGCCAACGAACATTTTCGCGGCCTCAGCTTCCCGACCATTTCCGGTTCCGGTCCCAACGGTGCGATCGTGCATTATCGGGTCAGCGAACAATCTGACCGCGCGCTGCGTTCCGGCGAACTCTATCTGGTCGATTCCGGCGCGCAATACTTGGACGGCACCACGGACGTAACACGCACGGTTGCCATCGGCAAACCGACCGCCGAGATGCGCGACCGGTTCACCCGCGTGCTCAAAGGCCACATTGCCATTTCCAGCCAGACCTTTCCACGCGGCACCCGCGGCCAGGAGCTCGATGTACTGGCGCGCCGGGCGTTGTGGGAAGCGGGCATCGATTACGATCACGGCACCGGTCACGGGGTGGGCACCTATTTGGGCGTGCACGAAGGCCCACAGGGCATCTCCAAACGCGGCCAGGGTCCGGAACTGGCCGCAGGCATGGTTTTGTCGAACGAGCCCGGCTATTATAAGGAGGGCGCGTTCGGCATTCGCATTGAAAACCTGATTTATGTGCGCGACATCCCTGCACCGCGAGGCGCCGAGCGCGAAATGCTGGGCTTCGAACCTCTGACCCTGGCCCCGATCGACCGCACATTGATCGACGCCGATCTGTTGACGCCATCTGAACGCGCCTGGATCAACGCTTATCATGCACGGGTGTTCGCGGAACTGTCAGCGCTGGTGGACGGCGAGACGCACGTTTGGCTTGCGGCGGCCACCGCACCATTGCTTTAAATATTAACGATTTTGAAGTTCATGCGGATGTACATATAATCCTGCGAGCATATGCCCTTTACGGACCTTATGCTCAGGATCGTCAACCGACGACCTAAACATTTTTGACGTAGCGATACGCTAGGACTGAAGACGATGGGGCTGTTTGGTTTTGGTGACAAAGAAGAACCGGAGCGGATCACCGCGCCGGTGGATCCCAATTGGGTGCGCCTGCCCAACGGGGCCTTCCCACCGCTCCTGTCTATGGACCCGGAAGAAATGGGCCTCAACAACGTCGGCGGAGTGTATCTGATCTGGCACGCAGGCGTGCGCCCCGAATGGGTCTATGCCGGACACAGCAAAGATCTCGCCGCCGCCCTTCACCATGCCGGCAACAATCGCGACATCAACTACTACGAAAAAAACGGCGGCTTGTTCGTAGCCTGGGCTTTGGTCAAAGAGCAATATCGCGCCGGTGTGGTCAAATACCTGCAAGAGACCTTCAAAACCCAGGTCGACAACCCCGGCGACTTCAACGACAAAACCGTGCCGGTACCGGTCATCGCACCGGTGGCGAAACGCAAGTCGGCGACATGACCGAGCGGCCCCGTTAAGCAGCCATCACCTTTGCAACCTCGCTCAGCATCGCGCTCATCTCGAAATCCTTGGGCGTGAATACTCGCGTCACCCCCATGTCCTTAAGCGCCTGCATATCGCGTTCGGGAATGATGCCGCCGACGATCACCGGAATGTCGTCCGCGCCGCGCTCTTTCAGCCCACTCATCACGTCCGCGACCAAGCTCAGGTGCGAGCCCGACAGCACCGACAAGCCCACCGCATGCACGCCTTCTTGCACCGCAGCGGCGACGATTTCGGCCGGGGTTTGACGGATGCCTTCGTAGATCACCTCAAAACCTGCATCGCGCGCGGCCAAGGCCACTTGTTCGGCACCATTGGAATGACCGTCCAACCCCGGCTTCGCCACCAGCAGACGTGGATGCGTGCCCAGTTGTTCGGTAAGTGCCTTGACCGCGCCCCGAAGTCCATCTGCGTTCGCCATCGGTGCGCGCGCCGCGCCCGCGATTCCGGTGGGGGCACGATATTCACCGAACACGCTGCGCAGTTTGTCGCCCCACTCGCCGGTGGTGACGCCCGCTTTGGCGCAGGCGATCGAACTGTCCATGATGTTGCGGCCGTCTTTGGCGGCGGCTTCCAGGTCCTTCAGCGCAGTCTCGACGGCAGCATTGTCGCGCGCGGCGCGCCAAGCCTTGAGGTTCTCAATCTGGCTGATTTCGGCTTGCGGATCGGGGGTGAGGAACGTTTCCGCGCCTGACACCAACGGCGACGCTTCGCCTTCGGTAAACTTGTTGACGCCGACCACCACCTGCTCGCCGGACTGAATCGCGGCCAAGCGCTTGGCGTTCGATTCCACCAGACGCTGTTTCATATAGCCCTGTTCGACGGCGCGAATCACACCGCCCATCTTTTCCAACCCGGCCAGTTCCGTGCGCGCCAGATCTTTGAGCTGATCGACCTTGGCGGTGATTTCCGCCGAACCGTCGAAGATGTCACCGTATTCCAACAGGTCGGTTTCAAACGCCATGATCTGCTGCAAACGGAGCGACCACTGCTGGTCCCACGGACGCGGCAGGCCCAAGGCTTCGTTCCACGCCGGAAGTTGCACTGCGCGCGCACGGGCGTTTTTCGACAGCACCACCGACAACATTTCGATCATGATGCGGTAAACGTTGTTTTCCGGCTGGGCTTCGGTCAAGCCCAACGAGTTCACCTGCACGCCGTACCGAAAGCGGCGCAGCTTGGGATCTTCGACTCCGTACCGGTGCAATGCGATTTCATCCCACAATTCGGCGAACGCGCGGGCTTTGCACAGTTCCGTCACAAAACGGATTCCGGCGTTGAGAAAAAAGCTGATGCTGCCCACGACCTTGGGGAAGTCCTCCGGCGCGATGTCGCCGCGCGCTTTCACCATGTCCAGCACGGTGATGGCGTTGGCCATGGCGAAGGCCAGTTCCTCGGCGGGCTCGGCGCCGGCTTCTTGCAAATGATAGGAACACACGTTCATCGGATTCCATTTAGGCATTTCGCGCGCCGTGAACGAAATCACGTCCGTTTCCAAACGCATCGACGGCGCAGGCGGAAACACGTAGGTGCCGCGCGACAGGTACTCTTTGATGATGTCGTTTTGCGTCGTGCCCGCAAGTTGGCGGCGATCCGCCCCTTGGGCCTCGGCGGCGGCGATATACAGCGCCAGCAACCACGGCGCTGCGGCGTTGATGGTCATCGAGGTGTTCATCTGGTCCAGCGGGATGCCGTCGAACAGCTGCTTCATGTCGCCAAGATGGGAAATCGGCACACCCACTTTGCCCACTTCGCCGCGCGCCAGCACGTCGTCGGCATCCAGCGCGGTCTGCGTCGGCAAGTCGAAAGCCACCGACAGGCCGCTTTGGCCGCGACTCAGGTTGGTGCGAAACAGCGCGTTCGACGCCGCCGCCGACGAGTGGCCGGAATAGGTGCGAAACAGCCACGGACGATCCTTTTTGATCGCCGGCTCGGTGTCGGCCTTAGCTTTCGCATCTGCAATATTGTCGGTCATCGCGATCTCCCTGATCCATCGGCCCGCCTTTTATGGTTTGGCGGTTTTCCGCACAGATTGTCCCCCAACCCTCATAATTTCGCAAGTGCGGAAAAATTTGTGCATTGCAATATTTTTTCAGATGCGCCCATACTTATCACCAGAACAAAAAGGCCAAAGCCCATTCGGTCGCAACAGACCGGACGATACGCTGGGATCAAAACTGGGCGGGCCGAAGAGACAGGGCAAAAATGGAGGCCAACATGGCTGAAGCAAAAATCGACGAAAGCACTGGCGGCATTGCCGAGGTGCTTTCCGGACAACCGGTAAAAGATTTGTACGAGTTGGGCGAAATTCCGCCGCTCGGTCACACGCCCAAGCAGATGTACGCGTGGGCGATTCGCCGCGAACGCCATGGCGAACCCGACACCGCGATGCAGGTCGAGGTGGTGGATACCCCGACAATCGACAGCCACGAAGTTCTGGTCATGGTGATGGCTGCGGGTGTCAACTACAACGGCGTGTGGGCTGCGTTGGGCTTGCCGATTTCGCCGTTCGATGTGCACAAGCAACCCTTTCACATCGCCGGGTCCGACGCGGCGGGCATCGTGTGGGCCGTGGGCTCGAAGGTCAAGCGCTGGAAAGTCGGCGACGAAGTGGTGGTCCATTGTAACCAAGATGACGGCGACGACGAGGAATGCAACGGCGGCGATCCGATGTTTTCACCCAGCCAGCGCATCTGGGGCTACGAAACCCCGGACGGTTCGTTCGCCCAGTTCACCCGCGTGCAAGCGCAACAATTGATGGTCCGACCCAAGCACCTGACGTGGGAAGAAAGCGCGTGCTACACGCTGACCTTGGCGACCGCGTACCGCATGCTGTTCGGTCATCGCCCGCACATTCTGCGTCCCGGTCACAACGTTTTGGTTTGGGGTGCATCGGGCGGCCTGGGGTCCATGGCGATCCAGTTGATCGCCACCGCCGGCGCCAACGCCATCGGCGTGATCTCCGAAGAAGACAAGCGCGATTTCGTCATGCGCCTGGGCGCCAAGGGCGTCATCAACCGCAAGGAATTCGATTGCTGGGGACAACTGCCCGACGTCGACGACCAGGAAGGTTATGGCGAATATATGAAGCGCTGCCGCAAATTCGGCAAGGCCATCTGGGACATCACCGGCAAAGGCGTGGATGTCGACATGGTGTTCGAACATCCCGGCGAAATGACCTTCCCGGTTTCGGCCTTCGTGGTCAAACGCGGCGGCATGGTGGTGTTTTGCGCCGGCACGACGGGTTTCAACATCACGTTCGATGCGCGCTTCGTATGGATGCGCCAAAAGCGCATTCAAGGCAGCCACTTCGCCCACCTGCGCCAGGCATCTCAGGCCAACAAGCTGGTGTGCGAACGACGCATCGACCCGTGCATGAGCGAGGTGTTCCCTTGGGACGACATCCCCGAAGCACACATGAAAATGCGCCGCAACGAACACAAACCCGGCAACATGGCGGTGTTGGTGCAAGCGGTGCATCCGGGACGACGCACCATCGAAGATTGCCTGGAAGGCTGAGGAGATCATCATGAGCACCACACATGACGCCCTTCTCGACGATGCCCTGAGCTTGTGCAAACAGGCCGCCAGCGACTGCACGTCGCTGGTCGCAGCCGCACGCGCCAGCGTGCAGGCGAAAATCGTGCGCGACGGCAAGATCGATGCTGCCCTGTTGGATGCCGAGCAATTCGCCGCCCACGGTTTTTCGTGGCTGAGCACCTACGCCGTGGCCATCGAACATCTGGTCGGCTGGGCCGAACGCTTAGAAGAAGCCGGACAATTGGGCGAGCTGGAACACTTGATCCTGCAGGTCGGCACGGCGGAATATCTGTCGCAAATGGTCGGCGGCATTCCCATCAGCCAAGTCGAAATCGTCCGTCCGCGCGATCTGGGCGTCGCCCCGGAAACGGTGCGCGGCTTTTACACCGACGCGATCAAGACCCTGATCCAAGACGGCAACACCAACCACGCCCGCGTCCGCATCGCCGAGCTGTTGGACATCAACACCGCGATGTTTGGCAACGACGGATTGGGTGACGAAACCCTCGACATGGTGCAAGAGCAGTTTCGCCGTTTCGCCGCCGAAGAGGTCGCGCCCAACGCACCGACGTGGCATGACAACGACATCCTGATCCCCGACGAGATCGTCAACCAAATGGCTGAGCTTGGCGTGTTCGGCCTGACCATCGCCGAGCAGTTCGGCGGGTTGGAGATGGGCAAGACCGCCATGTGCGTGGTCACCGAAGAACTGTCGCGTGGCTACATCGGCGTCGGCTCGCTCGGCACCCGTTCGGAAATCGCGGCGGAATTGATCGCACTGGGTGGTACCGACGAACAAAAGCAAAAGTATCTGCCCGCGATTGCGAGCGGCGAGATTTTACCGACCGCGGTGTTCACCGAACCCAACACCGGATCGGACCTAGCGTCGCTCAAGACCCGCGCGGTGCGCGACGGCGACGTTTACCGCATCACCGGCAACAAGACCTGGATCACCCACGCGTCGCGTTCCGACGTGATGACGCTGCTGGCGCGCACCAATCCCGACGAACCCGGTTACAAGGGTCTGTCGATGTTCGTCATCGAAAAACCGCGCGGCACGGACAGCAACCCCTTCCCGCTTGAAGGCATGACCGGAACCGAGATCGAAGTGCTCGGCTATCGGGGTATGAAAGAGTACGAACTGGCATTCGACAATTTGGAAGTTCCGGCGTCGGCATTGTTGGGCGCGCAAGAAGGCCAAGGCTTCAAGCAATTGATGGCGACGTTCGAAGCCGCGCGCATTCAAACGGCGGCGCGCGCCGTCGGCGTGGCGACCAACGCGTTGGAACTGGGCCTGCGTTATGCCCACGATCGCATCCAATTCGGCCAGCCCATCGTCAACTTCCCACGCGTCGCGGGCAAGCTCGGCTGGATGGCGGTGGAAACGCAGATCGCACGGCAACTGACGTATTTCGCGGCGCGCGAAAAGGACCTAGAGCACCGCTCCGATATCGAGGCGGGCATGGCCAAACTGCTCGCTGCACGGGTCGCGTGGTCCAATGCCGACAATGCCTTGCAGGTGCACGGCGGCAACGGTTATGCGTTGGAATACCCGGTGTCGCGGGTGTTGGTGGATGCGCGCATCCTCAATATTTTCGAAGGTGCCGCCGAGATCCAAGCCCACGTCATCGCGCGCGGACTTCTCAAGCCTTAGTCCGTATGCGCGAGCGGCACGACGACCGTAAACGTCGAGCCTAGACCCGGCGCGCTGGTGACGCGCACATCGCCGCCCATGGCGTCGATCATGCGTTTCGCCAGCACTAGGCCGAGCCCGGTGCCTTCAACGTCCGTGCGTTCCGCGCCCAGGCGCTGAAAAGGCTCGAACAGTTGCGCACACTCGTCCGCGCTCAAGCCCTGCCCGGTGTCGGTGACATCGATGCGCAAGCCACCGGCGCCGTCATTTCTGGCGGATATTTCAACGCGACCGCCTTGAACGTTGTACTTCACCGCATTGCTCATCAAGTTGAGCAGGACTTGCTTGAACTTCATCCGGTCCACTTGGATCTGGACCTGCGGACCGGCGATCTCTGCAACGGCGAAGCGCACCGACCGCTTCAACGCCAACGGCTGAACCAACGTCACGCATTCATCGATCACACCGGCCGCAGACACGGGTTTGAGATGCACATGCATGCGCCCTGCCTCGACACTGGCGAGATCCAGAATTTCATTGATCAACGTCAGGAGATGCTCGCCGGACGTTCTGATGATGTCGAGATATTCTTGCTGCTTGTCCGACAAAAGCGTTGCGCTGTGCAGTTCCAACATTTGAGAAAATCCGATGATCGAATTCAATGGCGTGCGCAACTCGTGGCTCATGCCAGATAAAAACTCGGTCTTCGCCGCCGAGGCTTGCTCCGCCTGTTCCTTGGCCAGCAACAGTTCATGTTCGGCTTTTTTACGCCGGGTGATATCGCGTGTCGTGCCTTCCAGGCCAACCACGTTATCGTCGCGGTCATAGATGTAATGGCCGCTTGACGCCGCCCAGATCTCCGAGCCGTCTTTGCGCTGCAAACGCACTTCGTAATCTCGCACCCGCCCGCGGTTTTTCTTCAATGCTTGCAGGTAGCCCTCACGATCATTTGGGTCGACATAGAGTTCCCGCGCTTGGACGCCAATCAGTTCGTCCGGCTTGTAACCGAGTAGATTTTCAATTGCAGCAGAACACATCGTTATCCTGCCCTCGTTGTCGGTTCGATAGAAGGCTTCAACGATATTGTCGAGGATGGTGCGCACCTCTTGCTCGGAATTCTTTAATGCACGCTCCATAGTCTTGCGTTCGGTGATGTCATGGTAAACCAAAAGCATCGCATCTTCGCCGTCGACCGGCATGCGCACACCCGAAATCAGCAAGTCGCGCATCTTGCCGCTGCGGGTTCTTAAGCGAGTTTCGAAATTGGTCAGAACGCCGTTGTCGTCAAACATCTCCAGCATGCGTTTTCGCGTCTCAACCGACGGCCATACCTTCAATTCTGCGGCCGTCTTGCCGACGGCTTCACCATAGTCATAACCAATCACCTCGACCCACTTGGCATTGACGTCGATGAAGCGGCCGTTTTGGGCGTTCGTTATGGTCATCAAGCTTGGACTGGCGTGAAAAACGCTCCAGAACTTTCGTTCCGACGTGCGCAGCGCTTCTTCCGTCTGCTTGATTTTCGTGATGTCGGTTTGCACGCTGACCAATCCACCTGACGATGTGCGGCGATCGCGCGTCATCAAATGACGACCGTCTTTGAGCACCACCGGGAAGGTGCCTTCGAGTTTGAGACGATACTTCAGTTTGGTCTGCAGGTATGTTTCGGCGTCCTTGTAACCGTCCGGCACGACGACTGTGCCCGACTGCACATCTATGCGCCCCAAGTCCGTGAAGTGAACGCCGGGTCGGGTCTGTTCTTCGCTATAGTTGTAATCGTTGCGAAAGCGCGAATTGCAGATCACCAGTTTGCCGTCGTGGTCATACAGCACGAAACCCTCAGGCATGCTTTCAATGGCATCGGTGAGGTTTTGCTCTGCGCGATAAGCACGGTCGCGGGTTTCGCGCAATTCCTCTTCTGCGTCCATGCGCAGCAGCGCCAGGCCGACAATCTCTGCGCCGCGCTCAAGATGGCGGATGTCGTCAGCACTCCAGACGCGCGGGGCTTGATCGACATCGACACCGATGAAGCCGATAAACTTCCCTCCCATTTGTATGGGTGCGGTGATCGTGGCCTGAACGTCGGTGCTCAACAAAATACTTTTCAGTTCCGCCGCCTCGTCGGGTAGATGGGCGGCGTTATCGACGGCGATGCTTTTGCCTACGCGAAATTGATCCAAGCACCATCCGAAATTCTCACACGCCAAGCCCATCAAGTGTTCGCGCCGCGATTGCCCGCCATCTTGCACCCATTCGTAGGTGTTGCTGATGGTCTGTTCGTCAGGCGACAGGCGAAACAGAAATCCGCGCTCCGCGTTTAGGCCTTGGCACAGAATCTTCAGGGCCTCTTCCATCCCGTCCGTCGAGGCCTCGGCCAATAGCACCCGCGTGACGTCGGCGAGAATGGCGTCGCGTTCCTGACGGCGTTGCAAAGCGCTTTCAGCGTGACGGCGTGCCGTGATGTCTTCCTTGACCGCGACGAAGTGGGTGATTTCACCGTCAGCGCCGAAAATCGGCGCAATGGCCGTGGCTTCCCAATAGTGTTCTCCCGTGCGTTTACGGTTGCACATTTCACCGCGCCAGATTTTTCCGGCGTTGATGGTGCTCCATAAATCTTCATAAACTTCAGGAGGCGTACGCCCCGACTTCAATAAGCTGGGCTTGCGTCCAACGGCTTGCTCGCGGCTGTAGGCCGTGCTGGCGATGAACCGTTCGTTGACGTATTCGATCACCCCGTCCCGGTTCGTGATGACCACGCTGGACGGGCTGGCCTCCACCGCTTGAAAGAATTTTTTGTATTCGCTTTCGAGGTCTGAGCGCTCACCGGCTTCACCATCGTGCACAGACGAGCCGCAGGCGCACGGAATTGGGCTGCCCCGCCTCATGCCAACCGTTCGCATCAGACGATGTCTGACGCGCTGTCCAGTTGTCTGCTTATCGTTTGTGTTATCGGACGCCATGCCGGCTCCATATTCTCGTTTCAGTGTCCTCCAGGCGCACCAAACGGCAACCCTACAACTTGAAGAATAGTTGTCATGGTCTGTCAGGCTCATTACGTTACCTCTCGACCCCCCTCCACGCAACTTGTCCATTTGGATGAGACTCCTTGCAAACCGGGACGTTATCAAACATTTCTAACTCATCAAATTCAGGAGAAGCTGCATGGTCAAGCTGACCAAAATCTACACCGGGGGCGGAGACGGCGGCGAAAGCGGCTTGGTGGACGGCTCCCGGCTGACCAAAAGCCACGACCGGTTCATGGCCATCGGCGATGTCGATGAAGCCAACGCCGCCATCGGGCTGGCGCGGGCCGCTCTAAAGCCCGATAGCCATAGCGCACACCTTCTGGCGCGGGTGCAAAACGATCTGTTCGATTTGGGCGCGGACCTGGCCACCCCCGGCGAGATCGAGGGTGCCTTGCGTCTTGCGGACGGACGCGCGGCGGCGCTGGAAGCGGAAATCGACACCCTTTCCGATCAATTGGGGCCGCTGACCAGTTTCGTGTTGCCCGGCGGCAGCGAAGCATCGGCGCGTCTGCACATGGCCCGCGCCCAGGTGCGCCGCGCCGAACGCCGCGTCGTGCAGTTGCATGCCGAAAGCCCGCTCAACCCAGAAATTCTGAAATATTTGAACCGCTTGTCCGATTTATTGTTTCAGTTGTCGCGGGCTGAAAACGACATGGGCAAAGCCGACATTCTGTGGCAACCGGGCGGCAGCGATTAATTTCGCCCGGCGCACCACGATCCCTTATGCAAATCGCCCTTCGCACCTGCGAAAAGAGTTTGCAGGTGCGGCAAAACTTGCCTAAGCTCAGGGCTTGGCTGTGGCGTCTAGACTGTAGCCGCACGGGAAGCCGGATAACCATCAAACAGATACCGGAACAAAGAATATGAAGGTTTTGGTCGCCGTCAAACGGGTGGTCGACTACAACGTCAAAATCCGCGTCAAAACGGATGGGACGGGTGTCGAAACCCAGGGCGTGAAAATGTCCATGAACCCCTTTGACGAAATCGCCGTCGAAGAGGCCGTACGCTTGAAAGAAGCCGGCGCGGCTGAGGAAATTGTCGTCGTGTCCTTGGGCGTCGCCCAAGCTCAAGAAACCATCCGCACCGCCCTCGCCATGGGTGCGGACCGCGGCATCCACGTCGAAACCGACGCAGTTTTGGAGCCGCTGGCGGTCGCCAAGCTGCTCAAAGCCATCGTCGAGCGGGAAAAACCAGATCTGGTGGTGCTCGGCAAACAGGCCATCGACGACGACAGCAATCAGACCGGCCAGATGCTCGCCGCCTTGTTGGGCTGGCCGCAAGGCACCTTCGCATCCAAGCTGGCGATTGCAGAGGGTAAAGCCACCGTCACCCGCGAAGTCGATGGCGGCCTGGAAACGCTCAGCCTCGCCATCCCCGCAGTGGTGACCACCGATCTTCGTTTGAACGAGCCGCGCTATGCGTCGCTGCCCAACATCATGAAGGCGAAGAAAAAAACCATCGACAAGCTCACCACCGATGAGCTCGGCGTCGATGTGAGCGCACGCCTGCACATCGTCAGCGTCGAAGAACCCGCCACCCGCCAAGCCGGCGTCAAGGTCGCAGACGTGGCCGAATTGGTGGAAAAACTCAAGACCGAGGCAAAGGTGATCTGATGAGCGTCCTGGTTCTTGCCGAACACGACAACAGCGAACTGAAACCGCAAACCCTCAACGCCGTCGCGGCCGCCAAGCAACTGTGCGCTGCCGCCGGGGGCGATGTCGCCGTGCTGGTGGTTGGCGCCGACTGCGCCGGCGTTAGTGATGCCGCCGCCAAAATCGACGGCGTCGCCAAGGTGCTGGTCGCCGACGCGCCCGCGTTGCAAAACGCGCTGGCTGAAAACGTGGCTCCGATCCTGGTTCAGCTTGCGGGTGATTACAGCGCCTTGATGGCCGCGGCCACCACCACCGGCAAAAACATCATGCCGCGCGCCGCCGCCTTGTTGGACGTGCAGCAAATTTCCGACATCTCGGCGGTGATCGATGCCGACACCTTTAAGCGCCCCATCTATGCCGGCAATGCCATCGCCACGGTCAAAAGCAGCGATGCGGTGAAAGTCATCACCGTGCGCACCACGGCGTTCGAAGCCGCCAGCGCCGAAGGCGGCACCGCTGCAGTCGATACCATCACTGCAGTTGATGGCCCTGGCACGTCGTCCTTTGTCGGCGCTGAACTGACCAAGTCGGAACGCCCCGAACTGACCGCCGCATCCGTGATTATTTCCGGTGGCCGTGGCATGGCCTCGGGCGAGAATTTCCATTTGTTGGAAGCGGTCGCGGACAAACTGGGCGCCGCCGTCGGCGCATCGCGCGCGGCCGTGGATGCGGGCTTTGCCCCCAACGACTATCAAGTCGGCCAAACCGGCAAGGTTGTTGCCCCGGAACTTTACATCGCGGTCGGCATTTCCGGCGCCATTCAACATCTGGCCGGCATGAAAGACAGCAAAGTCATCGTCGCCATCAACAAAGACGAAGAAGCGCCAATCTTCCAAGTCGCCGATTACGGCTTGGTCGGGGATCTGTTCGACGTGTTGCCGGAACTCGCACAAAAACTATAACAGCGTTCGACGCCACGCCAAATTCGGGCTAAAAAGTTGGCTTCGCGGTTTCAAATCACCGTGGTGGGCCATTGCAAGGGAACGAGGAATATTATGTCTGTGGAAAACATCAAGAAGATCGGCGTGATCGGTGCGGGCCAAATGGGGCGCGGCATCGCCCATGTTTCGGCGCTCGCGGGATACGACGTCCATCTGCTGGATAGCAACGCGGATGCCTTGGCCGTGGCGCTCGATACCATCAAATCCTACATGGACCGCCAAGTCGAAAAAGGCAAAGCCGAACAGGCCGACGTCGATGCCGCGCTGCCGCGCATCTCGATCGGCAGCGAAATGAGCGCGTTCTCCGACGCCGATCTGGTGATCGAAGCGGCGACCGAGGACGAAGAGGTCAAAAAGGCCATCCTCCAAGATCTCTGCCCGGTCTTGAAACCCGAAGCGATCATCGCGTCCAACACCTCATCCATTTCCATCACCCGCCTGGCGGCCAAGACCGACCGCCCCGGGCAATTCGTCGGCATGCATTTCATGAACCCGGTTCCGGCGATGGAGCTGGTGGAAATGATCCGCGGCATCGCCACCAACGAAGAAACCTTCAAGACGGTTTCCGCCTTAGCGGTGAAGATGGGCAAGACACCCGTTCCGGCCGAAGATTTCCCGGCCTTCATCGTCAACCGCATGCTGATGCCGATGATCAACGAAGCCGTCTACACCCTGTACGAAGGGGTCGGCACCGTGGCCGCCATCGACAATGCCATGCGCATGGGCGCGCACCATCCGATGGGCCCGTTGCAGCTGGCCGACTTCATCGGTTTGGACACCTGCCTGGCGGTGATGAACGTGCTGCACGACGGCTTGGCCGATTCCAAGTACCGCCCCTGCCCGTTGCTGGTGAAATACGTCGAAGCCGGGTGGCTGGGTAAAAAGACCGGCAAAGGCTTCTACGACTATTCCGGCGATGAGCCTGTGCCGACGCGTTAAGTGCGTTCAGGAAGAAATGAAAAGGGCGTGAGACCGGTTCGGTCTCGCGCCCTTTTTTTTGGCGATACGCAAAGACCGACTACAGGCTGTTGTAGACAAACGTGATCCACGTTTCCGTCGACACGAACGACCATGACCACGACGCCCACTGCATGTCGAGGCCCTGCTTTTTTACATCGTCCAAGCTCAGCCCCGCTTGCTTTGCCGTCGCCACCGCTTTGGTGGTGGATTTCAGCATGCCCAAGTAGGCCTTAACCTCTTTCATATCCGAGACCGGGCCGTGACCGGGAATGACCTTGGTGTCGGCCGGGTACTGTTCGAGCACGGCCTCGATGCTCGCGATCATGCCTTGCACACTGCCGCCGTGCTCCAGATCAATCACCGGGAACATGCCGTTGAAATACAGATCGCCCAAATGCAGCACTTTAGAGTCCTTGAAGTACGCAACAATGTCACCCGAGGTGTGACTTTTGGGGAAATGGGTCAGCTCGATCTCTTCACCATTGAAGAACACCGATGCTTTTTGCGTAAACGTTACATCCGGCAAACCGGCGCGGCTTTTGGCGGGAAAATGCATCGCAAACATCTTGAATTCTTGCGGCTCAGCCAACAACGGCCGCACGGTTTCGTGTGCGATCACCACCGGCGCACCGCCAAAGTGTTCGTTATTGCCGACGTGATCGAAGTGCCAATGAGTGTTGATCAGGTATTTGAGTTCACCGCATTCGGCACAGGTTTTCATGGTGCTCAGCACATCTTCCAGCTTGTGCTCGAAACCGGGCAGCAAATCATCGACGATCAACAGTCCGTCCGGCCCCGCCGACACCCCGACATTGCCGCCTGCAAATCCGTTCAGCCCCATCACCACCGAAACGTTGCCGCCAACGCTGATCGGACCGATCGCGATGTTCGGGCCCGGCGTATGGCTATGGTCCGGGTGATCGGGCTGCACCGGCGCGGGCCCCGCGCCCGCCAGCGCCGCAACGCTCAGCGTGGACGCCAGCAGTGCAGTACACATCCCGGCGACTATTTTCTGAACAATCATGGTGTGTTCTCCTGTCAACACCATCCCGTATTGGGATGCCTGAGAACACCATATATATTCCATAAACACATTTAAATTGCCAAATAGTCATGATACTTTTTCCAATATGGAAATATTATAATCTTAAGGAAACCGAATGGACACCCTCACGTGTATGCACACCTTCGTTCGGGTGGTGGAAACGCAAAGTTTCACCAAGGCCGCCCATGAGATCGCAATCTCGCCGTCTCTGGCCAGCAAGCAGATTTCCTGGCTGGAAGGACGTTTGGGCGCCAAATTACTGAGCCGTTCGACGCGCCGCCTCAGCCTCACCGAGACAGGTGAAGCGTATTACACCCAAAGCCTCAAGGTTCTTGCCGAAGCCGATGTCGCAACCAACATCGTTTCCGAACTGCATGGCGAACCCAAGGGAACGTTGCGCATCACCTGCCCCTCGGGCCTCGGCGCGACGGTCCTTAATCAGGCTTTTGCACAATTCTCCCTTCAGTATCCCGCGATCACGCTGGAAACGCGTCTTACGGACGAAAACGTCGATTTCACCGAAGGGCGCATCGACTTCGCCCTGCGACTGGCGCCGTCGTTGCCCGATTCCAGTTTGGTGGCGAGCGAGATCGCCCGCATCAAATTGAATGTCTGCGCCGCACCGTCGTATCTGGCGCGACACGGCACGCCACAAACGCCTCAAGACCTGAAGCATCACAACTGCCTGCGCTATGTCCACACACGGATCGGTTCAGACATCTGGAACTTGAACAATGCGGCGGGCAGCCACTCCATCGCGGTCAGTGGCAACTACCGCGCCAACAACCCGAACTTTATGAAAGAAGCCGTCGCCCAGGGTGTCGGCATCGCGATTTTGCCGTCCTACATTCACGCCTGTGAACGCGAGAAAGACCGCATCACCGTGCTATTGAACGAATATGAACTCGACGAACTGAAGCTCTATCTGATCCGCGAACAGCGCGAATATATGCCGCTGAAAATGAAATTGTTTTCGTCGTTTATCAAGGATTGGGTGCGCGCCTTCATGGCTCAATGCCGTTGACACCCGGGCGCTTTCGCAACAAATCCGAAACCGAAGCGACAAAGAATTTTCACGCCCTCGTCATGCGCTCATCATGAGATTGGCCGATCCTTTCCTGGTTTTTATGAGACCCGGAAAAGGACGTGGCGCTGTGAAGCCTCTGATCGTAAACAATCTCGAGATTCGGTTGGCCGAATCTGACCACGAAGTCGACGCCTCTCAGGCGCTGCGCTATCGCATCTTTTATGAAGAGATGGGCGCGAAAGCCAGCCCGCGCGTGCTGAAGACCGAGCGCGACTTCGACCCGTATGATGAATTCTGCGATCACCTGCTGGTGATCGACCGCGAGCGTGGCTCTGCGGCGAACCCCTGCGTGGTCGGCACCTATCGTTTGTTGCGCGGCGATGTCGCCGACCAATACGCCGGCTTTTATTCGGAAAGCGAGTTTGAACTGGGTCCGCTGATCCATCGCTCCGGCCCGGTTTTGGAATTGGGCCGCAGCTGCATCGACAGCGACTATCGTTCACGCGGCACCATGCAGCTGTTATGGCGCGGTATCGCCGATTATGTGTTCAAGCACCAGATCCGATACATGTTCGGCTGCGCCTCGATCCCCGGCACCAATCCCGGCGACATGAAGCTGCCGCTGTCGTATCTCTATCACCACCACCTGGCGCCGCGCCATATCCGCACGCACGCCCTGGACAGCCGCTTCGTCGATATGAACATGATGGCCAAAGACACCATCGATGCCGGTCAGGCGCTGCGTGAGTTGCCGCCGCTGATCAAAGGCTACTTGCGTGTCGGCGGCGTGATCGGCGATGGCGCCGTGATCGATTACGATTTCAATACGGTCGATGTGAACATCATCGTGGAAACCGAAAACGTCACGTCCAAATACCTCAACCATTACACCCGCGACAGCGACAAAGCCGCTGCCGAAGGCCATGCGCAAACCACGGCACAGTCCGGTGCCACAACCAAACGGGACGCGGCTGCATGAGGTTCTCCCCCCTTCGTGCGGGTGTGAAGCTCGGTTTATTCGTGGTGTTGGTCGGCGTGCTTTTGGGGCCTTATGCCCTGCTGCTCGCCGCCGCACCCGGCAAACGTCACCATATCGCCAGGCTTTTTTTCAAAGGATGCGCAGTACTGACCGGCTTGCGCCTCAAGGTGCGTGGCATGCCCGGCGCAGACATCGCCTTGTTCGCCGCCAACCACAGCTCGTATCTCGACATTCCAGTGTTGGGCGCAGCCGTCGGCGGCGGCGTGTTCGTGGCCAAAAGCGAGGTCGCGGACTGGCCGTTGTTCGGTTTTCTGGCACGCATTTCGCGCACCGTGTTCATCAGCCGCAACGGCGCGGATGCTGCCCAACAGCGTGAGCTTCTCGCGGCGCGTATGAACAAAGGCGCCAGCCTGATCTTGTTTCCCGAAGGCACCTCGACCGACGGCTCGCACGTCAAACGGTTCAAGAGCTCACTGTTTTCTGCGCTTGAGGACGTCACCCGCGAAGCCTGGGTGCAGCCCGTCAGCATCGTTTACGCGCGCCATAAACAGGGCCGGGCGCTCAGTCAGGGAGAACGCGAAAACTACACCTGGTTCGGCGATATGACCCTGGCCCCGCATCTGCTCAACGTGTTCGGCATCAGCGGCTGCGAAGTCGAGGTGGTTTTTCACCCCCCGCTGCTGGCGAGCGCCTTCAGAGACCGCAAGCATCTCGCTACAGCATGCGAAACCGTGGTCGCAAACGCTTTGCAAAAATCGCTCGGCGCACCCCACAACGAGGACGTCTTTGATCTGGAATTCGACCCGATGTTGGATCCCTTAATGGAACCGGTGCCCCACGTCAGCGGCGAATAATCATTTCGTTTCGCGGATCTGCTCTTCAGTGAGCGCTTCGCTGTAATCCATCACCACGCCGGCTTCCTTGAACATGCGTTCGGAAAATTGGCCCTTTTCATCCCAGCGCTTTTGAAAATCGGCATCCGAGACCGAGGCTTTGTCGACCACCACGCGCTTGATGCCAACCTGCAAGATGGCGCGGGCGCAATCGGGGCATGGAATGTGGGTCACGTAGATGGTGTTGTTGAGCAGCGTCTGACCGGTACGGGTGGCGTTGTAGATGGCGTTGCGTTCGGCGTGTTCGGTCCAGTCGTATTTGTCGGGACGTTCGTGGCGTTCCGCCGCATCATCGTCTATATCGCGGGGAAAACCGTTGTAACCGTACGAGCTGGGCGTCTTGTCCTCGGCCACGATCACCGCGCCGACACGGGTGGAGCGATCCTTGGACCACGACGCGATTTCACGCGCCAAGCGGATAAAGCGGGAATCCCATTTTAGCGACATTGCGGCCCTCACAAAAAAGCGTTCCCTTTGTTTCTAGGGAACGCTCCTGCTCAACGCAAGTGAAGATAAAATGGGCCCCCGGAATCATGTTCGAGTGCGACCTGGAACAATGTGAAATACCGGGAGCCCTGGAGGTCACCCCCCAAATTTGTTCAGTGCATTTCAGCGCGGATTTTTTCGCGGAAGGCGTCGATGCACACCAGCTGACCTTTTTGCTCGACGTGCCAGAACTGCCAGCCGTTGCAACTGGGCGCTTTTTGCACAAACGCCCCGGCCTGATGAATCGAGCCCTGAAATTCCGCCGTCACCAGCGTGCCGTCGGCGCGTACCCGTGCGGAAAAGCGGCGGCGGTTGTCGTACAGCACATCGCCGGGCTTGAGCAGTCCGCGTTCAACCACGGTGCCGAACGGAATGCGCGGCGCGGTGCGCTTACTGTGGGTGCGCAGAAGCTCGAGATCCTGTTGCGCTTTGACGCGTTTGATGCGGGCCTCTGCGATCTCGGCGTATTCGGGGTCTTGTTCCAGGCCGATCCAGTTGCGGCCCAATTTACGGGCGACCGCGCCGGTGGTGCCGGTGCCGAAAAACGGATCCAAGATCACGTCGCCGGGTTCGGACGAACTCAAAATCACGCGATACAGCAGGCTTTCCGGCTTTTGCGTCGGATGGGCTTTTTTGCCGTCTTTCTTCAACCGCTCGCCACCCGAACAGATTGGCAAGGTCCAGTCCGATCGCATCTGCAAATCGTCGTTCAGCGCTTTCATCGCTTCGTAATTAAAGCGGTAGCGCGCGTCCTTGTCCTTGGCCACCCAAATCATGGTTTCGTGGGCGTTGGTAAAGCGCCGTCCCCGGAAATTGGGCATCGGGTTGGTTTTACGCCAAATCACGTCGTTGAGCATCCAGAACCCCAGGTCCTGCAACACCGCGCCGACGCGGAAAATATTGTGATAGCTGCCAATCACCCACAAGGTGCCATCGGGCTTCAACACCCGGCGCGCGGCTTTCAACCAGCGACGGGAAAACTCGTCGTAGGCCTGAAAACTTTCAAATTGGTCCCAATCGTCATCGACGGCGTCGACCTTGGTGTTGTTGGGGCGATGCAGATCACCCCCCAATTGAAGGTTATACGGCGGGTCGGCAAAGATCATATCGACGGAGCCTTCGGGAAGGCTTTCCATGTTTTCGATACAGTCCCCGACCAGGATCTTGTTCAGCGGTAAGATTGAATTGCTCATGTGGGCAACATGACCGACACATGAATCGCCGTCAAGGAATTAAATAGAATCAATATGTTAGTAGATTTTGTTAGACCTACATATTGAGTCTCAGGAATCTGCTGGACTCAACATCTTGCGAATTGGGGCAAAACTTTTTCTGTGCTCAGGGGTGATACCAAGACGCTTGAGACCGTCTTGATGGGCTTTGGTGCCATAGCCCGCATTGGCCGCCCACCCGTAGCCCGGGTACAGGCGGTCGAGTTCGGCCATCATGCGGTCGCGGCTGACCTTGGCGACGATGGATGCGGCGGCAATGGACAGCGAGCGCCCGTCGCCTTTGACCACCGCCTCGGCCGCGCACGGCAAGCCGCTCGGCACGCGGTTGCCGTCAATCAAGGCGTAATCGGGCACCACGGCCAAATCCACCACCGCCCGGCGCATCGCCAACATGGTCGCTTGCAAGATGTTCAGTTCATCGATTTCAGCGACGCTCGCCACGCCAACGCCCAGCACCGCGTCGGATTGCCGCAAACGCAACAACAGCGCTTCACGCTTTTCAGCCTTAAGTTTTTTGGAATCGTCCAAGCCGTCGATCAGGTCTTGCGGCAAGGTTTTCGGGTTGAGAATCGCCGCCCCCGCCACCACCGGCCCGGCCCATGGACCGCGCCCCGCCTCATCGACCCCGGCGACAAGGCCGGGCTTGCTCAATTCGAAGGAAAAGTCAGGCACGGCTTTGGTCTTTCGGATGATCGTCGAAGAGGAAACAGGCTATCGCGAAACGCATTGTTGTCCGACGGCTGCAGTTTGCCAAGGGGCGTTCTTCAGACCTTGTGATCCCGACGCCTGTTAGAGTAAGGCCAGTTGGTCTCCGACCTGCGGCGGCCGGGAAAAAGCATCGACGTTCAGCTTAAACTCACCGGGATCGGCGGGTGCCAATCCCAATTTCTTACACGCCAAGCAAAACCGCTGGCTCAACAACTTGGCGTGCACCCCGGTGCCGGTCATGCGCGTACCGAAGTTGGGATCGTTGTGCCCGCCGCCCCGCGACTGGCTCAGCAAGCTCATCACCCGCTTGGCTTTGCCTGGGGCGTGTGTCTGCAGCCATTCTCCAAACAGGCCTTTAAGTTCGCGTGGCAACCGCAACAAGATGTAGGTTGCGACCCGCGCCCCAGCCTCCGCGCTCGACTGCAAGATGGCTTCCAACTCGTGGTCGTTCAGCGTCGGCACCATCGGGGCGGCGAGCACCGCCACCGGAACACCGGCACCAGACAGAACTTCCATTGCCTCAAGACGTCTGGCCGGTGTCGCGGCGCGCGGTTCCATGGTGCGGGCAAGATCGCGGTCCAAGGTGGTCAACGAGATGCCCACAGAAACCAGATTGCGCGCCGCCATGTCGGCCAAGATATCCACATCGCGCGTGATCAAATGCGATTTGGTGATGATCACGGCGGGGTGGCGATAGGCGTGCAGAATTTCCAGAACTTGGCGGGTGATGCGCCGTTCCCGTTCGATCGGCTGGTAGGGATCGGTGTTGGCGCCAATCATCACCGGGGCGGGGCTATAGCTGGGCTTGCGCAGTTCCACTTCCAACACTGTCGCCAGATTGTCTTTGACGAACAGTTTGCTTTCGAAATCCAATCCCGGCGACAGGTTCATGTAGGCGTGCGAGGGCCTCGCGTAACAGTACACGCAGCCGTGTTCGCAGCCTCGATAAGGATTGAGCGATCGGTCAAAGGGCAGATCCGGCGAGGCGTTGCGCGTCAACGCCGACTTGGCACATTCAACCGTCACCTCGGTCTTGAGCTTATCGAGCTCGGCCCCCTCACCAGCCAAATCCCAACCATCGTCGACGGCGACGCGGGCGTGCGGCTCGAACCGCCCGGCATGGTTGGACACGGCGCCCCGGCCTTTTTTGGGCTGATTCGGTACGATATCGATCATCGTCGAAGCATAAGCGAATGGACGGAACATTACAAGAACACCGAAGTCTCTTTTCAACCGCCTAGAGCATGCTAATCTTTGCCCATGCTGTCGGTCATCATCCCCACCCTCAACGCCGGACAAACCTTGGGCCGCACCTTGCACAGCGTCCAGGCGTCGGCGCCGCCACTGCTGGACGTGCTGGTGGTCGATGGCGGTTCCAGCGACGACACCGCCCGCATCGCCGCCGATCAAGGCGCCAAACTGATCGAGACCCAGCCCGGACGCGGCCGCCAACTGGCCCACGGCGCTGAGGTGGCGAAGGGACCGTGGCTCTTGTTTCTACACGCCGACACCGTGTTGCCCGATGATTGGGAAGCGGATCTCAGCCGCTTCATCACCCTTGAACGCAACCAAAACCTAGCTGGCTATTTTCGCCTTCGCTTCGACATCCAAAGTCGCGCCGCCCGCCGTGTCGCGGCGTTGGCCAATTGGCGCGCCGATGTGTTGGGCTTGCCTTACGGCGACCAAGGCCTGCTGATCCACCGCGACCTTTACGAAGCTGTCGGCGGTTTTCGCGCCGAGCAAAATTTGATGGAAGATGTCGACTTGGTACGCCGCATCGGGCCGATGCGCCTCAAACGCATCAACCGCACCGTCACCACGTCGGCTACGCGCTACCAATCCGGTGGCTGGTGGGCGCGCCCGACGCGCAACGTGCTGTGTTTGGCGTTGTATCTGTTGGGCGCACCCCCACGCTGGATCGAAAGCCTGTATCGATGAGGCATCTGGTTTTGATGGCCAAAGCGCCACGCATCGGTCGGGTCAAATCCCGCCTTGCCAAAGATATCGGGCAAGTCGGGGCGTGGGCGTTTCAGCGTCGCACCCTGTTTGATGTCGCCCGCAAGTTGAAAGATGACCGTTGGCGATGTTGGCTGAGCGTCACGCCGGACCGATCGCGGTTCGAGCCGCGCATGTGGCCCAAGGGTTGGACGCTGATCTCCCAAGGCGACGGCGATTTGGGCGATCGCATGCTTAGGCCGTGGCTAGATCTGCCGCCTGGCCCTGTTGTCATCGTCGGCAGCGACATCCCCGACATCACCGCGACGCACATCGCGGCGGCGTTCGAAGCGTTGGGTGAAAACGACCTGGTGTTCGGCCCCGCCACCGACGGCGGTTATTGGCTGGTCGGCGCGAAACGCCGTCCGTGCCCGATCAACCCGTTTGCAGGCGTGCGCTGGTCGAGCGAACACGCGCTCAATGACACCATCGCCAATGTGCCGGTCGGCGCAAAGATCGGTTTTATCGAAACGCTCAGCGACGTCGACGACGAAGCCGACCTTAAACGAGGTGCTCTTTAAGGCGCGGCATCAGTTCGACCATGTTGCACGGCCGCGTGCGGGCGTCGAGTTGATGGACCAAGATGTCATCCCACGCGTCCTTGCACGCCCCGGTCGAACCCGGCAGCGCAAACAGATAGGTGCCGTTGGCGAGACCCGCGGTGGCGCGGGACTGAATGGTCGAGGTCTTGATCTTTTGATAGCTGATCCAGCGGAACAACTCACCAAAACCCGGAATTTCTTTTTCCTGCACCTGGGCGAACGCTTCGGGCGTCACGTCGCGGCCGGTCAGGCCGGTGCCGCCGGTGGCGATGACCACGTCGATGTCGTCGTCCGCGATCCAGACCTTAAGCTGTTCGACCAACATCGGCACGTCGTCCTTGATGATTTCGCGCGCGGCGACGATGTGGTTCGCGCCTTCGATGCGTTGCACCAAGGTGTCGCCCGATTTATCGGTTTCCAACGTGCGGGTGTCCGACACCGTCAACACCGCGATGCGCACCGGTAAAAATACGCGCTCCCCTTCAATTTTGGACATTGGCGGCGACCTCTTGCGGTTGTTGGCTTTGACCTGCACCCAACGCGCTGTAGCTGGGCCAAACACCCGAGGCGACAGCGTCCAGGGACGGCGCGCTTTGACCTAAGCGATTGCGATAAATCCACAAGTTGGTCAGCACGCGTTCGATAAAAATACGGGTTTCACGCGACGGCAGGCTTTCGATGAAAAACAACGCATCGTCCATGTCATCGACGTTGCGCCGCCATTTGTTGAGATTGCCCGGACCGCCGTTCCAAGCCGCAGCCATCAAGAACAGGTCGCCTTGGATTTTGTCGTCGCTGAGCAACAGCGAAATGTATTTTTGCCCCAGCTGCAAATTAAACTGCGGATCGAACAGTTCCGAACGCTTGTTCCAGCGCAAGGTTCGGTCGCGCGCGACGAAGCTCGCGGTGCCCGGCATCAACTGCATCAAACCGCGTGCGCCCGCGCCGGATTTGGCGTTGGGGTTGAAGCGCGATTCCTGACGCACCAGGGCGTAAATCAACGCTCGGTCGACCTTGAACCCGTCCGCCGGTTCCCACGACGGCAACGGATAGGACGCACCGTCGAAACCGCCGCCGTTGGGATAGAGCATCGCGTCCAGGCGCATGGTTAGTTCCGCCATGCCGGTGTGCGCGGCGATGGCGAGCATGCCGCGCGACAGCTCACGCGGGGCCAACCGCGCGGTTTGGCGCATTTCTTTTTCGGCAATAACGTCTTCGCCAATTTGCAGCAAAGCCAGGGCGCGCCGCCCGCCGTTGTGTTGCAGCAGCGCTTGCACCTCGGTGCCATCCATTGGCGGCAGGTCCCAGTTGAACGCCGGCTCGCGGCCCAACAGCTTGCTCGCCAACATGCCGTAGAACGTGCGCGGGTGTTCGGCGGCCTGTTCCAGCAACGCCATGACCTTTTCCGGACGACGCGAAATCAAATGCGCGCGCGCGGCCCAAAACGCGCTGGCGGAATGGGACCAGGGTGAAGCGTCATACTTTGCCGACAATTCGAAGTGTTCCGCGGCTTTGTCCAGCTGCCCCAGACGCCATTGCGCCAAGCCCGCCGTCCAGTGCAGCCCCGACTGATATTTGCCTGAACGGCTGGCGGCTTTTTCAGCCCACTCGACCGCCCACTGGTCGCGCCCGGCCATGAAATAACCATGGGCGAGACGTCCACGCGCCCAGTCCATGTTGTAATCGTCGAACAGCTTTTTGACCTCGGCCGTTTCGATCAGCTTTTTCACCGCCAAGGTATGGCCTTTGCGCAGGTGGCTTTTGATGGTGACCTTCAGGCGCGCAACGCGGCGGCGCTGTTCGCGGTTCAGGTGCTTGCGCTTGGGCCCTTCGGCGGCGTCGGACGACGTCGCGGGTTGATACAGCCCACGGCCGATGATCGGCTTGTCCGGATATTTGTAATTCGCCGGACGGCGTTTGAGCGCCAGTTTGTAGATCTGCTGAGCATCGTGGTGATCGGCGTATTCGGCCAGCCACGCCTTGAGTTCTTTGTATTTCGAACGGTACTTGGTGGGATGCAGATAGCGCTGCGCCAACACGTGGCCCATCAGCAGCCGGTCGGTGAGCTTTTTGATTTCACGATCGGCTTTGGCCCAATCGCCTTTTTCCTGCAGGGCGAAAATGGTGCGATAGAGCTCGGCGTCATCGGCGCTCAACACGCTGGGTAGGGCGACCTGGCCGACTTGCATCGCGGGCAGCGACGCCAGCTCGGGCGCGGCCTCTTGGGCGGCACTTACCGATGGCATCGACACAACCGCGCCCGCCACGGACGCGGCGAACGTCATCGCACGCAAAACCAGTCTTATGGAAGGCATAATGTTTTAAACAACCCCACTCACGGCACAGCGGATCGGACACCGCGCGTTTCTGACTTTATGCATATGGAAGACAACGCCCGAATCGGGTTTTATCATCCCCCCTAAATATTGATAAATCTTATACGTCACAGCCGCACATGTGGCAACGGGGGCCGCCAAACGGCGCGCGACGCAACGTTAGGCAAGCTCGGCCAGCTTAGCCTTGATCGCTATCAAATCGGACCAGGCCTCGCGTTTGTGCGCCGGCGTGCGCAGCAAATAAGCCGGATGATAGATCGCACTGGCGGCGATGGGATGTGACATTCGTCCGGTTTCATAAGTGAACCAGCGGCCACGCAAGCGGGACACACTGCCTTGCTGCGCCAAAAGCGAATGCGTCGCCGGTCCGCCAACGGTGATCAAGATGGCCGGATCGATCAGCTCGATCATGCGTTCGACGAACGGCAGACAGACCGCGATTTCGCCGGAATTGGGCGTTCGATTGCCTGGCGGGCGCCAGAACACGGTGTTGGAAATAAACACGTCCGAGCGATTTAAGCCGATGGACGCCAGCATCTTGTCCAAAAGCTGACCGCTGGCGCCGACGAACGGCACGCCTTGGCGATCTTCATCCGCGCCCGGTGCTTCGCCGATCAACACAAGCCGCGCATCGGGGTTGCCGTCACCGAACACCAGGTTCATCGCGGTCTTTTTCAACGGACAGCCGTCGAAATCTTGCAAAACCGCACGTAGCTCATCCAGGTTCTTAGCTTCACGGGCCAATTTGACGGCGCTTTTCATCGCCTCTTCGCCGACGCCGCCATCGCTCGGTCGGACCTGCGCGGGTCCGGCGCGACCGGCGGGCGTCGGCACCCCTCCGGTCTGTGCACTGTGCGCAGCGTGGTGTGCGGCATGTCCGGCGTTGGCGTCTTTCAGCAACGCTTGCGCCTCGGCGTCACGCTGGGCCTGGGCTTCGCGCACCAGGGCGTAACGGTCCAGAGGTTCTTCACCCACGGCCTCGTCCACCCCGGCATCGAGATACCAGGCCAAAACGTCGGCGGGATGGTGCAGAGCGTCTTCAAATGCGTTCATGGCCACACCATACCATCGTCACCGGGCAAGGAAAGCCTTGCTGCACCGCAAATCATTATTTCGCAGTTGCAGCATTTCCAATCCTGAGGTTTAATTTCAAGAATGTAACCGGGCGCAAAACCCGGGCCGAGAATTATAATGGCCAAGACACAGGGCAGAGCAGGAGCGCAAAGCGCATGGAACGGGAATCGATGGAATTCGACGTGGTCGTGGTCGGGGGCGGCCCGGCGGGCCTGACGGCGGCGATCCGCATCAAGCAACAGGCGCAAGTGGCGGGTAAAGACATTTCCGTGTGCGTGCTGGAAAAGGGTTCCGAAATCGGCGCGCATATCCTGTCCGGCGCGGTGATCGACCCGATCGCGCTGACCGAACTGTTTCCCGACTGGCAAGACAAAGGTGCGCCGCTCACCACCCCGGTCACGGACGACCAATTCCTGTTTTTGACCTCCCAATCCGCGTTCAAGCTGCCGACACCGCCACAAATGCACAACGCGGGTAATTTCGTCGCTTCGCTGGGCGCGCTGACGCGCTGGTTGGGCGAACAGGCCGAAACGCTGGAGATCGAGGTGTTCGCGGGGTTCGCAGCGGCCGAAATCCTCTATCACGACGACGGCCGCGTCAAAGGCGTCGCCACCGGCGATATGGGCCGCACCGCAGCGGGCGAAGAAGGCCCCAATTTCGAACCGGGCGTGGAATTGCACGCCACCTACACCCTGTTCGCCGAAGGCTGCCGCGGCTCGCTGTCGCAGCAGTTGATGGCCAAGTTCGGCCTGCGCGACGGCATCGGCCCGCAGACGTACGGCATCGGCATCAAGGAACTGTGGGAAATCAAACCCGAAAACCACAAACCCGGCACCGTCATCCACACCGTCGGCTGGCCGCTGACCAGCGACGTCTACGGTGGCTCGTTCCTCTATCACCTGGGCGACAATCTGGTGTCGGTGGGCTTCATCGTCGGGCTGGATTACACCAACCCCTATCTATCGCCGTTCGATGAGATGCAGCGATTCAAGACCCATCCCAAAATCCGCCCGGTGTTCGAAGGCGGGCGGCGCATCGCCTATGGCGCGCGCGCGCTCAACGAAGGTGGTTTTCAAGCGATTCCCAAGCTGATCTTCCCCGGCGGTGCGTTGATCGGCGCGTCGGCTGGTTTCATGAACGTGCCGCGCATCAAGGGTTCGCACACGGCGATGAAATCGGCCATCGAATGCGCCGACGCTATTGTCGCAGCGATGGGCGAAAACGCCCCCGCGTTGTTGGACGCCTATCCCGAAACGCTCCAAAAATCGTGGTTGTGGGCGGAACTGTTCAAGTCGCGCAACATTCGCCCGTCGTTCAAAAACGGCCTGTGGGCAGGCATCGCCTATTCGGCCATCGACACCTATCTATTCGCCGGGCGCGCGCCGTGGACATTCAGTCATCACAGCGACCACGACCAATTGAAGCGCGCACAAGCGCCGCTGAAAATCGACTATCCCAAACCCGACGGGGTGGTGAGCTTCGACAAGCTCAGTTCGGTATTCGTTTCCAACACCAACCACGAAGAAGACCAGCCTTGTCACCTGACCCTCAAGGACGATCGGGTGCCGGTGAACACCAACTTGGTTCTTTATGACGGGCCGGAGGCGCGCTTTTGCCCTGCCGGCGTTTATGAATTCGTCGAGGTCGAAGGCGACCCAGACAGCAAACGCCTTCAGATCAACGCCCAGAACTGCGTCCACTGCAAGACCTGCGACATCAAGGATCCGACGCAAAACATCGTGTGGACCACCCCGCAAGGCGGCGGCGGGCCTAATTATCCGAATATGTAAAAATACGCGTTCCCGTTTGTTGCCCGGCGCGCGTGGGGCGGCTACACTCTGCGCATGTTTGCTCAACGCCCCCCTCTGCGGCCTTTGGGTCCGTCTCTCCGTCCGCTGCGCACGTTCGCGGCGCTGCTGTTTGTATCCGGATGTGTTCTCAGCGCCCCGACGGTGGTGCCGGCATCAGATGGCCAGCCCCACATCGGCGAAAGCGCCGCGGGAAATTATCTCGCCGGCCGCCACGCCGAACAGGTCGGTCAAAGCCTGGCCGCGATGCAATACTACGGTATCGCCACCACCCGCGGCGATCTCGCCACCGCAGACCTATACAAACGCATCTATATTCTGGCGTTGACCGAAGGGCGCATCGACGAAGCGCTCACGTCGCTCGAAAAGGTCGAAAAAGCCGGAGAGAAAGCTCCCTTCGCCAATCTGTTGCGCGCGGTCCACGCGATCAAGATCAATAACTTCGCGCCCGTCGAGGAGCTGTTGAAAGACGAAAAAACAGGTTTGGTGCGGCTGCTGGCCCCGCCCCTGATCGCTTGGGCCAAGGTCGGTCAAAACGACCATCAAGGCGCCTTGCAGGCGCTGGCGAAGATGAAGGAAGAATCGGCGTTGGAGGCTCTGCACGACCTGCACGCCGCCCTGATCGAAGAACGCGCCGGAAACGCCAAGGCGGCGGAAGACCTGTTCGTCAGCGTGCTCGCCAAAGCCGGCATGTCGACCCGCATTACCGAACTTTTGGGTGGACACTTCGAACGGCTCGGCAAATTCGACAAAGCCACCGAGCTGTATTCGAAATTCACCAACGACGGCGAAGGCGCGGCCATGCTGGCCCTTTCTGAGGCCCGTCGCAAAGCCAACAAGAAACGCCCCCTGGACGTCGCCACCGCACAAGACGGCGCCGCCGAAGCGCTGTTCAACATCGCCAGCGTGCTCCAGTCCCAGGCCGGTGACAGCCGCGTCCAAGTGCTCGCCCATCTGTCTTTATATCTGCGCCCAAACATGACCGCCGCCAATGTCGTCGCCGCCGCCGCGCTGGAAGCGAAGGAACGTTACGCCGACGCCAACGCCATTTATGCAACCGTGCCCAAGGATTCGCCGCTGAGCTGGAACACGCGCATGCGCATGGCCGACAACCTCGACCGGATGGGCAATACCGACGACGCCGTGCACATGCTGCGCGCATTGGCGCGCGAACGCACGGATCGCGAAGTGCCGCTGATTGAACTGGGCGATGTCTTGCGCCGCCACGAACGTTTCAAAGAAGCCGCCGAGGCCTATACCGACGCATTCAAGCGCATCGAAAAAATCGACGCCCGGCATTGGACGGTGTTTTACGCCCGCGGCATCGCTTATGAGCAAACCGACCGTTGGCCTTTGGCCGAAAAAGATTTCCTCCAGGCCTTGGAGTTCGAACCCGATCAACCCTTGGTGCTCAACTATCTCGGCTACTCGTGGATCGACCAGGGTTTGCACCTGGACCGCGCCTTGAAGATGATCGAAAAAGCCGTCGATTTACGTCCCCGCGACGGTTACATCGTCGACAGTCTGGGGTGGGGCTTGTACCGTCTCGGTCAATTCGACGAAGCTGTGAAAAAGCTTGAGCGCGCGGTGATGCTGCGCCCCGCCGACCCGGTGATCAACGACCATCTCGGCGATGCGCTGTGGCAAGTCGGCCGCACCCGCGAAGCGCGCTTCCAGTGGGAACGCGCCAAGACGTTGGAGCCCGATGCGGATCTCGCCGAAATTCTGAACCAAAAGCTTAAAGACGGCCTGAAAACCGCCCCGGCGATTTAACCGAGCCATCGTCATGCCGCCGTCCCCCCGACCTCAGCGCGCCACCGTCAGCCGTTCCGCCCCGGCCAAGATCAATCTCTATCTGCACATCACCGGACGGCGCGACGACGGCTATCACGAACTCGACAGCTTGGTGGTGTTCGCCAATGTCTGCGATCTCATCACCGTTGACGAAAATCCTGACGGCGTTGACGGCCTCACCCTCGCCATTACTGGACCGTTTGCCGCAGACCTGTCGGCCGATGGCGACAACCTGGTGCTGCGCGCGGCGCGTAAATTGGCCGAACACGTCGGCATCAAGGCCACCGCGCACATCACGTTGGAAAAAAACCTGCCGGTCGCATCCGGCATTGGCGGCGGTTCGGCGGATGCCGCCGCGGCCTTGAAAGCGCTGGCACAGTTTTGGGACATCGAGCTCGCCGACGAAGCCATTCATCACGTCGCCCATGACCTCGCCGACAACATCGACTCGGCGCGCGCGCTGTCGACCTTGTTCAAGCTGTGGCGAGATGACTTGGGCAGCGACATGCTCAGTGCCATCGGGTTGAAACTGGGCGCCGACGTGCCCGTGTGCCTGGAAGGTCGCCCGGCCTACATGGGCGGCATCGGCGAACACCTGGACATGGCCCCGCACCTGCCCGTTGCATGGCTGGTGCTGGTCAATCCAGGGCTCAGCGTCTCGACCCCCGAGGTGTTCAAAGCCTACAAAGACTCCAACCATGATTTTTCCGTTCCGGCGCGGTTCCACGACCACCCCCGCGACGCCCGCCATCTGGCGCAGTTGCTGGCAGAACGCGACAACGACTTGATGGCTCCTGCAATCGCGCTGACGCCGCAAATTCAATCTGTTGTGGACGCGCTGAACGCGCTCGATGAAATCTTGCTGGCGCGCATGAGCGGCTCCGGCGCGACCTGTTTCGGTTTGTTTGCCAGCCGCGCCGCCGCTCAATCTGCGGCAAGCACCCTCGCGCAAAGCCATCCCACGTGGTGGGTTTCCGCCGCCGAAATGCTTGACACCGCACAGGTTTTCTAGACTCGCGCCCCCCGTAGCCCACGACCTCGAACGAACAGGCAATTTTTTGTCATTCGCGCTTGCGAATACGGACGATACCCCTTATTTTCCCCTCCGCACCCCGCAGCGATGCGGGGCGTCAATGTGATGGGGCGTAGCCAAGTGGTAAGGCAACGGCTTTTGATGCCGTGCACCGTAGGTTCGAATCCTACCGCCCCAGCCAAAACAGCAAAAGGCTCCCAACCGGGAGCCTTTTGTCATTGTCATTTCCATCTTAATTTGCGAACTCACAACATTAATTGCGAAACTTCGCATTAAATCTGCGACAAGCTAAAACGGCCTAGCCCTAAAAACAAAGGGTTAGGCCGTTTTCGGTTTTCGGATTGAATTTGGCATTTTTTGATCAATTCACATCCCCCGCACAATACGAACCGAACGAGATCCTCCTCCACCGAATTGTTCAACCGTGTATATTAGGAAAAGGAAAACCAGGACTTCCTTGCATCTAAAACAAAGCCGGTTTTCTCATTGCTCCTCGCCCCAACAATGGATAATTACCGGTTACGCCTTGCTGAAACTTTCGT